>NZ_JBEYCQ010000005.1:0-320884 GCF_040632905.1 Streptomyces sp. NPDC016469
CTTCAACGTCAACCGCCACCTCAACATGACCAACGTGTGCACCGCCTCGTGCGCGTACTGCTCCTTCCAGCGCAAGCCGGGGGAGAAGGACGCGTACACCATGCGCATCGAGGAGGCGGTGAAGCTCGCCAAGGCGATGGAGGGCGAGAACCTCACCGAGCTGCACATCGTCAACGGGCTGCACCCCTCCCTGCCGTGGCGGTACTACCCGCGGTCGCTGAGCGCGCTCAAGGAGGCGCTGCCGCAGGTCTCCCTGAAGGCGTTCACCGCCACCGAGATCCACCACTTCGAGACCATCTCCGGGATGTCCGCGTCGGACATCCTCGACGAGCTGATCGAGGCCGGTCTGGAGTCGCTGACCGGCGGCGGCGCGGAGATCTTCGACTGGGAGGTCCGCCAGCACATCGTGGACCACCGGACGCACTGGGAGGACTGGTCGCGCATCCACCGCCTCGCCCACGAGAAGGGGCTGAAGACGCCGGCGACCATGCTGTACGGGCACATCGAGGAGCCCCGGCACCGCGTCGACCACGTGCTGCGGCTGCGTGAGCTCCAGGACGAGACCGGCGGCTTCCAGGTCTTCATCCCGCTGCGCTACCAGCACGACTTCGTGGACGTGAAGGACGGCAAGGTCCGCAACAAGCTCCAGGCGCGGACCACGATGGCGACCGGTGCCGAGGCGCTGAAGACCTTCGCGGTCTCCCGGCTGCTGTTCGACAACGTGCCGCACGTCAAGGTGTTCTGGGTGATGCACGGCGTGCAGACCGCTCAGCTCGCGCTCCAGCACGGCGCGGACGACATGGACGGCTCGGTCGTGGAGTACAAGATCACGCACGACGCGGACAACTACGGCACGCCGAACAAGCTGACCCGCGAGGACCTGCTCGACCTGATCCGCGACGCCGGCTTCCGCCCGGTGGAGCGCAACACCCGGTACGAGATCCTCCGCGAGTACCCGGGCCCGGACGCGGAGCGGCGCGAGTCGCCGCAGCCGATGCGGGTCTGACCCGGCGCGCGCCGCGCGCGACGCCGCATGTACGAAAGCTCCGGCCACCGTCCCCGGCCGGAGCTTTCTCGCGTTCCGGACACTGGTTGAGTCTACGGACTGTAATAGTTAATCTGCGCCTATGGCTCTTACATTCGAGGTGGATCCGGCGTTCGACCGCTCCGTGCGCGACGGCATCGTCACGCTCTGGGCCGATGTCTCCAACGCGGGTGGTGCGGTGGGCTTCGTTCCGCCCGTGTCGGAGGAGGACATCCGGCCCGAACTGCTCAAGCACCAGGTGGCCCTGACCGAGGGGCGGACCCGGCTGGTCGTCGGTTACGACGAGGAGGGGCGCATCGCCGCCACCGCGTTCCTCACGCTCAACACGCACCGGCTGATGCGGCACTGGCTGTGGGCGTACACCGTGATGGTCCACCCCCGCCACCAGGGCATGGGGTACGGCCGCGACCTCATGGCGGCCGTCGCGGACGCGGCCCGCGCGACCGAGGGCATCGAGGCCATCCGGCTCACCTGCCGGGGCGGCACCGGCGCCGACCGCTTCTACGCCGCCTGCGGCTACAAGGAGGTCGGGCGCGTCCCGGGCGCGATCCGGGTGGCCGAGGGCGACGACCGGGACGACATCTTCATGCTGCTGCCGCTGGGCTGACCGCCCCGGGACGCGGCCCAGCGAATCGATCGATTGCGGGGCATGCTTCACTGGTCGGGCAGGACTGTCGTACGTAGAGAGAGGGCCAGCCGTGTCCGCTGCCAAGCCGAGCGCAACGATCCGGTACACCGCGATGCGTCTCAGCATCTTCGTCGGCTGTTTCGTCGTCGCCGCCATCGCCGTCCACTTCGGAGTGGTGCCGTCCGGGGTCGGGGGGTCCAACGTCGTCTGGGTCATCCTGCTCGCGCTGGTGCTGTCCGCGCCGCTGAGCTTCGTCCTGCTGCGCAAGCAGCGCGACGAGATGTCCGAGCAGCTCGTCTCCTCGGTCGACCGCGCCAAGGCCCGCCTGGAGGCCAACCGCACGCGCGAGGACGGCGTGACCCCGTAAGGGGAACGTAAGCTTCCTCACACTCCGCGCCTTTCTCCGTCGAACCCCAGCGCGGGAGCAGCTGCTCCTGTACTGGGGTTTTTCGCGTCTCCAGGCGGAGTTGAGGATTCCGGGCGGCCGCAGTTCGTGGGCGGAGCGCTCTCTCGTACCAAAGAAGACCTTTGAGGTTCTCAAAGTTCAAGTGTTAACGTGTTCGGCATGAAGACTGATGTGCGCCTCCGATCTGCCACGAGCGTCCCGCTCGTGGAGCGCCTTCACGTCGATCTCTGCCGCTGTATGTCCGCGGTCTGTTGCCGCAACGTCTGATACCGGCACCATGCAGCGGCGCCGCCCCTGACGCGGGCGCCGCACCCCCGTCCCCCGCACACCGTCCCCGTGCGTCCCGATGCGTCACATCTGGAGTGTGTCCGTGTCCGCGAACCCCGCGTCCACAGCCGAGAAGCCCGCGGGCTCCGGCTTCCGCATACCCAAGGTCCCGTTCTGGGCCCAGATCGTCGCCGGTCTGGTCCTCGGCGTCCTGCTCGGCTGGCTCGCCCGCAGCCAGGACATCGACTGGCTGTACACCACGCTCGACAAGGTCGGCCACATCTTCGTCCAGCTGCTGAAGCTGGCCGTCGCGCCCCTCGTCTTCTTCGCGATCGTGGTGTCGATCACCAACCTGCGCAAGGTCAACAACGCCGCCCGGCTGGCCGGCCGCACCGTGCTCTGGTTCATGATCACCTCGCTGATCGCCGTGGCCATCGGCCTCGCGATCGGCCTGATCACCAACCCGGGCTCCGGCACCGGCCTCACCCCGAAGGACGGCAAGCTCCCCGAGCACGCCGGCTCCTGGCTCGACTTCCTGACCGGCATCATCCCGGACAACGTCATCACGCCGTTCGCCGAGCTGAACGTCCTCCAGATCGTCTTCATGGCCGCCGTCGCCGGTATCGCCGCCCTCAAGCTCGGTGAGAAGGCGCAGCCGATCCTCACCCTCAGCGAAGCCGTCCTGGAGCTCCTCCAGAAGGCCCTGTGGTGGGTCATCCGCCTCGCCCCGCTCGGCACCGTCGGCCTCATCGGCTACGCGATCGCCGACTACGGCTGGGACCTGATCGGCAAGTACGCGACGTTCACCGCCGACGTCTACATCGGCTGCGCCCTGGTGCTGTTCGTCGTCTACCCGGTGCTGCTCGCGACCGTCGCCAAGCTGAGCCCGCTCCAGTTCTTCAAGGGCGCCTGGCCCGCGATCCAGCTGGCGTTCGTCTCGCGCTCCTCGGTCGGCACCATGCCGGTCACCCAGAAGGTCACCGAGCGCCTGGGCGTCCCGAAGGAGTACGCCTCCTTCTCCGTCCCGTTCGGCGCCACCACCAAGATGGACGGCTGCGCCGCGATCTACCCGGCGCTCGCCGCGATCTTCATCGCGCAGATCTTCGACGTGCAGCTGGGTGTCGGCGACTACGTCCTGATCGCGTTCGTCTCGGTCATCGGCTCGGCGGCCACCGCCGGTCTGACCGGCGCCACGGTCATGCTGACGCTGACCCTGTCGACCCTGGGCCTCCCGCTGGAGGGCGTCGGCCTGCTGATGGCCATCGACCCGATCCTGGACATGATGCGCACCGCCACCAACGTGGCCGGCCAGGCGCTCGTCCCGGTGATCGTCTCGGCCCGCGAGAAGATCCTGGACCACGACGCCTACAACTCGGCCTCCGCCTCCCCGGTGGACGAGGACGAGGAGATCCGCGACACCGAGCCGGAGCGCGTCCCGGTCGCCGCCTGATCACCGCCGCATCACCCGAGGGCCCCTTCTCCCGCGCGGAGGAGGGGCCCTCGGCATTGCGGCGTACGACGGGGTCCGCGCGCCCCACGTACCCTTACCGGGGAGTAGTGCTGCGGGGGGCGGGAGGGAGTCGACGTGGGTGCTGTGCGGAACAAGCGGATGCCGCGCGCCGTGCGCGAGCAGCAGATGATGGACGCCGCGGTGCAGACGTTCGGGCAGCGGGGCTACCGGGCCGCCTCGATGGACGAGATCGCCGAGCTGGCCGGGGTGTCCAAGCCCCTGGTCTACCTGTACCTGAATTCAAAGGACGAGCTGTTCACCGCGTGCATCCGGCGCGAGGCGCAGGCGCTGCTGGCCGCCGTGCAGGGAGGCGTGGAGCCCGGACTCCCGGCCGACCGGCAACTCTGGGAGGGGCTGCGGGCGTTCTTCACGCACACCGCGGAGAACCCGGACGGCTGGGCGGTGCTGTACCGGCAGGCGCGGACGCACGGGGAGCCGTTCGCCACCGAGGTCCACGTGATGCGCGAGGAGATCGTCGCGTTCGTGACCGGTCTGATCGGCGCCGCCGCCCGCGAGGCGCACCACGACCCGGCGCTCCCGGACCGGGACGTGGCGGGCCTCGCGCAGGCCCTGGTGGGGGCCGCGGAGGCGCTGGCCGGCTGGGCCAACGAGACCCCGGGCGTCTCGGCCCGGGAGGCGGCGGCGACGATGATGAACTTCTCCTGGGCGGGCCTGGAGAACCTGATGAACGGCCGCCCGTGGCAGGCGCCTAGCCCGTAGTCCCGGTGAGGTGCACCCGCTCGCCGTCCCTGCCGCCGCGCAGCTCGAACGCCGTGCCGTCGGTGGCGTACGTGACCGTGCCGGGCAGCAGGACCGGGGCGCGGAAGTCGGCCCGTACGGTGCGCAGGGTGGCCGGGCCGGGGATCTCGGCCAGGCAGCGGGCGACGGTCCACATGCCGTGGGCGATGGCCCGGGGGAAGCCGAACAGCCGGGCGGTCAGCGGGTGGAGGTGGATGGGGTTGCGGTCGCCGGAGGCCGCACCGTACCGCCGCCCGAGGTTGCCGGGCAGCTGCCATTCGGCGACGGCGGGGAGAGGCGCGGAGGGTTCTCCCTCGGGGGCCGCTTCCGTACGCGTCGCGTGCCGGGACAGATAGCCGCTGCGGGACTCCCACACCAGCTCGCCCGCGAGCCGCGCCTCGGTCACCACGGTGACCTCCGTGCCGCGCCGGTGCGGGCTCAACTCCTGCGCGTACACCGTGAGTTCGAGCGAATTCTCCGGCCGGAGGGTGCGGTGGGCGGCGATCTCGACCCAGGTGTGGACGAGGCCGGTGACCGGGAGCGGGAAGTCGCGGCGGGTCATCAGCCGCATGGCCAGGGGGAACGCCAGGACGTGCGGGTACGTCAACGGCAGCGGCCCGGTCGCCGGGAAGCCGCAGATCGTGCGGTACGCGGCGAGGCGTCCGGGTGCGAGGGGCGCGGCGGGCAGGTGGAGGCGGCCGGCGGGGAGGGTGGCGCCGGGGCGTCCGGCCCGCTTGAAGGGCGAGGTGACGGCGCCCCGGGCCAGTGAGAGGGTCAGGCTCATCGGGTCACGCCCCCAGCAGGCTCTGGCCGCAGACCCGGACGATCTGGCCGTTGACCGCGGCGGACGCGGGCTGGGCGAACCAGGCGGTGGTCTCGGCGACGTCGGCCGGCAGGCCGCCCTGCGCGAGGGAGTTCATCCGGCGGCCCGCCTCGCGGATGACGAGCGGGACGGCGGCGGTCATCTTCGTCTCGATGAAGCCGGGGGCGACCGCGTTGACGGTGACGCCGTGGTCGGCGGCGGCGCGCGGGGCCAGCGAGCGGACGAGGCCGATGATGCCGGCCTTGCTGGCCGCGTAGTTGGTCTGGCCGTTGTTGCCGGCGATGCCCGCGATGGAGGCGGTGGCGACGATCCGGCCGCCCCGGTTGACGGTGCCCGCCTTCAGCAGCGCGTCGGTGGTGCGCAGGACGCTGTCCAGGTTGACGTCGATGACCTGGGCCCAGCGGTCGGCGGGCATGTTGGCGAGCCGGCGGTCGCGGGTGATGCCGGCGTTGTGGACGAGGACGTCGAGCCCGTCGGGCGCGGCGGCGGCGATGCGTTGGGCGGCGTCCTCGGCGGTGATGTCGAGGGGGAGCGCGGTGGCGCCGAGGCGGTCGGCGGTGCGGACCAGGTCCTCCTGGGCCTGGGGCACGTCCAGGCAGATGACCTGGGCGCCGTCGCGGGCCAGGACCGAGGCGACGGAGGCCCCGATGCCCCGGGCGGCGCCGGTGACCAGGGCGGTCCGGCCGGCGAGCGGGGCGGCCCAGTCGCGGACCTGGCCGGGGGCGGCGTCGGTGACCTCGATGACCTGGCCGCTGACGTACGCGGACCGGGGCGAGAGCAGGAAGCGCAGGGTGGACTCGGCGGAGGCGACGGCGGACGGGGCGATCCGGACCAGCTGCACGGTGGCGCCCCTGCCGATCTCCTTGCCGAGCGAGCGCGTGAAGCCCTCCAGGGCCTGCTGGGCGGCGGCCTGGTGGTGGTCCTCCGGCGAGGGCCGCACCCCGATGACGACGACCCGGCCGCCGGGGGCGAGCGAGCGGACGACGGGGTGGAGGGCGGCGTGTACGGCCCCGAGCCCGGCGGCGGTCTCCACGGCGGTCGCGTCGAGCACGAGCGCGGCGGGCCGGTCCGCGCGGGTGAGGACCTCCAGGCCGGTGGCGGTGAGGACGGCGGCCAGCTCCTCGGTGACGGCGGACTTCCCGGCGGTGAGGTGGAGGACGGGGCCGGTGAGCGTCGGCGTCTCCAGGGTCCAGCGGCGCAGCCGGGCGGGCTGCGGGAGACCGAGTTTCCGGGTGAGGAACTTGCCGGGTGCCGTGCCGGTCAGGTGCAGATAGCGGTCGGCCATTGTCCAGACTCCCTGCTCGGTCGTAGATTTACTCTGGAGTAAGGTTACTCAAGAGTCAGGAGCTGGTCGAGATGAGTTGGTCGAGTTGATTCCCCTCGCACTCCCGCGGCCCCGCCGGGTCGCGGTCATCGGCGGCAGCCGCATCCCGTTCGCCCGGTCCGACGGGCCCTACGCCCAGGTCTCCAACCAGCAGATGCTGACCGCCGCGCTCGACGGCCTGGTCGACCGGTTCGGGCTCCGGGGCGAGCGCGTCGGGGAGTTCGCGGCGGGCGCGGTCCTCAAGCACAGCCGCGACTTCAACCTGGCCCGCGAGACGGTCCTCGGCTCGCGGCTCGACCCGCGCACCCCCGCGTACGACGTCCAGCAGGCGTGCGGCACGGGCCTCCAGGCGGTGATCGCCGCCGCGAACAAGATCATGCTCGGGGCGATCGACTCCGCGATCGCGGGCGGAACGGACACCACCAGCGACGCCCCGCTCGGCGTCAACGACGAACTGCGCCGGCTGCTGCTCTCCGTCCGGCGCGCGAAGTCGGCGGGCGCCCGCGCGAAGGCCCTCACGGGCGTACGGCCCCGGCACCTCGTCCCGGACATCCCACGCAACGCGGAACCCCGCACCGGGCTCTCGATGGGCGACCACGCGGCGCTCACCGCCCGGCAGTGGGACATCGGCCGCGCCGAGCAGGACCTCCTGGCCGCCACCAGCCACCAGCGGCTCGCCGCCGCGTACGAACGGGGCTTCCTGGACGACCTCGTCGTCCCGTACCAGGGCCTGGAACGCGACCAGAACCTGCGCCCCGGCTCCACGGTGGAGAAACTCGCCACCCTGAAGCCGGTGTTCGGCACGGACCACCCCGACGCGACGATGACCGCGGGCAACTCGACGCCGCTGACGGACGGCGCCGCGACCGTGCTGCTGGCGAGCGAGGAGTGGGCCGAGGCGCACGGGCTCGAACCGCAGGCGTACCTCTCGCTGTACGAGACCGCCGCGGTGGACTACGTGAAGGGCGAGGACGGGCTGCTGATGGCGCCCGCGTACGCCGTGCCCCGGCTGCTGGAGCGGGCCGGGCTCGGGATCGAGGACTTCGACCTCTTCGAGATCCACGAGGCGTTCGCCTCCCAGGTGCTGGCCACGCTGGCCGCCTGGGAGAAGCAAGGGCTCGCGCCCGTCGACCGGTCCCGGCTGAACGTCGCGGGTTCCTCGCTCGCCACCGGCCACCCCTTCGCCGCGACGGGCGCCCGCATCGTCGCCACCCTGGCCAAGCTCCTCGCGGAACGGGAGGGCCCGGGCCGCGGCCTGATCTCGATCTGCGCGGCGGGCGGCCAGGGGGTCACGGCGATCCTCGAACGCGTGTGAGGGGCGCGGCGGGCCGCGCGGAGGAGGCCCGCTCTCCGGTCGGCGTCCGGTGCGTCCGCGCCCGGGTGGGACCCGTTCACGAACGGTGTCCGTCGCGCCCGCGTGGGAGGGGTCCGTTCTCCGGGCGGTGTCCGTCGCGCCCGCGTGGGAGGGGTCCGTTTTCCTGGCGGTGTCCGTCGCGCCCGCGT
Source organism: Streptomyces sp. NPDC016469 (assembly GCF_040632905.1). Taxonomy (NCBI): domain Bacteria; kingdom Bacillati; phylum Actinomycetota; class Actinomycetes; order Kitasatosporales; family Streptomycetaceae; genus Streptomyces; species Streptomyces sp. NPDC016469. Next base: position 8,245 of record NZ_JBEYCQ010000005.1, read on the forward strand.
GGGAAAGGCCCGTTTTCCTGGCGGCGCCCGCCGCCCCCGTACGACAGCAGTGAACCCGCCCGTCCCCCTTGCCGAGGAGCCGCACGTGTCCACGCCATCCGCCCCTTCCCCCGCACCCGCCGTCCCCGCCCTGGTCGAGCCGACGATGCGGCGGGACGCCCACGGCACCGTCCGGCAGGTGTCCGTACCGGCGTTCGCCCCGGCCGTCCGGCGCGGATCGCTCGCCGAGATCCCGTTCGACAACGCCCGCGAGGCCCCCGCCGACGCCGTCCTCAGCCGCAAGCAGCCGGACGGCAGCTGGCAGGACGTGTCCGCCGCCGACTTCGCCGCCGAGGTGCTGGCCGTCGCCAAGGGCCTGATCGCGGAGGGGCTGCGGGCCGGTGAGCGGATCGCGATCATGGCCCGTACGACGTACGAGTGGACGCTGCTCGACTTCGCGGCCTGGGCGGCGGGCCTCGTCACCGTGCCCATCTACCCGACCTCGTCCGCCTTCCAGGCCCGCTGGATCCTTCAGGACTCCGGGGCCGTGGCGTGCGCGGTCGAGACCGCCGACCAGGGCCGGATCATCAGCCAGGAACGCAAGCAGCTCGCGGGGCTCGCGCACCTCTGGCAGTTCGACACGGGCGCGCTCGGCCGGCTGAAGAAGCTCGGCGGGGATCTTCCGGACGACGCCGTCGCCGAGCGCCGCGCGACCCTGGAGCCGGAGACCCCGGCCACCCTGATCTACACCTCGGGCACCACGGGCCGCCCGAAGGGGTGCGTGCTGACCCACGGCAACTTCTTCGCCGAGGTCGACAACGCCATCGAGCTGCTGCACCCGGTCTTCAAGTCGGTGAGCAAGTACCCCGCGTCGACCCTGCTGTTCCTGCCGCTGTCCCACGTCTTCGGCCGGATGGTCGCGATCGGCTGCCTGCGCGCCCGCGTCCGCCTCGGCCACGCGCCGTCGATCCGGACGGAGGACCTGCTCGCCGATCTGGCCGGTTTCAAGCCGTCGTTCCTGCTGGCGATCCCGTACGTCCTGGAGAAGGTCTACAACACGGGCCGGGCCACCGCCGAGAAGATGGGCCGCGCCTCCTCCTTCGACCGGGCCGCCCGCATCGCCCAGCGCTACGGGCAGGCCGTCGAGGCCGCCGAACACGGCACCGGCCCCGGCCCCGGCCTCGGGCTGCGCGCCGCGCGGGCGCTGTACGACCCGCTGGTCTACCGCCGCATCCGGGCGGCGCTCGGCGGGCACGTCCGGTACGCGATCTGCGGGGGCTCCCCGCTGGGGCGGCGGCTGGCGGCGTTCTACGCGGGCGCCGGCATCGAGATCTTCGAGGGCTACGGCCTGACCGAGACGACCGCCGCCGCCACGGTCACCCCGCCGCTCAAGCCCCGCCTGGGCACGGTGGGTTGGCCGATGCCCGGCACCGCCGTACGCATAGCCGACGACGGGGAGGTGCTGCTCAGCGGCGGGCAGGTGTTCCAGGGGTACTGGGACGCCGAGCGCGGCGCGGCGGCACCCGTGCTCGACGGTGGCTGGTTCGCGACGGGGGACCTGGGCGCGCTCGACCAGGACGGCTACCTCACGATCACCGGCCGCAAGAAGGACATCATCATCACGTCGGGCGGCAAGAACGTCACCCCGGCCCCGCTGGAGGACTGGCTGCGCGCCCATCCGCTGGTCAGCCAGTGCATGGTGGTCGGCGACAACCGCTCCTTCGTCACGGCCCTGATCACGCTGGAGCCGGACGGGCTCGCGCACTGGTGCCGGATGCGCAAGAAGCAGGACGTCCCGATGCGCGAACTCGTCCACGACGACGAACTGCGCACCACGCTCCAGCGCGCGGTGGACGAGGCCAACCGCCTGGTCTCCCGCGCCGAGTCGATCCGCAAGTTCACCGTGCTGCCGGTGGACTTCACGGAGGAGGCCGGCCACCTGACGCCGTCCCTGAAGCTGAAACGGGACGCGATCGCGCGGGACTTCGCGGGGGAGATCGAGGAGCTGTACCGGAAGTGAGGGGTGGGCGAAGGGCTCTGAGGGCCCGTCAAGCTGAAGTGTCCGGGGCCTTCGTGTGGAGGATGGCGCGGGCCTGTTCGGCGGCGCGCGCTATCGACTCGGAGACGAAGTCCAGGTAGCGGGCCATGTTCTCCAGGCGGGTGCCCGCCGCCGTGTCCGCGCCCAGGACGGGGACGCCCTCGCGGGCGGTCTCGGCGAGCTGGGCGGTCGAGCGGGCGCTCGCCATCATCGACTGGTGCATGATGTCGTCGTCCACGACGTAGCGCTCCCGGCGCCCGTCGCGTTCCCGGCGGACCATGCTCTGGGTCTCCAGGAACGCGACCGCCTTGGACACGGAGGCCGGGCTGACCTTCAGGTGTGCGGAGAGTTCGCCGGCGGTGAGGCTGCCGGTGTCGCTGAGGGTCAGGGCCGCGAGAACCCTCGACATCATCAGGGGTGCGCCCGAGGCCGTCATGGCCGTCGTGAACATCTCCTCGTACGCGCGCACCGCCTCGGCGTCCCGGCCGTAGGGCTGCGGGCCCGGGCGCGCGTCGCGGGGCGCGGGGTTCTTCCGGCGGTGGGCGCGCTGCTCGGTGGTGCGGTGGGCGACGTCGGCGCGGTAGCCGACCGGGCCGCCGTTGCGCGTCACCTCGCGGGTGATGGTCGAGGTGGGGCGGTCCAGCTGCCTCGCGATCTCGGCGTAGGCCAGGCCGTCGGCCAGGCCCCGGGCGATCTGGCGGCGTTCCTGCTGGGTGAGCCTGCCTCCCGGCATCGCGTACTCCTTTGTGGCGCGGGCCCGGCCGTGCGGTGGCCGGTGCGCCGACTATAGCGTTCGCTAGCAGACCATTGCAACGGTTCGCACGGCGGGCGTTGCGTTACTCCAGAGCCCATTGCTCCAACTTCTCTGTTTTGACGTGCGGTTACGCGTATCTGATGCAACAAGTGTGTTGCCGGGTTCGTGAATGCAACGTAGCGTTTCCCTCATCGGAAAGCGCGAACCACTCCGGTTCGCACATCCCAGAAGGAGCGCACCATGCCGAAGTTCGACACCCCCGCCGCCGTCACCGCCCACGTCGAGATCGCCGCCGGTCTCATCCGCTTCATCGCCGCCGACCGCGCCGACACCGTGGTCGAGGTCCTCCCCGCCGACCCCTCCAAGAGCCGCGACACCAAGGCCGCCGGCCGCGTCGAGGTCGCCTACGCCGACGGCGTCCTGGACATCCGGGCTGCCAAGGAGGGGCGCAGCCGGCTCCTCGGTGAGTCCGGTGCCGTCGAGATCACCGTCCAGCTGCCCGCCGGCTCCCACGTCGAGGCGAAGGCCGCCGCCGCGGAGTTCCGGGGCGTCGGACGCCTCGGGGACGTCGTGTTCGAGGGCGGCCACCGCTCCGTCAAGGTGGACGAGGCCGCGAGCGCCCGGCTCGCCGGGATGGACGCCACCGTCACCATCGGCCGCCTCACCGGCCCCGGAGAAATCAGCACCCAGCGCGGCGACGTGATCGTCAACGAGGCCACCCGCGGCGCGCTCACCCTCACCGCCGTGCAGGGCGACATCAGGGTCGGCGCGGCGCGCGGCGTCTCGGCCTCGCTCGACGCGGGCACCGTCGTCGGCCGCATCGACAACGCGCTGAAGAACGACGGCGAGCCGGCCCTGGCCATCAAGGCGAGCACCACCCAGGGCGACATCACCGCCCGCAGCCTCTGACCGACCACCTCCCCCCACCTCGCAGAAGCAGAAGGAGCCACACCCATGACGAACCCGGCCATCGCGGCGAACGGACTGCGCAAGGCGTACGGCGACAAGACCGTGCTCGACGGGGTCGACTTCAGCATCCCGGCCGGAACGGTGTTCGCCCTGCTCGGTCCGAACGGCGCCGGGAAGACGACCGCCGTCAAGATCCTCTCCACACTCATCCCACCCGGCCAAGGGTCCGGCGCGATCAGCGTCGGGGGCCACGACCTGGCCACCGACGCGCAGGCGGTGCGCGCCGCGATCGGTGTCACCGGCCAGTTCTCCGCCGTCGACGGGCTGATCACCGGCGAGGAGAACCTGCTCCTGATGGCGGACCTGCACCACCTGCCGAAGGCCGAGGGGCGGCGGGTCACCGCCGAACTCCTGGAGCGCTTCGACCTCACGGAGGCGGCGAAGAAGCCCGCGTCCACCTACTCGGGCGGTATGAAGCGCCGCCTCGACATCGCGATGACCCTCGTCGGGAACCCGCGCATCATCTTCCTGGACGAGCCGACCACCGGGCTCGACCCGCGCAGCCGGCACGGCATGTGGCAGATGATCCGCGGGCTGGTCGGCGACGGGGTGACCGTCTTCCTCACCACCCAGTACCTCGAAGAGGCCGACGAACTCGCCGACCGCATCGCCGTCCTGCACAACGGCAAGCTGGTGGCCGAGGGGAGCGCCGAGGAGCTGAAGCGGATCGTCCCCGGCGGGCACGTCCGGCTGCGGTTCAGCGACCCCGCCGCCTACCGGGACGCGGCGGCCCACCTCGGCGGTGACGCCGTCCGCGACGACGCCGCGCTGGCCCTGCAACTCCCCAGCGACGGTACGCAGAGCATCCTGCGCTCCATCCTCGACCGGCTGGACGCCGCCGGGATCGAGGCGGACGAGCTCACCGTCCACACCCCCGACCTGGACGACGTCTTCTTCGCGCTGACCGAAGCCGACGCCTCCGCCACCATCCCCGCCCCGACCAAGGAGTCCGTCCGATGAGCACCCTCTCCCTCGCCGTGCGCGACTCGTCCACGATGCTCCGCCGCAACCTCCTGCACGCCAGGCGCTACCCCTCGCTCACCCTCAACCTGCTGCTCACCCCGGTGATGCTGCTCCTGCTGTTCGTCTACATCTTCGGCGACACCATGAGCGGCGGCGCGGGCCGCGACGCGTACATCGCGTACATCGTGCCCGGCATCCTGCTCATGACCATCGGCTCGACCACCGTCGGCACCGCCGTCTCCGTCTCCATGGACATGAACGAGGGCATCATCGCCCGCTTCCGCACCATGGCCATCCACCGGGGCTCGATCCTCTTCGGCCATGTGGTGGGCAGTGTCCTGCGGACGCTGATGAGCGTCGTCGTCGTCGGGGCGGTCGGGGTGGCCATGGGCTTCCGCTCCACCGACGCCACCGTCCTGGAATGGCTCGGCGCCCTCGGGCTGCTCGTCCTCTTCACCCTGGCCTTCACCTGGATCGCCGTGGGCATGGGCCTGGGCAGCCCCAACGCGGAGGCCGCCAGCAACAACGCCACGCCGCTGATCCTGCTGCCCCTGATCTCCAGCGCGTTCGTCCCGCTGGACTCGATGCCCGGCTGGTTCCAGCCGATCGCCGAGTACCAGCCCTTCACCCCCGCGATCGAGACCCTGCGCGGACTGCTGCTCGGTACGGAGATCGGCAACAGCGGCTGGCTCGCCCTCGGCTGGTGTGTGGGCCTCGCGGTCCTCGGCTACTTCTGGTCCAAGGCGCAGTTCGACCGGGAAGCCAAGTAGGGGCCCGTCCTCCCCCCTCGGCCGGCCAGGGTTTTCACCCCGGCCGGCCGAGGCGTGCGTCCAGGCGGTCCAGCACCTTGCGGCCCGCCCGGCCCACGCCGACCGGCAGCAGGGCCGCCCGCCCCGGCACCCGCACCCCGCCCGTGAAGGCGACCAGGGTGTGCCCGGGGCGGGCGGCCGACGGCGTGGCCGCGATGCCGATGAGCACGAAGCGGCTCTGGAGCCACAGCCAGCCGGGCCGCCGCACCCCGTGGAAGCGGGCGTGCATCCCGAACCGGCTGCGGGCCACCGCCTCGACGCGGTCCCCGTCGGCGCGGGTCAGCCGCAGCCGCCGCATGTCGGGTACCAGGAGCGCCAGTTCGCCGTCGATGTCGGCGAGCAAGGGCTCCACCTCGGCGCAGGGGGCGGCGATCTCGCGGGTGGTGACGCGGGCGCCGGGCACCCCGGCCGCGAGGACGCGGAGGCGGCGGACCGGGTCCAGGGGGGCGGCGGCGGGCCACCGCGGGGTGTCGGTCATGACGTCCATGCCTTCCGGAAGGAGTCCCGGGCGCGGGACAGACGGGACTTGACGGTGCCGACGCGGAGTCCGAGCAGGGTGGCGGCGGCCCGCTCGTCCAGCCCTTCGACGTCCCGCAGCACGAGCACGGCGCGGTGCTCGGGGCTCAGCCGGGCCAGTACGTCCCCGATGTCGGCGGCCAGCTGGGGATCGCCGCGCTGGGGCAGCGTCGTGAGGTCGGCGGGCACGGAGCGGGACCCGCGCCGGGCGACCCGGACGGCCTCCCGGCAGGCGATCGCCCGCACCCACCCGTACAGCGCGGCCGGCTCCTTCAGGGAGCGCAGGCTCCGGAAGACGGCGACCAGGGTCTCCTGGACGGCGTCCGGTCCGTCGGCGAGCGCGATCGGGGCGCAGATGCGGCCGGCGTACGGGGCGAGGACGTCCAGCAGCTCGTTCATGGCGAGCGTGTCGCCGCGCTGGGCGGCCACCGCCAGGCGTATCGCGCGGTCGCGGCGGGCGTCATCGGGCACGGGCCGCGGCCTTCTTCCCGGCCGCCCCCCGGAGCGTGGCGGCGGCTTCCTTCCCGGCCGCCACCCGGAGCGCGGCGACGGCGAGCAGCAGGCAGAGCGGTGTGTACAGGACCCGGTTGAGCAGCTGGAAGGTGTCCCCGGATGCCGCGTCGAGACCGGTGCCGAGCCCCACCGCCCAGCCGATGCCGGCGAGCCCGCGCAGTGCGGTGCCGCAGGCGACGGCGAGCGTACCGGCCTGGAGGAGGCGCCCGAACCGGTGGGTGCGCCCCAGCCGCGCACGGGCGGTGACCAGGGCCGCGCCGCCGAACAGGGCGGCGGCGAGCGGCAGTACGACGGGCGGGGTGAACGGGGCGTCGATGCCGAGCACGGCGTACGAGAGTGCCTGCGCGTCCCCGGCGGGCCAGGTGCTCCCGGTGGACCAGAGCACGTGCAGCAGCCCGTCGGTGGTGAGGACGCCGGCGACGGCGAGGGCGGCGGCGCGGGTGGTGGGTGTGGTCACGGTGGCTCCTCGATGCGGTGAGGGGGCGGCAGGACGCCCGGATCACCCCACAGAGGAGCCGGGAGGCGGATTCGTTCCCGGGCCGCACCGACTTCATGTATCTCGCTTTCAAGCATCTTGACATCAAGAGAGTATCCGGGCAGGGTTCCGCGGGTCGATAGGTCTCTTGATGTCGAGATACTCGGGGGTGCGGGATGGGGCGCGTACGGAGGGGCCTGGTCGCCCAGTTGCGGAATCCGCCGGGCGGCAGGGACGCCCGGATCATGCTGCGCGCCCTGGCCGTCGACCGCGCCGGCACCGGCCTGTGGGCGGCCTCCTCGGTCCTCTACCTCACCTTCGTCACCCACCTCGGCGCCCAGCGGATCGGCATCCTGCTCGGCGCGGCGGGCGTCGCCGGCATCGCGGGCTCACCCCTCGCCGGACGCCTGGCCGGCCGCTTCCCGGTACGCCCGCTGCTGATCGGCTGCCACCTGCTGCGTCTCGTCACGCTCACGCTGGTGCTGCTCTGTACGCGGTTCGAGGCGCTGCTCGTCGTGGTCGCGGTGACCTACCTGGGGGACAGGGCGGCCAAGACCCTGGAGATGCTGTTCGCCACCCGTGCGGCGGGCGAACGCCGCGCCGCCTACCAGGCGTTGTCCCGCAGCGCCGCCAACGCCGGCTACGGGCTGGGTGCCGGGCTCGCCGCGATCGGCCTGGCGGTCGGCACGGCGGACGCGTACCGCGCCCTGATCCTCGGCAACGCGCTCTCCTTCCTCGTCGCCGCCGCGCTGGTGTGGCGTACGGGGGAGCCGGGCGGCCGGGTGGTGCCCACCGGGCCCGCCATGCGACCGGTCCGCGCCAGGAGCCCCTGGCAGGACGGCGGTTACCTCCGATTCGTGCTCCTCGACATCCCGATGAACCTGGACGATTCGGTGCTCGGCGTCGGCCTTCCGCTGTGGCTCGTCAACCGCACCTCCGCCCCGCACGCCCTTGTCCCGGCCTTCCTGGTCATCAACACCGTGCTGGTCGTCCTGCTCCAACTCGCCGTCTCCCGGAGGGCGGAGGGCCCGCGCAGGGCGGTGCGGGCAGTGCTGCTCCACGGCGTCCTGATGTTCGCCTGCTGCGCCCTGCTCGCGGCGTCCACCGGTTGCGGCACCTGGGCGGCGGCCGGGGCCCTGCTCGCGGCGGCGGTCCTGGTCACGATGGCGGAGCTGATGCGCTCGGTCAGTTCCTGGGAACTGGCCGTCCTGCTCGCCCCGCCGGACGCACGGGCCGCCTACCTGGGCGCGGCCGGTATGTCCCAGTCCATCCAGAAGTCGGCGGGCCCGCCGCTGCTCACGGGCGTGGTGATGGCCGCGGGCCCGGCGGGCTGGCTGGCGCTGGGGGTCGCGGTGGCGGGGGTCGCGGTGTGGCAACGGCGCTGCTGTGAGCAGCGATTGCGGACGATGGAGGCCCTTGAGCCGGTGGCCGGTCGCGTGGGCTGACGATCCCACCTCTACGCTGTGCCGACGCGCCCGCCCCGGGAGCCGGGGCGGTGCCGCGATGAGGAGGGGACACATGCGAAGACACGTGCTCTGGAGCATGGTGGCCGCCGTGGCGGCCATGACGGTGCTCGGCACCACGGCGGCCAACGCCGAGGGGCGGGGCGACATCCGGGTCACGAAGGGGGTGACCAACAACGGCAAGAGTGTGATCGTGGGAGTCAGCAGGGACGTGACCTTCCCGGTCAAGCTGACGGTCAAGGACGACTCCGGTGTGAAGAGCCTGCGCGAGATCTCGGCGAACAGCTCCACGACGCACTGGGGCGCCCCGCCGGAGTGGGACGGCGCCACCTGCAAGAAGGTGAGTGCCACCACGTCGGAATGCACGGCGACCATGCGTTTCGTACCGGAGTACATGCCTGGCTACAGCGAGGAAAGCGCCAACGGCGCGGCCGGCCGTTGGTGCACATACGGCAACGTGAAGGCAAACGACGGGGACTACTGGATCTTCGACTGCGTCGCCCCGTTCAAGCTCAAGCGCGCCGCGGCCCTGACCACGGCCGCGACCGGTCCGAGCCCGCTCACCGGCGGCAAGCAGGTCAAGGTCACCGGCACACTGAGCCGGGCGGACTGGGAGGCGCTGAAGTACCGGGGATACGGGGGCCAGAGCGTCCGGCTCCAGTTCCGGAAGGCGGGCGCGAGCGCGTACACGACCGTGAAGACGGTGAAGACGAACAGCTCGGGACGCCTCTCCGCGACCGTCACCGCGAGCGGTCCGGGCAGCTGGCGCTGGTTCTACCCGGGCACGTCCACCACCGCGCAGGCCGCTTCGGCCGGTGCCACCGTGGCGTTCGAACCGGCGACGCTGCGCGCACCGAAGGTGCCGTACGCCATGCACGCGGCCACGAGAGGCTGACACGCCCCGGGGCGGCCGGGGTGACCACGTACCCGGCCGCCCCGCCCCGTACGGTCTCGGCTTCGCGCCCCGGACCGCATACGTTGGCCTTCACGGGACAACACGGAGGTGCCTTCGTATGCGGATCGCCACGACGATCTTCCTCACCGACGAGACGATCACCCCGGTGCGGCTGGCGCACCAGCTCGAACAGCGCGGGTTCGCCGGGCTGTACCTGCCCGAGCACACCCACATTCCGGTGAGCCGCGACACCCCCTACCCGGCGGGCGGCGAGCTGCCCCGTGAGTACGGCCGCACCCTGGACCCCTTCGTCGCGCTCGCCCAGGCCGCCGCGGTCACCGAGCGGCTGGCCCTGGGCACGGGCATCACTCTGATCGCCCAGCACGACCCCATCGACCTGGCGAAGCAGATCGCCACCCTGGACCACCTCTCCGCCGGCCGCTTCACCCTGGGCATCGGCTACGGCTGGAACGTCGAGGAGGCCGCCGACCACGGCGTCGAGTGGTCCACCCGCCGCCGCCTGGGCCGCGAGCGGCTCGCGCTGATGCGGGCGCTGTGGGCGGAGCAGCCCACGGCGTACGAGGGTGAGTTCGGCTCCGTCCGCGCCAGCGAGGCCCACCCGAAGCCGCACCGGCCGCAGGGCCCGCGCACCCTGATCGGCGGCGCGGCCGGTCCCAAACTGTTCGACCGGATCGCGGAGTCCGCCGACGGCTGGCTGCCCATCGGCGGCCGGGGCCTCTCCGAATCCGTCCCCCTCCTCCGCACCGCCTGGGAGGCGGCCGGCCGCGACCCGAAGGACCTCCACGTCGTCCCGTACGCGGTCCTCTCGTCCCCCGGCAAACTGGCCCGCCTCGCGGACCTCGGCATCGAGGAGGTCGTCCTCCAGCTGCCCCCGGCCCCGGAACCGGAGGTGCTGCGGACGCTGGACGCGTACGCGGCGTACCTGTAGGACCCGCTGCCACTTCGACCCACGAGAGGGACCCCGTGGACACCACGTACGACGAACGGCTCGCGGCGTTCTCCCGCGAGCGCCTGGACGGCCGCCCGGTCCCGGACGACCTGCGCGTGCTGTTGCTCGCGCAGTGGGAGGACCGCGACGACTTCGCCCGCCTGCTCGGCCTCGAATGCTTCGGACCCGGCGAGCCCCATCCCTTCCTGGACACCGGTTACCTGAGCGAACAGGAGCTGGCGGACCCGGAGATGCGGGCCGTCAACGCGGGGACCGCGCGGATGGCGGCATACGTGAAGCTGGTGGCCAAGGGCGGCAAGGGCTGGGTCGGCTACTGGCTCCACCCGGACGAGCCCGCCGGGCGCCCGATCGAGCTGGACACGGAGTTCACCCTCTGGCAGATGACCGGCTCCACCCTGACGGAGGCCGTCGCCTTCGAGCAGTCCGCCTACCAGGACGAACCGGACGAGCGTGTGGCGTACGGGCAGCTGGCCGCCGAACTCCGGGCGCTGGGGCTGTCGTTGGGTGCGGAGGACTTGGACGCACTTGACGACTCCGACTACGCCGTGGACCCGGAGAAGCTGATGGAGACCCTGATCGAGGAGGAGCGCGCGCGGCTCGGGCTGGGGTGAGGGGAGCCGGTTACGGCACCAGCGCGTCCATCGTGGCGAGCGGCAGGGACGGGTTCGCGGCGGCTCGGGGGGCCAGTTCGGCGTCGTCGAGCAGCGCGGCGATCCGGGCCTGAGGGAGCCGGGGGTGCCGGGCCGCGTCGGCGCGGACCAGGGGGTCCCGGTCGCGGGTGAGCCGGTCCGCCGCTTCCGGGCCGAGGACCTTGGCCACAGGATGGGTCGCCGTGCCGCGCCGGAACCCCGGGGACATCTGCCGCAGCAGCCCGATCCCGATCAGCTCGTCGTCGTACGTCTCGATGATGCGCACGACGGTCTGGTCCGGCAACGGCCTGATCGGGTCACCGTCCATGGCCCGCAGGGGTTCGTCGGCCGGATGCGCCCGGACGAGCCAGTCGGGGTCGTCCACCAGCCGGGCCCGCTGCTCCGGTTCGGCGTACGGGCTGCGGGCGAGGAAGCTCCGCGTGTACCGGTCCGGGTGCGCGACCACCGCGTCCACCACGGCCTCGGGCAGCGCCCGGTCCCGGCAGAGCACCATCCGTACGGCGGCCGACTCGCCCGCGAGCAGCCGCAGCAGGATGTCCTCGGGGGGCGGCCGGATTGAGCGCGAGGCCGGCGAGCCGGCGCTCGGCGGGGGCGGCGGACCGTTCGATCTCGCCGGGAGTCACGGCGGGATGATGCCACGGACCCGGGCACTCCGGGTCAGTCCCGGCGGGCCACGAAGACATACTCCCGGCCGGGGCGGTCGGGAGCGTCGCGGATGTCTTCCACGACGAAGCCCGTCGCCCGCAGGTCCGCCTCGATGTCGTCACGGTCGCGGAAGCGCAGGGTCGAGTCGGAGGTGAGGGTCTGCCTGCCGGTCGCGAAGCGGTAGGTCCAGCGGAAGGTCACCAGGGAACCGGCCACCTCGGTCACGTCGACCCAGGTCTCGACCGGGCCGACCCCGTCGACCTCGGTCACGCTGTGGGACCTCTCCCGCGTCCACTCCTCCCAGGCCCGCCGCGCCGGCACCCGCGTCTCGAACACCAGCCGCCCGCCGGGCCGCAGCGCCTCGCGGATGCCCCGCAGCGTGGCCTGCCAGTCCTCGGGGTCCACGATGGCCTGGGCCACGTTCGCGGTCATCGTCGCGAGGTCGACGCGCAACGGCGGCAGCCGTGTGGCGTCCCCGCAGATCCACCGCACCCGCTCGCTACCCGGCTTGGTCCGGGCGACATCGAGGGACGCCCGCGCGGGCTCGACCCCGACGACGGCCTTCCCGCGACCCGCCAGGAGCAGGGCGAACACCCCGGTCCCGCAGCCGATGTCGAGTACGCGGTGCGCGCCGAACTCCTCCGTCATCCGCACATACGCGTCGAGGTCGCCGCGGTTCGGGTCGAGCGGGTCGTAGAGCGTGGCGAGGATCGGGTGTGCGAAGCAGTCGTCGGCCATGGCCGGGAAGGTTAGGCGGAAGGCTGCCGGAGCGCGAGCGGGTTTCGGTCTCCGGCGGCCCCTCGGTTGATCACAATGTGATCACTCGTCCTTCGCAACTTCCCCACATCTCGTTCGAGGTAATACGGTCACCTCACTCGATGAGGCATATGCCGAGACCTGTGGGGGGACTGCATGCCGAAGGCGTTGAACCGGCGCGCGCGGATATGGATCGGCGGGGTGGCCCTGCTCGCCCTGGGGGCGGTCGGCTGTTCGGAGTCCGGGAAGGGCGACGCGGCGGCGAGCGCCAAACCGGCGCCCGCGGTCACGGTGACCGTCACGGCCACGGCGACCGAGACCGCGACCCCCGCACCGGCGCCCACGGTGACGGAGACGAAGACCGTGAAGGTGCCCGGTCCGACCGTCACGACCACCGTCACCAAGGCGGCGTCCTCCGGGTCCCGGTCCGGAGGGAGCGGCGGTTCGTCCGGGGGCGGCGGCACCAAGGCCACCAGCACCTGCTCGATCCGCTCCAACGCGGGCAACTGCTACAGCGCGGGCCAGTTCTGCCGCAACAGCGACCACGGCGCCGTGACGACGAATGCGTCCGGTGCGCGGATCAGGTGCAGCCAGAGCGGAAGCTCCTGGCGGTGGACGTACGCCTGAGGGCCGCGCCCTCGGTCAGGTCGCACGTTCGGACCCCGGTGGTAGCTTGGCAGGCCAGTTCTTGGCGTGTACATCGATGCTTGGGGGACCCATGAAGCAGTCCGTGCGGAGTCGGATGGTGGCCGGAGCGGCGGCCGGGACGCTCGCGCTGTTCCTCGTCTCGGGCTGTTCGTCCAGCTCCGGCGGCGACAAGGCGGACGACAGCGCGGGTGCCGGCTCCAGCGCCTCCGCCGACCCTCAGCCCAGCGATTCGGCGCAGCCGTCCGACTCGGCGGGCACCGACACCGGCGCGTCCGGCTCCGTCCCCAAGGCGGAGGTCGCCCGCCAGGGCAAGGCCGCCCTCGCCGCCCAGGTGGGCAAGCAGCCCGACGCCTTCTCCTGCCCGGAGGACCTGCCCGCCAAGGCCGGCGCCACGGTCCGCTGCCAGCTGGCCGGCGACGGCAAGCAGTACGGAGTCACGGTCACCGCGAAGTCGGTGGTCGGCGGCAAGGTGCACATGGACTTCAAGGTGGACGAGACGCCGGGCGGCTGAGGGGCCGGGCGTGCCCGGCGCGGGTCCGCCGTGGCCGGTGCGTCAGCGCCGCTCCAGGCCGAGCCGGGCGCGTACCTCGTCGTGAGGAACGGTTTCGGCGAGGCCGGCCGCGGAGGCCCTGCGGGCCCGGTAGTCGGCGAGAACCCGGGCCTCCTCCGGATCGGTGCGTTCCTGCTGGGCGTCGCTCATACGAGCAGGCGGACACGCTGGGTCACATGAACGCCGAAATCACCCTTGTGGGTACCGACTTCGTCCAGCGCTGCAGCGCGACCCGGCGGGGCGCCCGCCTCGCCCGACGCCTCGCCGCGCAGCAACTCGACTCCTGGGGCGTGCCGTACGGATGCGAACTGTCCGACGACGTGGCGGTGGTCGTGGCCGAACTGGCCGCCAACGCGGTGCCGCACGGCCACGTCACCGGCCGGGACTTCGAGCTGCGCCTGCTCCCCGAGGCCGACGGGTTCCGCGTCGAGGTCTCGGACGCGCGCGGCGAGCGGCGTCCGGAGCTGTGCGCGGGCGGGCACGGGCTGCGCCTGGTCGCGGCGCCGGCGGCGGAGTGGGGCGTCGCCGAGCGCGTCGTCGGGCAAGACGGTGTGGGCGCGGGTGGCCCCGGGGCGGTGAGGCCCTACGCCCCCGCCAGCACCACCAGCTCCCGCGTGGCCCGGGTCATCGCCACGTACCGGTCCACCGCCCCGCCGACCCCCGGCCCGAAGCGCTCCGGCTCGACCAGGACCACGAGGTCGAACTCCAGGCCCTTCGACAGCGTCGGGGTGAGCGAGCGGACCCGGGGCGAGGGCGGGCGGAAGGCGGCCGGGGCGCCGATGACGCAGGCCGTGCCCTCGGGGTGGGTGGTCAGCCAGGTGTCGAGGACGGCGGGCAGGTCCGTGACCGGGCCACGGCGGACCGGGATGCCGCTGCTCCGGATGGAGACCGGGACGTTCGCGTTCGGCAGGGCGGCCCGGATCACCGGTTCCGCCGCGGCCATGATCTCCTCCGGCGTGCGGTAGTTGACGGTCAGCGCGGAGAGCGTGATGCGGTCGAGGCCGACCCGCTCCAGCCGGTCCCGCCACGACTCCGTGAAGCCGCGCCGGGCCTGCGCGCGGTCCCCGACGATCGTGAAGCTGCGCGAGGGGCACCGCTGGAGCAGCATCTGCCACTCCGCGTCGGTCAGCTCCTGCGCCTCGTCCACCACCACATGCGCGAACGGGCCCGCCAGCTCGTCCGGTTCGGCGGTGGACAGCGCGTCCGGGTCGAGCAGCGTGTCCTGGAGGTCCCGGCCGCGCAGCATCCCCACCGCGCCCTGGCTCTCGTCGATCTCCGCGTTCTCCAGGAGGCTGTCGATCGCCTCGGCGCGGCGCGCCCGCTCGGCGGCGGCCGTCGCGACGTTGCGGCGCCGGCGGCGGGCGGCGTCCGGGTCGCCGAGCCGCTGCCGGGCCGCGTCCAGGACCGGCAGGTCGGAGACCGTCCACGCCCGGGGCTCGGAGCGCTGGAGCCGGGCCACCTCCTCCCGGGTGAGCCACGGCGCGCACGTCCGCAGATAGGCCGGGACGGACCACAGGTCGCCGACCAGGTCCGCCGCCTCCAGCAGGGGCCACGCCCGGTCGAAGGCCGACATCAGCTCGCGGTCGCGCAGCAGCGCCCGGCGGACCAGGTGGTCCGGCACCTCCTCGTCCTGCCGGTCCGCGTGCTTGTCGGCCAGGATCGTCAGGACCTCCTCCAGGACCGCGTCCCGCGCCTCGTTGTGCGGGACGCCCGGCGCCGACTCGAAGGCCACGGCCCACTCGGCGGCGGTCAGCCGGATGTCCGCCCAGGGCGTCGTCACGGTCAGGCCCTGGGAAGGCGGTTCCTCATAGAACGCGACGGCCGCATCGACCGCCCGCACCAGTTCCGCCGACGCCTTCAGCCGGGCCACCTCCGGATCGGCCTCGGGCAGGGCCGCCGCGCCCTCCGGGACGAGGTCGCGCAGGGTGCACGTACGCACCCCGTCCTCGCCGAGGCTCGGCAGCACATCGGCGACGTAACCCAGGTACGGCTCGTGCGGGCCGACGAACAGGACGCCGCCGCGCCGGTGTCCGAGGCGCGGATCGGCGTGCAGGAGGTACGCGGCGCGGTGCAGGGCGACGACCGTCTTCCCGGTGCCCGGACCGCCGTCCACCACCAGCGCCCCGCGCGAACCGGCCCGGATGATCGCGTCCTGGTCCGCCTGGATGGTGGAGAGCACGTCCCGCATCCGGGACGAGCGGTTGGTGCCCAGGCTCGCGATGAACGCCGACTGGTCGTCCAGCGCGGCGTGCCCGGCGAAGGCGTCCGGGGCGAACACCTCGTCCCAGTAGTCGCTGACCCGCCCGCCGGACCACCGGTAGCGGCGGCGGCTCGCCAGGCCCATCGGGTTGCCGTGGGTCGCCCCGAAGAACGGCTCGGCGGCCGGGGAGCGCCAGTCGGTCAGCAGCCGGCGGCCCTCGCTGTCCGTGAGGCCGAGCCGCCCCACGTACACCGGCTCGGAGCCGTCCGCCCCGGCCATGTGGCCGAGGCACAGGTCCAGGCCGAAGCGGCGCAGGGTGCGCAGCCGGGCGGTCAGCCGGTGGATCTCCGCGTCCCGGTCCATCCCCTGCCGGCCAAGGCCGCCCGGGGCGCGGCGTGCGGTGTCGAGGGCGGCGGTCAGTTCGGCGACGGTCTCCTCCAGGCAGCGCGCGATCGCCGCGAAGTGGAGCTCGTCCCGGGCGATCAGGGCGGGGTCCGCCTTGGCCGCGGCACGGTCGCCGGTCAGCGCGAAGGCGCTCGTCGTGAGGGTGGGGGCGGGGGAGGGGGTGACGGCAGGACGTGAATCGGGCACTACGCAAAACTCCCAAATACCGCAGGTGGCTGGCTCAGATCAGCGATTGTGCGGGACGAGGGGGGCCTTGCGGCAAGGCCCCCCCTGCGCTATACGTTGAGAGTGGCCGGAGGTGACAGTCCCTCCCCGGCCGGCCGGTGAACACACCCGGCGCCCCACACCGCCCCCTCTCCCCGGCCGCCGTGCCGTCTATTGGCAGGCACACGGCATACTGGGCCGCCGGATCACGGGGGGAGCGCCGAGCGCATGGCGTACGGAACGGACGGGGCGGACCTGCCCGAGAGGGTCGGCGGCTACGCCGTCGAACGGCAACTGGGCGCCGGGGGAATGGGCGTCGTCTATCTGGCGCGGTCCCGGGGCGGCCGCGCGGTCGCCGTGAAGGTGGCGCGCTCCGAACTGGCCGCCGATCCGCACTTCCGCGAGCGGTTCCGGGCCGAGGTCGAGGCCGCCCGGAGCGTCGGCGGATTCCACACGGCACCGGTGGTCGACGCCGACCCCGACGCGCCCGCGCCCTGGCTGGCGACGGCGTACATCCCCGGGCCCACGCTCGCCGCGCTCGTGGAGGCCGAGGGGCCGATGGGCGAGGCGCGGCTGCGGCAGCTGGGCGCCGCCCTCGCCGAGGCGCTGGCCGCCATCCACGGCTGCGGGCTCGTCCACCGCGACCTCAAGCCGGGCAACATCATCATGGCCTCGGACGGGCCGCGCGTCCTGGACTTCGGCATCGCGCGCGCCCTGGAGTCGACCCGGCTCACCGCGACCGGGGTCGCCTTCGGGACGCCGGGGTTCCTGGCCCCCGAGCAGGCGCAGGGCCTCGAAGTCCGGGGCGCGGCCGACGTGTTCGCCCTGGGCGCCGTGCTCGTCGCGGCGGCGGGCGGCAGCGCGTTCGGGGCGGGGACGCCCATGGGGCTGATGTACCGGTCGGTGCACGAGGCGCCGGAGCTGGGCGCGGTGCCGGAAGGGGTACGGGACGTCGTCGCGTCCTGCCTGGAGAAGGAGCCCGGCCGGCGGCCCACCCCGGAGGCCCTGCTGGACCTCTTCGCACCCGGGGGCCCGGCGTACAGCCCGACCATGCCCGTGGCGCCGCGGGGCGCGGGGTACCCGGCGGACGCGACCCCGCCCGGGAGCGGCAGCTCCATGGCCGATGCGACCCCGCCCGGGAACGGCAGCCCCATGGCCGATGCGACGCCGCCGGGGAGCAGCCCTCCGGCCGACGCGGCCCCGCCGGGTCGCGCCGCTCACCCCGCCGACGTGCCCCCGTCGCGGTACCCCCTCCCGCCCTTCGGCGCGGCCCCCGCGCCCCCCGCGTACCCACCGGGCGCCGCGAGCCCGTCCCCGTACCCGCCGATGGCCGCGTCCCCCTACGCCCTGTCCCCGTACGCCCCCTCCCCCTATCCGCCCGCCGCCGCGATCCCCAACAACCCGTACGCGCAGGGGCCGGTCGCAGGCGGTCCGTGGCAGCAGGCACCCGCCGAGCCCGTCACCGACATCGGGTTCGTCGGGGTGGGCACCGACAGCTCCCTGGTGATCGACGCGCTGGGGGTCGAGTTCCAGTCGGCCAACGTCGGCGAGGTGCAGTTCGGCTGGGCCGAGATCGGCCGGATCGAGTACGCGGTGCGGGGACCCAAGCTCCTCGTGGTCACCGTGCGGTTGCGCGCGGGGGCCGCCCACACGTGGATGCTGACCGCCCGCAACCGCTCCCGCCTGCGGGAATGGACCCAGGACCTGCCGCTGATCCTGGAGTACTACGCGTAAGCGGGACGCCGGCCATCCGCTCGTATGCTCGGTGCATGACCGATCCTCAGAGCGGACCCCCCACCAGCAACTCGATGCGGCGCGCGCTCAAGCGTGCGCGTGACGGTGTCGCCCTCGACCGGGCGGAGGCCGCCGTGCTGCTCCAGGCGCGCGGCGACGACCTGACGGATCTCGCCGCTTCCGCCGCCCGGGTGCGGGACGCCGGCCTGGAGGCCGCGGGGCGGCCGGGGATCATCACGTACTCCCGCAAGGTCTTCATCCCGCTGACCCGGCTCTGCCGCGACAAGTGCCACTACTGCACGTTCGTCACCGTGCCCGGGAAGCTCCGCCGGGCCGGGCACGGCATGTTCCTGTCGCCCGACGAGGTGCTGGCCATCGCCCGCGAGGGCGCCGCGATGGGCTGCAAGGAGGCCCTGTTCACGCTCGGGGACCGGCCGGAGGACCGCTGGCCGGAGGCGCGCGAGTGGCTGGAGGCCGAGGGGTACGACGACACCCTCGCGTACGTACGCGCCATGGCGATCCGGGTCCTGGAGGAGACGGGCCTGCTGCCGCACCTCAACCCCGGGGTGCTGAGCTGGACGGACCTCCAGCGGCTGAAGCCGGTCGCGCCCTCCATGGGCATGATGCTGGAGACGACCGCGACCCGCCTGTGGTCGGAGCCCGGCGGCCCGCACCACGGCTCCCCGGACAAGGAACCGGCCGTGCGGCTGCGGGTGCTGGAGGACGCCGGACGGTCCAACGTGCCGTTCACCACGGGCATCCTGATCGGGATCGGCGAGTCCTACGAGGAGCGCGCGGACTCCCTCTTCGAACTGCGCCGGACCGCCCGGGCCTACCACGGCATCCAGGAGGTCATCGTCCAGAACTTCCGGGCCAAGCCCGACACCGCGATGCGCGGGATGCCGGACGCGGAGCTGGAGGAACTGGCCGCCGCGATCGCCGTCGCCCGGCACATCCTCGGCCCGTCCGCCCGCATCCAGGCCCCGCCGAACCTGGCCGACGCGGAGTACGCGCTGCTCATCGGCGCCGGCATCGACGACTGGGGCGGGGTGTCACCGCTCACCCCGGACCATGTGAACCCCGAGCGCCCCTGGCCGCACATCGACGAACTCGCCGCGCGCACCGCCGAGTCCGGATTCACGCTGCGTGAACGCCTCACGATCTACCCGGAGTTCATCCAGCGCGGCGAACCCTGGCTCGACCCGCGCCTCCTGCCGCACGTACGGGCGCTCGCCGACCCGGAGACCGGGCTCGCTCGCGAGGGCGCGATGCCCGAGGGGCTGCCCTGGCAGGAGCCGGACGAGGGGTTCAACGCCTCCGGCCGCACCGACCTGCACCGCACCATCGACACGGAGGGCCGCACCGGCGACCGCCGCGACGACTTCGACGTCGTGTACGGGGACTGGGAGGCGCTGCGCGAGGCGGCGGCCCCCGGGATGGTGCCCTCCCGGATCGACGGGGACGTGCGCGCGGCGCTGAGCCAGGCAGCCGACGACCCGACCCGGCTCACGGACGACCAGGCCCTCACCCTGCTGCACGCGGACGGCCCGGCCCTGGACGAGCTGTGCCGGATCGCGGACGCGCTGCGGCGTGACGTGGTCGGCGACGACGTCACGTACATCGTCACGCGCAACATCAACTTCACCAACGTCTGCTACACCGGCTGCCGCTTCTGCGCCTTCGCCCAGCGCCGCACCGACGCCGACGCGTACACCCTCTCCCTCGACCAGGTCGCGGACCGGGCCGCGCAGGCGTGGGACGTGGGCGCCGTCGAGGTCTGCATGCAGGGCGGCATCCACCCGGACCTGCCCGGCACGGCCTACTTCGACATCGCGCGGGCCGTGAAGGAGCGGGTGCCCGGCATCCACGTCCACGCGTTCTCGCCGATGGAGGTCGTCAACGGGGCCACCCGCACCGGGATGTCGATCCGGGACTGGCTGACCGCCGCCAGGGAGGCCGGGCTCGGCTCCATCCCGGGCACCGCCGCCGAGATCCTGGACGACGAGGTCCGCTGGGTCCTCACCAAGGGCAAGCTGCCCACCGCGACCTGGCTGGAGGTCATCAGGACCGCCCACGAGGTGGGCCTGCGCTCCTCCTCGACCATGATGTACGGCCATGTCGACCAGCCCCGCCACTGGCTGGGCCACCTGCGCACCCTGGCCGCGCTCCAGCAGGAGACCGGCGGCTTCACGGAGTTCGTGACGCTGCCCTTCATCCACACCAACGCCCCGGTCTACCTCGCCGGCATCGCCCGCCCCGGCCCGACCGACCGCGACAACCGCGCCGTCACCGCGATGGCCCGCCTGCTGCTTCACCCGCACATCACCAACATCCAGACCAGCTGGGTCAAGCTGGGCACGGAGGGTGCGGCCGAGATGCTGCGCTCCGGTGCGAACGACCTGGGCGGCACGCTCATGGAGGAGACCATCTCCCGCATGGCCGGGTCGAGTTACGGCTCCTACCGCTCGGTCCGCGACCTGGAGGCCATCGCGGAGCTCGCAGGCCGCCCGGCGAAGCCGCGTACGACGCTGTACGGGGAGGTCCCGGCGGAACGCGTGGCGGCGGCCACCGCGTCGGACGGGCACCTGCCGGAGCTGCTGCCGGTGCTGGGGGACTGACCGGCACGACCCGCCCGCTCGGCCATACAGAGAGGATGCGTACATGACCAGACGACTCGGTATCGCGCTGCTCCCGTGCCCGGACCACACGCGCGCCGCCGTCCGGCTGCAGCAGGATCTGGGTGCGGCGGGTGAGCCGCTGAGACCGGTACTGAGCGAGGACGGGAATCTGCCCCACCTCACCGTGTTCCAGGGGTGGCTGGACGACGGACTGGAACCCGGCCCGCTGCTGGAGCGCATAGCCGCCTCGCTGAGCCTTCCCGCCGCGATATCCCTCGCCTCGGCCGGGCTCGTCCATCAGCCCACCGGCTGGCTGTTCATGTCGGTCGAGCGGCCGGCCCTCCTCGGGAAACTCCAGGAGACCGTGATCGGCCTCGTCGGACCCCACCTGGACCGGTCGGCGTTCGACACCGCGCAGGACATGTCGCACTTCACGGACGCGGAGCGCGCGAGCTACGCCCGCTACGGGTACCGCTACACCGGCGAGGCGTACACCCCGCACCTCACGCTCGGCCGTACCGACGAGCGGACGGCGCTCGCCCTCGCCCGGACCGGGCCAGGGCGCACCGCCGTGCCCGGGACCTGGACCTTCGACCGGCTCAGCTGCTACGTGATGGGTGAGCACGGCGCCCACGCGGAGACCTTGGCCGCGAGGCCCCTCGGGTAGGGCGGTCGCGGCTCAGCCGAACGCGTCGTGGTCGGCCAGGACCTCGTCGACCACGCGCAGTTCGCCCGCCGCCCGCACCGGGTCCGCGCCCGCGTCCCCCGTCAGATTCAGCAGCGCCTTCCACAGCGCCCAGCCCCGGGCCCGCGCCCAGGTCCCGGCGTCCTGGCCGGCCGCGTCCCGGAACGCCTGCCGGCTCGTACCGTCGAACATGGTCCAGGCGATCACCAGGTCGCAGGCCGGGTCGCCCACGCCCGAGGTGCCGAAGTCGATCACCGCGGCCAGCTCGCCGTCCTGGACCAGGAGGTTGCCGGAGGCGATGTCGCCGTGGAACCACACCGGGTCCCCGTGCCACTCGGCGGCGAGGGCCGCCTCCCAGACCGCCCGCGCCCGGTCCGTGTCGACGCGGTCAGCCAGGGCGGCCAGACAGCGGCGGGTCTCCTCGTCGTAGTACGCGGGTGAGGCGCCCCGGTACCAGCTGTGCAGGCCCGCCGCCGGGCCGCCCGCCGGGTCGCAGCGCTGGAGGGCGCGGAGGAACCCGGCGACCGAGACCGCGAAGCGGGGCAGGTCCTCGATGCGGCCGCGCGCCGCCGTCTCGCCGGGGAGCCAGCGCCTCACCGACCAGGGGAAGGGGTAGCCCTCGCCGGGTGCGCCCAGGGCGAGGACCGGGGGGACCGGAACCGGCAGCGAGGGGGCCAGGCGGGGCAGCCACACGTGCTCCTTCTCCACGGCCGGGACGTAACCGGCGGCGGTGGGCAGCCGTACCGTCATGGCGTCGCCGAGGCGGTACGTCCGGTTGTCCCAGCCGTCGACCTCGACGGGGACCACGGACAGGCCCCTCCACTGCGGGAACTGCACGGCGACCAGCCGCTCCACGAGCGCGGCGTCGATGCCCGCGCGGCCGTCGGGATGTGCGTGGGGGTGGGGTGAGGGCATCGGGCGATCATCGCCCCCCCGGGCCGCGCGCCGCAACGGAATTCACCGCGCGCTCGGAGCCGTACAAAACGCTCCGGCCCCCAGCCGCCCGCACCCGTTCGATTACAGTGCTGCGCAGTTACCGCACAGTCGCACAGTCGCACAGGGGAACGAAACCACGGCATACGGGAGTGGCCGGTGAGCACAGGGATGTTGGCCGTCTGGGGGCGGGCCGAGCAGCAGGACTTCCGCAGCCGGGTACGCGGCACCCTCCTCGGCGGCGCCATCGGGGACGCGCTCGGCGCCGGCGTCGGCACCCTCACCCTGGAGGAGATCCGCGCCGCCCACGGCCCCGAGGCCGTCACCGGCTTCGTCCCCGCCCACGGCGCGCGGGGCACGGTCACCGCCGCCACCCAGCTCACCCTGTTCACCGTCGACGGGCTGATCCGCGCCCAGGTCCGCCGCGACACCGGCGCCTGGCACCCGCCCACCGATGTGCACCGCGCCCACCTGCGCTGGGCCGCCACCCAGCACGACTGGGGGCCCGACGAGCGCCGCAAGGACAACGGCTGGCTCGCCGGGCAGGAATGGCTCTACGCCCGCCGCGACCCCACCCGGGAGTGCCTGGGCGGCTTCGGCGACGACATCATGGGCACCCTGGACCGGCCCAAGTACCCGGCCGCGCACGACGCCGCCACGCTCACCCGGTCCGCGCCCTTCGGGCTGCTCGTGGGCTGGGAGCCGCAGCTCGTGTTCCAGCTCGCCGTCGAGTGCGCCGCGCACACCCACGGGCACCCCACCGCCCTGCTCGCCACCGGCGCGTTCGCGGTCGTCGTGCACGGCCTCGCGCGCGGCGAGACCCTGGACGGCTCCGTGCAGCACGCCCTGGGGCTGCTCGCGGACCGCCCGGGCCACGAACCCGTCACCGAGGCCCTGCGCCGCGCCCTGGGCGCCGTACGCCAGGGCATCCCGGGGCCCGCGCTCATCGAGTCCCTGGGCGCCACGGACTCCGCCGAGGAGGTGCTGGCGGTCGCGGTGTACTGCGCGCTCGTCGCGGAGGACGTGCGGCACGGGCTGCGGCTGGCGGTGAACCACGGGGGCCCGTCCGCCGCGACCGGGGCGCTGTGCGGGGCGTTGCTGGGCGCGATGCACGGGGAGACCGCGCTGCCCCCGGCCTGGCTCGCCGAGTTGGAGGGGCGGGCCACCCTCCTCGAACTCGCCGACGACTTCGCCATGGAGATGACCCAGGGGCCCGCCCTGCACAACCCGGCCGCCGCCGCCCCGGGCTGGCTGGCCCGCTACCCGCGCGGCTGACGGCGCGGGCGCTGGTCCTTGGCGCCTTCCGCCACCGCCGCCTCGCCCGGACCCGCCTGGGCGGGCACCGCCGGGCCGTCGCCGTCCGTGTTGATCCGCTCGATCAGCGCGTCGCGTTCCGGGGTGTCCTCCGGGCGTACGAGGCCGATCACCACGTACAGCACCAGCGAGATCGCCAGCGGCAGCGCCACCTGGTACTGGAGCGCCACCCCCTCCTTCACCGAGCCGTCCAGGTCGTAGTTGGTGAAGTAGAACGCCAGCAGCCCCGCCGCCCAGCTGGTGAGCGCCGCCGTCGGCCCCGACTTACGGAACCGGCGCAGCAGCCCCAGCATGAACGGGATCGCGATCGGCCCCATCAGCCCGGCCACCCACTTGATGACGACGGAGATGATGTCCTTGAAGGTCGGCGAGTTGATCTGCGTCGCCAGCGCCATGGACAGCCCGAGGAAGCCCAGCGTGGACAGACGCGCGGCCAGCAGCCCGGCCCGGCTGCTCCACTCGCGGGCGGCCTTCGAGAAGACCGGGGCGATGTCCCGGGTGAAGACGGCCGCGATCGCGTTGGCGTCGGAGGAGCACATGGCCATCGTGTGCGAGAAGAACCCGACGACGACCAGGCCCAGCAGCCCGTGCGGCAGCAGCTGTTCGGTCATCAGCGCGTAGCTGTCGGAGGCGTCCGGCTTCTGTGCGTCCACCAGCAGCGGGGCGCACCACATCGGGAAGAAGAGAACCGTCGGCCACACCAGCCACAGGATCGCGGAGAGCCGCGCCGAACGGGTCGCGGAGGCGGCGGAGTCCGTGGCCATGTAGCGCTGGGCCTGGTTCCACATGCCGCCGTTGTACTCGAAGGTCTTGATGAACAGGTACGCCAGCAGGAACGTCACGGTGTACGGGCCGGCCGTCGGGTCCGCGTGGCCCTCGGGCAGCTTGTCCCAGACGGTCCACAGGGTGCTGAAGCCGTCCAGCTCGTGCATCGCGGTGATGAGCATCGCGAGCCCGGCGAACAACTGGATGACGAACTGCCCCAGTTCGGTGAGCGCGTCCGCCCACAGGCCGCCGACCGTGCAGTAGACGGCCGTGATGATGCCGGTGATGAAGATGCCCTGGGTGAGGGTGATCCCGGTGAAGACGGACAACAGGGTCGCGATGGCCGCCCACTTGGCGCCGACGTCCACGATCTTCAGCAGCAGCCCGGACCAGGCCAGCGCCTGCTGGGTCGGCACGTTGTAGCGGTTCTTGAGGTATTCGAGCGGGGATGCCACGTACAGCCGCGAGCGCAGCCGGTTGAGCCGGGGCGCGAACAGCTTCGCGCCGATGCCGATGCCGATCGCGATCGGCAGCGACCAGGTGACGAACGAGGTGACGCCGTACTGGTACGCGATGCCGGCGTAGCCCGTGAACATCACGGCGCTGTACCCCGACATGTGGTGCGAGATGCCGGACAGCCACCAGGGCATCCTGCCGCCCGCCGTGAAGAAGTCGCTGACGTTGTCGACACGCTTGTGGGACCAGAGCCCGATCGCGATCATCACGCCGAAGTAGCCGATGAGCACGACCCAGTCGAGACTGTTCATGTGTCCCCTCCCGGGGTCCGCCTTGTGAACGGGGGTGCGCACTTCGCCAGTACGGCCGCTCAGCAGGGCCCCGTGCGGGAGCGGGGACTCCGGGGATTGAACCGCCTGTGCGGCACCCCGGTCAAGAACCCTTCCGGTCATAGATGTGAACACGGATCAGCAAGAGGAACGATTTTACTCGTTCTTGACCCACGGAAGCGTTGTCGTGAACGTGACGGCGGCCACACGATGAGCGGGCGCTTCGCCAGGCCGTGAGCGCAGGGAAGCACGAAGAAGACCGCACGGGATGCGGGTCCCGTGCGGTCGAGAAGGAGGGGAACTGCCAGAGAATCCGGCCCGGAAACGGCGAAAGCCCTCTCGGCCAGGACGGCGGGCCGGTCGAGAGGGCCTGGTGCGGGCCGCGGCGCGAGCGCGCGGCCGGGTCGCTCGGTCTCAGAACCCGGCGGTGCGCGAGACGTCCACGACGAACGCCGACCAGGTCTTCGCGGAGAAGTCGAGGACCCCGCTGCTCACGCTCTTCGAGTCGCGGACCAGCAGCGCGTGACCCTCCGCCGCCTTGACCTCCACACAATTCCCATTCGCGGAATAGGAGGACTTGGTCCACTCCGTCAGTGCGTTCTGCCGAATCGCCATAATGACTCCGATGGTTGTGCCGGTCGTTGGGCGGTGCGCCCAGCCGCTGCGCCCAGCGACTTGTGAGGACGCTACGCCGCAACATCATCGGGCGTCAGCGGCGTTCACTCGTTCGGATGACTTAAGCCTTGGCGGTCTTCCGGCACGACCTGGCGGAGGTGTACCTTCCGCGCCGCCCCGGGAATACCCGTGGCGGGCGCGGAATTCGTCACGCTCCGCAGTTCTCCGCCGCCTGGAGAATGTACGCACGGGACTGCTCGGCGCTCAGCGCCTTCGCGCGCAGATGTTCGTACATCACGGCATAACTCTGAACGTCGGGCGCCTTTTCCAGATACAGGTCGCTGGTGATGCCTTCGAGGTAGACGACGCTCGCGTCCATGTCCTCCTGGAATTCGAGGATCGTGTAACTCCCGTACATCCCCGGGTGCGCCCCGACGGTGTACGGCAGCACCTGGAGCGTCACATGGGGCAGCTGGCTCAGCTCCGCCAGGTGGCTCAACTGGTCCGCCATGACCTGCGGGTTGCCCACGACGCGGCGCAGCACGGCCTCGTCGATCACGGCCCAGAACCGCAGCGGTTCGACCGGGTCGGTCAGGCGGTCCTGACGCTTTATGCGGATCTGGATGCGCTTGTCGATCTCGGTGGGCGTGGCCTCCGGCCACATCCCCTCGATCGCCGCCTGCGCGTACTCCCGCGTCTGCAGCAGGCCGGGGACGATCAGCGACTCGTACACCCGCAGGGATGCCGCGTCGGTCTCCAGACCGATGTACACGCTGTACGGGATGTCCCCGAACGCGTGCCACCAGCCCTGCTGGCGTGAGTCCTTGGCCATCTGCATCAACGAGTCGACCACGCGGCGGTCCTCGACCTCGTACACCCCGCAGAGATCGCGGACGTCGCGCTGGCTGATGGAGCGGCGGCCGTTCTCCAGGCGGCTGATCTTCGACTGCGACACCAGCAGCCGGTCCGCCACCTCCTCGGCGGTCATTCCCTTGACCTCGCGCAGTCGGCGCAATTCCTGACCCAACCGGCGTCGCCTGACGGTGGGATTGACGTTGGACGGCACGGAAACGGCACCTCCGGCTATGTAGCTGTGCGTATCTACTGCTGAGCAGATTGCCACCCCCGGGCCCGGCCGCGCTGGGAAACGGCCACACACAGCGGCGCGGGGCAGTCGGTGATATCGACTGCCCCGCGCCTGGTGCGGCTCCCGGACCGGGCCCGGAGGACAACGGTGCGGCGATATGCGGTTGTTGGCCTGGTGGTACGGGTGGTGACGGTGGTGCTGCGTGATACGTGCTGCGGTCCTAGTGGGCCGCGGTGTGCGCCATGCTGCCGCGCCGTGACGGCGACGGCACTTGCGGTTGCAACGGGACGCCGGCCGTCTGAGCGCGGCGCGGCTGTGCGACCGCCCCGTTCTGTACGTCCATCACGGCGTGCGCCACGAGGCCGCCCATCGGGTCGTGCCTGATCAGGTCCCGGAGCCGGGAGCGCGATGAACGCCCCTCGTTCCCGGGGTACAGGTGCTTGCCGAGTCCGACCGCGTGGGCCAGTGCGGCGAGCGCCGCGGTCCGCGGGTCCGGCGGTACGCCGGTGCGGATCGCACTGTCCAGCCTGGCCCTGATGTCCCGGCTGATCGCCGTGTCCGTCGCCTGGTAGCGAGTCGTCGGCAGCACTCCGCACATCTGGCCCGCGACGGCATGCACCATGCCGCACCGCTCCAGATGAGCGAGGTAAATCTGGCGGAGCCCCAGCCGGGGTCCGCCGATCCAGTGGACCGCCCGGACCGGACTGCCGCGCCTGCGCAGCAGTTCCAGTGCGGAGTCCAGGGTCGGATCTCCTGTCGGCCGTGGCATCACCACGGCGATACGATCCCCGTCTGGGGCTATCCGTCCTGCCAGGGCCAGCTCCACTAGCTGGGCTCCGGCGAGGCCGAGGTCGAGCGACTGCGGCTGCGCTGTGGTACCCGTGGTCGGGTCCAGAGCGAGCAGCAGAAGCTCCTCCGGAATTGTTCTGCGGCTCCTGCCCATCCATGCCTCCCCGCGTGGATGAATGACAGGGTGACCCCTCTCACATCTGTCTGTCGAGGGTGCCTGGTGGCTTTGTACGGGAACCAGTAGGTATGTCGTTCTCGTCTAGCAGCCCGGCCAAGGGTTCACACGGGACACTGGTAGATGGTTCGGACAGCGCGGGGGTTCCCGCGCCGCATGGAGGAGGCATCGGTGGCGGGCGAGTCCCCCGACAAGTCGGAGCAGCAGCAGTCGTCGGGAACGACTCGGAACGAGCGCGATCCGCGGCTCGGCGTCGTCCGTGAACGGACCGGTGGGGCTTCCGGTGCGGATTCCGGTGCAGATTCGGGTTCGGGCTCCGGTCCGGACGCCGGTGCCGAGGAGGAGTCCGCGTCCGCCGCTGCCGTCGGGGAGCCGGGCGCCGGCCCGGACGAGGACGCGGGGGCGGCCCCGGAGGCCGCGCAGAGCCCTGAGAGCGCTCCGAAGGCAGCCGAGGACCCGGAGACCGCGCCGGACGCCCCGGAGGCGGCCACGGAGGCCCCCGAGGGCGCGGAGGAGAGCGGGGAGCCCGAGGCCGACGAGCCCGGGGCCGACGAGCCCGGGGAGGGCGACGCGCGCCTCCGGGCGGCCGTGGCCGCCTGGGTCTCCACGGCCGACAAGGACACCGACGAGGCCGCCCCGGAGGAGCCCCGCGTAACCGGTTCCCGTGACGACGACCGGGACGAGAAGCCGGACGCCGAGCCCGAGGCCGAACCGGACGAGAAGCCGGAAGCCTCCGCAAAGCGGGAGCCCGAGCCGGAGCCGGCCACCGAGCCGGAGCCGGCCACCGAGCCGGAGCCGGCCACCGAGCCGGAGCCGGCCACCGGGGCGCAGGTGCCCGCCGCCGAGGCGAAGACGTCCGCCGACGACGCCCCGGACGCGAAGACGCCCGCCGCCGAGGCGGAGAAGCCGGCCACCGACAAGGGCACCCCGGTCCCGGAGACGCCCGCCGCCGAGACGCCCGTCGCCGAGACGGCCGCCGCCGAGGCGCCCGTCGACCAGCCCACCGCCGTCTTCAAGGCCCCCCGGCTGCCCAAGGTCGACCAGCCGACCACCGCGCTGAAGATCACGCGGTCGCCGTCGGGACACCCGGTCGCCGCCGAGCCCGAGTCGCTCACCGAGCGCACCAGCCAGTTCGTACCGCTGCGCTCCGACGACGTGCGCAAGGCGCCCGCGCCCCGCAGGCCCGAGAGCGAGAGCCCCGCGCCGGCGTCCGGCGCCCCCGCTGCCCTCAGCGGTGCCGAGCGGACCCGGCAGCAGCCGATGCCGCCGAAGCCGCCGCTCGACCTGCTCGCCGAGCTGACGAACACCCCGCCGCCGCCCGAGACCCCGGTCCGCACGGCGGTGCGCAGGGTCAAGATCTGGACACCGCTGGTGCTCCTGGTGCTCCTCGTGTTTGCGATCGTGCAGATGGTGCGCCCGCTGCCGGACCCGTCGCTCGCGATGACCGCGAAGGAGACGTACACCTTCGGTGGCGGCGAGCTGAAGCTCGACTGGCCGTCGCAGGGGCAGTCGGCGGTCACCGTGGACGGCGTCGGCTCGCTCGGCTCGTCCGGAGCGGAGAAACCCGCGCCGATCGCCAGCGTCGCCAAGATCATGACGGCGTACGTGATCCTCCAGGAGCACCCGCTCACGGGCAAGGGCGAGGGGGAGAAGATCACCGTGGACCAGCAGGCCGAGGACGAGTCCAAGGCCGAGGACGAGTCCACGGCGCCGATCACCAAGGGGCAGCGGTTCACCGAGAAGCAGATGCTGCAGCTGCTGATGATCCCGTCGGGCAACAACGCGGCCCGGCTGTTCGCCCGCTGGGACGCCTCCTCCGAGGCCGCCTTCGTCGAGAAGATGAACACAGAGGCGAAGAAGCTCGGCATGACCCACACCACGTACACGGACCCGAGCGGTCTGAAGAAGACGACCGTCTCCACCGCCTCCGACCAGCTCAAGCTGGCGCGCGCCGTGATGAAGAACGAGGTGTTCCGCGAGATCGTCGACACCCCGCAGATCAAGATCGACGGCATCGACACGATGATCTACAACAACAACACCATCCTGCTGGAGCCCGGCGTGAGCGGGATCAAGACCGGTTCGTCCACTCCGGCCGGCGGCAACCTGATCTGGTCGGCCAACACCGTGGTGGACGGCAAGAAGCTGTGGATCTACGGCGCGGTCATGGGGCAGCAGGCGGGAACGGGCCAGCCCTACGACAGCCTCGTGATGTCGCTGAACAACAGCCTCAAGCTGATCAAGGGTGCCCAGGACGCCGTGACCTCCGCCAAGGTGGTGCACAAGGGTGACGTCGTCGGGTACGTGGACGACGGATTCGGCGGCCGTACGCCGGTGGTCGCGACCGCCGACCTGAAGGCGAAGGGGTGGCCGGGCCTCAAGGTGAAGCTGTCCGTCGAGGGGAACGGCAAGGAGATCTCGCGCAGCATGAAGGCGGGCACCGAGGTGGGTGCGGTGACCGTGGGCAGCGGCACCGGCAAGGTCAGCGCGCCCGTCGCCCTGGAGCAGGATCTGTCCGACCCGACGTTCGGCCAGAAGCTGACCCGCGTCGGCTGAGGACCGCGGTGCGGGGCGCCCCCAGGGCCGCCCCGCACCCCCTCCGGGCCCCACGCCCCTTTCCGTACGCCGGAACACGCCGCGTGTTAGCGTCCCGGGGGCAACGCGCGGACCCCGCAGCGCGTCTTTCTGCCCATGAGACCCGAGCAGGGGGGCCGGCCGAAACCACGCGTCCGGGAAGGGACGGGGAGAGACGCAGTGACCACTGCCGAGCCGAAACGGGCGGACGCCGACACCGCCGGCACGGACCCCGCGCAGGCGGAGCGCCGCAGCGACGGCGGGGAGGCTGCTCAGGCGCCCGGCCGGTTCGACGGATTGAAGCAGCGCGTCCTGCGCCACCCGGTCCTGCTGACGACCGCGGTCGCCGCGGTCGCCCACATCCTGTGGTTCCTCTTCTTCGCCAACAGCGGCGGCGACATCGCGGCCCAGGACGCCTGGGCCGAGTTCGTCGGCCGGCACCCCGGCACGGCGTACAACCTCGCCTGGTACGGGGGCATGCACCCCGTCTCGTACAGCGTCGTCTCGCCGTATCTGATGTCCCTGCTCGGCGTGCGGACGACGATGATGATCGCCGGTACCGTCTCGGCCGGGCTGACCTCGCTGATCCTGTACCGGGTCAAGGCGGTCCGCAATCCGCTGGCCTGCTCGATGGCGGGCGTCTTCGCGTACCTGTGCAACGCACTGTCGGGCCGGGTGACGTTCGGGCTCGGCATGATGTTCGCGGTCGGCGCGGCCGCGGCCGTGTTCTGCTGGCCGTACCGGTGGCGCTACAAGCGGTGGGCGAAGGCGGCCGTCGCCGCGCCGCTCGCCGGGCTCGCGACGGCCGGCAGCCCCGTGGCGGGCCTCTTCCTCGGCGTCGTCGCGGCCGCGCTCTTCCTGAACAAACGGCGCCCGGGCGCGTACGCGCTGGGCCTCGCGCCGGTCGTGGTGGTCGCGCTGTCCGCCTGGCTGTTCCCGTTCTCCGGCACCCAGCCGATGTCGGTCGCGACCCTGTCCGGGCCGTTCATCTTCGCGTGGCTCGTCTTCTTCCTCGTACCGGCCGACTGGAAGACCGTACGCACCGCCTCGGCGGTGTACGGGGTCGGGACGCTGCTCACGTACATCGTGGACTCGCAGATCGGCTCCAACGTCTCGCGGATGGCGATGCTGTACGCGGGCGTCGTCCTGCTCGCCGCGCTGCCGTTCACCGCGCCCCGCTCGCGGCGGTGGTACGCGCTGGTCATCGCGTTCGTCTCGCTGAACGTCTGGATCGGCTTCAAGGGCGTCGACGACATCGTCAGGACCGCCCCCACCGCCTCCTGGACCCGTTCGCTGGCCCCCCTGGTCAACCAGCTCCAGAAGGTCGGCGCCGAACGCGGCCGGGTCGAGGTCGTCCCGCCGAGCAGCCACCGCGAGGCGTCCGCGCTCCCGCGCTCCGTCAACCTGGCCCGAGGCTGGAACCGGCAGGCCGACATGAAGCGGAACCCGCTCTTCTACGACGACACCCTGGACGCCGTCAACTACCGCCAGTGGCTCGACCGCTGGGCGGTGCACTACGTGGTGCTGCCGCAGGGCGACCCCGACTACAGCGGCGCCCGCAAGGAGGCCGAACTCGTCGGCAAGGGCCTCTCCTACCTGAAGCTGATCTGGTCCAACAAGGACTGGCGGCTCTTCGAGGTGGACAGCCCGGTCCCGCTGGCCGACCCGCCGGCCACGGTGGAGCGCGCGGGCGAGGGCGAGCTGACGATCCACGTCAAGAAGGCGGGCCGGGTCCTGATCCGCGTCCCGTACTCGCGCTGGCTGGCCGTCGTGGACGAGGACGGCAACGGCGTGGAACGCCCCCAGGAGACCGAGGCGTCCAAGCAGCGGGCCGACGAGAGCACCCCGAGGACCTTCGTCAACGAGAACGGCTGCCTGTTCAAGGTGGACGAGGACGAGGAGGGCGACGAATGGACGGAACTCCTGGCCCCGCGCCCCGGCACGTACCGCCTGGGCGCCCCCTACCAGCTTCCGCCGGGGACGCCGTGCCCGGACGAGCTGCGGTGACCGACGCCGTACGCGCCTCCTGGCGCAACACGACGCACGACTGGGCGGCCGAGGTGGACCACGCCCACCTGGAGGCGGTCCGCCGGGACCCGGAGGCGTACGCCCCCGGCGGCGTACGCCACCTGATCCTGGAAGTCCTCGCCTACGCGGCCGACGAGGCGGAGGCCACCGGAGCCGGCCGCGCCCTCGTCACGCTGCACCCGGACGGCTCGGTCTCCGTCACCGACGACGGCCGGGGCACCGACACCCGCCTCGACGCGGCGGGCCGCCCCGTGAAGAAGCCGGTCATGGCCACGAAGGACCTCCGCTTCTTCGACGCGCCCGACGCCCCTCTTCTGCCCGACGGCCACCCGCGCCGGGGCATGTCCGTCGTCGCCGCGCTCAGCGACCGGCTGACCCACACCAACCGCCGCGCCAACGGCTCCTGGTCCCAGCGCTACGAGCACGGCGTCCCGGTCACGGACCTGGACCCGCTCCCGGACGACGGCAGGACGGGCACCCGGGTCCACTTCCACCCGGCCGCCGGCCTGACCGCGGCGACGGGGGCCGGGCTGGCGGGGTGGCCGGACCACTTCACCGTCGAGGTCGAACGCTGAGGAGCGCGTCCCGCACCGCTGCCCGGGGGAGCGGCTCGGCCTGATCCGCCGGCAGGGGCGAATCCTCCATCACGGAAGTGATACCGCCGCAGATGCCAAGACGTTACGCTCTTGCGTCAATTGGATGCGGTTGGGGGAACCATGTCGAATAACATCCGCTCCTGTGCGGGCTGCGGCTGCAGGTTAAGTCAATACAACCATGACGAACGGTGCGCAAAATGCGCGCGCGGAAACTTTCCGCACGTTCCGGCCGATGTGTGGTCCGATCCGGAAATTGTTCATGCCCTTCAGGAATGGGATTTCGGTGCCGTGAGCCGCCTCGTCCGGCTCAGGGCAGGGCTGCGGCAGGATGACATGGCCGGCCTCACCGGCCTGAGTCAGAGCTTTCTCTCCATGCTGGAGACCGGGACGCGCAGGCTCACGAACATCCGTAGGATCGCCCAATTCCTGGAAGGCGTTTCGGCACCTGTCGACCTGTGCCCCGAGGTACCCCGGAAGCAGCCGGGCGACGCCGTTCCCGCTTCATTGCCCGATGAGGAGCCCGACGGGGTACTCGCGTTCGGGCAGAGCAGGAGCTTGCCCGGTCTCGCGGCACAGGCGGCGGCCCAGTCGATGCGATTCGTCGAACAGATGACGTCGAGCACCATCTCCCAGGGAGAAATCGAACAACTGGCTGGTGAGCTCGCACGCATCGCCACGGACTACGTCCACGCGCCGCTCCTGCCGCTCTTCCACGACCTCCTGTTCCACCGGGACCGGGCGTTCGAGCTGCTGAAAGGACGGCAGAAGCCGGGCCAGACGCGAGAGCTGTTCCTGCTCGCGGGCGTCAGCTGCCTGTTGCTGGCGCACGCGTCGCAGAACCTCGGGGACGAAAGCTCGGCGATGGCACAGGTGAACACCGCCTCGACCTGTGCCGAAATGGCCGACCACAGAGGCCTTCAGGCCTGGGCCAAAGGAACGGCCGCGCTCATTGCCGAGTGGTCTCCGCGCGGGCTGCCGGCTCTGCATTACACGCAGCAGGCCCGGGGATACGCTCCGGCCGGAGAATCCCGCATCCGTATAGCGGCCATCGAGGCCAGGGCTGCCGCTCGCATCGGAGACAAGAGAAAGGCCGTGACCGCGCTCGACGCTCTGCGGCGTGCGCGGGAACATGGTGCCGCCACCCTCGGCGGACTCCAGAATTTCGGCGGAATACTCACCTTTCCCGAAGCGAAGCAGGAGTACTACATGGGGGGTACGTACGCTCTCCTCGGAGAGCACGCCCTGGCCGAGCGGCACGCCGCGAGAGCCATCGCCCTGTACGAAAGCGGCGCCAAGGAGGACCGTTCCTACGGCGACGAGGCACTCGCACGGCTGGACATCGTCACCGCGCGACTCGCCTCCGGAGAGGTCGAGGGAGCCGGTGAACAGCTCCGGTACATCCTCCGACTTCCGCCACAGCTCCGCATCCGGCAGATCGGAAGTGCCGTGCGGCGGGTCGGCGGCATCCTTCAGCAGCCCCGATTCGTGGGTAACGGCGCAGCCCGGGAACTGGCGCAGGAGACCTTGTGGTTCCGTGAGAGCGACCGGCAGCAGAGAGAGGTGCTGCGATGAGGCCGGGCGCCTCGCCGGAGGACGCCGCCCGTCGGGCCTGCCTGGCGGCCGGCCTGGCGTGCGAGCGCCTCGGCGAGCTTCGTCAGCACGCCACCACGGTGTTCCTGCTCCCGGAACCCGAAGGCATCGTGGTCCGGGTCAGCCCCGTCTCCCTCACGTCCCGCCTCGACACCGCGGTCGAACTCACACGCAGGCTGGTCGCACAGCGGTTCCCGGCGTCGGAACCCGCGGACATCCCGCAACCCGTGGTCGAGGGCGAGCACGTGGTCACCTTCTGGAAGTACTACCCGCAGCCCGGTACGGGCTCCCCGCCGGCGGGCCATCTGGGGGCGCTGCTCCGCAGACTGCACGAACTCCCGGCCGTACCGGTCCGGCTGCCCCGGTACGAGCCGCTCGGAGCCTTCCGTACCGTGCTGGCCACCTGCTCCGGCCTGCGAGCGGACGACCGGGGCTGGCTGACGAACCGGTGCCGCGACCTGCTCGACCGTTACGACCGGCTTTCCTTTCCCCTCGGCGAGGGGCTTGTCCACGGTGACGCGTACCCGGGAAACCTGCTGTGGGACGGGCCCTCGGTCAGGCTCGGCGACTGGGACGAGAGTGCTGTCGGACCGCGCGAGCTCGATCTCGCCAACACCTTCCAGGGGATCCGCTTCGGAAGGTCATCGGCCGAGCTGGACGACTTCAGCAGGGGCTACGGATACGACATCCGGAACTGGCCGGGTCTCCCCGTTCTCTGCGGGATGCGCGACCTCCATACGCTGGGCACGTACATGCGCAGGGCGGACGACGGGGACGCGTCCGCGGCAGGGGAGTTCGCCCACCGGATCGACACACTCCGAAGAGGCGACACCGACGCCAGGTGGGAGGCTGCGTGAACACGCGGCCGAGGGTCCGGACGGGCCGGACCACACACGCCGCGTCGGGAACCGTCCGGCGACCGGACGGCCGAACAGATCCCAGGAAGGCAGCCGACCTTGACCCCTGAACGACTGTGGATGTGGGCGATAGCCCTGCGCAGACGGGACCACCGGTGGCTCGCGAAGCGCGTGAAACAGCTCAACTCGTTCCTGTACCACAACTCCCTCGCGGCAGGCGGGGACATCAGCCCCGACGTGTACCTCGGTCACCACGGACTCGGAACCGTGGTGCACGACAACGTGACCATCGGCCGTCGCGTGCGCATCTGGCAGAACGTCACGCTTTCGGTCCGCGCTCCGGCCGGATCGCCGCACCGCATCATCATCGAGGACGACGTCATGATCGGGGCCAACGCCGTGGTGATCACGCCGTTCGAGCAGAGCCTGCGCATCGGGCGCGGCGCGAGCGTCGGGGCCGGGGCCGTGGTGACACGTGATGTACCGGCCGGCGCCACAGTGGTGGGGTCACCCGCGCAGGTCGTCCGGCAGAAGGCGCTCTAGACGCCGGGTGACACCGGGCGGGCCCCACGGACCCGCCCGGTGCCGCCCGGCCCGGCCGCTCGTCGACGGGCAGCCCTTCGCCTCGGGCACGCCGTTCTACTGGATCAGCACCCCGTTGATCGTCTCCGGTGGCCTCTGCATGCCCAGGCGCACCCGCAAGGCGTCGTTGCGGCCCCACGGGCCCGCCTCCGGGGGATCCGTCATGGGCCGCACCCACCGTTCGACGAAGCTCATCAGCACGGCGGAGCGGGGGGAGCCGGAGGAGTTGAATCCGGAGCGGTGCCAGGTGGACGCGGCCATGACCAGCAAGGTTCCGGGCTCGGCCTCGAACACGACGTGGTCGAGCTCTGCCTCCGGGTCGGGCCGCTCCTCCCGCAGGTGCGACCCCGGCACCAGCTGGGTGCCCCCGTTGCCGAGGGTGAAGGCGTCCAGGGCCAGCACGCACTGGAGCCCGAGCGTCGAGCCGCTCACCCGGCGCGGCATCTCGTTGAGGGGATAGTCGATGTGCCAGCCGTCGACCGGCTGACCGGGCCGCACGACGTTCAGGCTGTAGTCGGAGAGCAGGTGGTTCTCGCCGAGCAGCCCGTCCAGTACGGCGACCAGCCCGGGGTCCTCCAGCAGGTCGACGAACTCCTCGCCGTGCCGGTAGAGATCCCATACCCGGGTGGACTTGGGGTAGTGAAGGGCGTGCTCCCCGTCCACGAGCCGGCGCGCGTGCTCCCGGAGCGCCGCGCACCGCGCCGCGTCGAGGAAGCCGGGCCTGACGGCGAAGCCCCGCTTGTCCACTTCGGCGGTGAGGTCCGCCACCGACGGTGAGGTGATCATCGCTCGTTGCCTTCCTTCGGCTGGGCACGGAGTTCTATGCGCGTTCCCCGGTGGTCGTGGTGGGAGAGGTCCACCAGGGTCACACCGTGGTCGAGAAGGTCCACGACCTGGTCGACAAGCCTCTCCACGTCGCTGTCGGCATGCCGTACGTCGAACGTGCTGATCCTGCGCAGTTCGGGCTCGACCGGTGCGTCCCCGAGGTCCTTGTCCGTCATCACACCTGCTCCAGAAGACGTCGGCCGAGTACGGCGGCGGCCGTACCGGGATCGATCAGTTCGACAGGCTGCCGCTCCAGCCAGTCACCGACGGCGCCGAGGTATGCGGCGGCTTCCCCGTCGTCGAGCCGGGAGAGGTCCAGAGTCAGGCACGCGGGCTCGTCCGCGGCGACCGCGCGGGCCACGGCGCGCAGGAAGTGGTCCGCCCGCCCCTTCGAGGCGACGACCGCGGACCCCCGCTGCACCGCCGGCGACGGGCTGGCCGGGGCCAGCCGCAGCCATCGTTCGACGGCGGCCGGGACGGTGGGCCGGGTGACGAGCAGACGTATGTCCTGGTCGACGATCTCCTGAGGTCCGGCGGCGGGCGGCTCCGCGCCCACCATCAGCGCCTTCGGCCCGGCCTCCGGGGCGCCGAGCGGGGCGATCACGGGGCCGTACCCGCTCGCGTCCGGACCGACGGCGAGCGCGCCCTTCAGCGGGCCGGGGACCACACGCTCCAGCCAGTCGTCCGCCCGGCCCGCCCCCGCCTTCAGGACGAGCATCAGGCGACGGCGCGGTACTTCGGGAAGCGGTGGCTCCGAGGCCAGCCGGTGGATCGCGTCCACGGCCGCCGCGAGGCCCTGGTGGTTCGCTTCCGGGCGGAGGTGGCGCGGCGGGCGTGCCAGGCCGTCGCGGACGAGTTCTTCGAGCGCGTCCGGGTCGGGCCCGGTCACCGCACCACCGTATTGGCCGACTACGCGTGCCGCGTGCTCGTCAAGTCCTTCGAGGAACGAGACGTCGGGGACCAGGACGAGGTGCGCCTGCCCGAGCAACGCCTCCGACAGGGCGTTGTTCCCGGGCTTGATGACGGCGACCTGTGCGGCCGCCAGCAGAGCCGCGAGGCGGGGCTCGTACCGCCGGACGGTCAGGTTCGCCGTCTCCCTGAGCGGCCGGCCCGCGTAATAGGGGCCCGTGACGAACACGAACCGTGCGCGATGTCCCTCCGCCAGCAGCCGTTCGGCCACGCGGGAGCAGGCGCCGAAGAGGCGGTCCCCGTACCCGTCCGGCATCTGGTCCCCGCCGGCGCCTCCGTTGACGACCACCAGCGGCTCGCCCTGCGGGGCGTACGCGGCCCGGGTCCGGGAGATCTCGTCGGGGGTGGGGGCGTAGCTGAGGTTGCCGACGAAGGAGAAGCCACCGGCGTCCCGCACGGCTGCCGTCGAATCCCCGCTGTGGCCCTCGCGGGCGAAGTCCTCGGGGCTCTGGGCGATGAGAACCCTGTCGTACGCCGCGAAGCGTCCCTGGGTGCGGAGCTGGTCGAAGGAGGCGCCGTCGAGCCGTCGCATCACCAGCAGCCGGGGCCGGTGAGCCAGGGACCCGAGGGAGAGGTAGCGGGGGTCCGGATAGGTGTCCTCGATGACGACGGCGGGGTCGAGCCGGTCGAGAAGCCGGTCCAGGACGGCGATGTAGCTGTCCTCGGCGACGGCCGACGAGACCCGGTGCAGCAGCGGGAAGTTGACGACCTCGACGGGAGTGTCGCGGAACAGGCTCAGCGAGCTGGCCTGGCTGATGATGACGGGCCTCAGCCGTCCTTCGGCCCGGATGGCCTCGGCGATGAGGACAGCCCGTCTGAGATGGCCGAACCCGATGCCGTTCTTGACGAGCAGGGCAACGGTCTTCACTCGGTTCCTCCCACGATCGGCGGCTGTGGCCCCCTGGGTATCCGGCGTCGCCCGGCGGCGACCGGTCGCATGCCCCCCGCCGACGCGCCGCGGGCGTACGCGCTCGCGTGTTCGCAGGCCGGGCCGCGGGCACCAGGGGTGGCATGTGCATGTTGCGGCATGTGGATCATTATTCCCCGCGGGCCGGCCCCGGGGGGAAGGGTTTCCCCGCCCTCGCCGGCCGGTGTGACGGCGGTCTCGCCCGCGGTGACGTGGGCATACGGACCCGGTGCCGTCGGCGGGCCGGGCACCCGTCATGTGATTGGACACCTTTCTTTTGACTCGGTTAGATTCTTCGAATGGCGAATCTGGAAGAATTGCTGCATCAGCGGCTGGCCCCCGCGTTCGAAGCCGTAGCCGGCGCCCCTGTCGACCCGGTCATCCGACGATCCCAGCACGCGCACTTCCAGTCCGACGCCGCCCTCGCCCTCGTGCGCAAGATCGGCGGCAACCCGCGGGAGATCGCCGCACGCGTCGTGGAGGCCGCGCAGCTCGACGACCTGTGCTCGGCGGTCGAGATCTCCGGCCCCGGTTTCATCAACCTGACCTTCTCCGACGAGGTCCTCGCCCGGCTCCTGGCCGACACCATCGGCGACGAGCGGCTCGCCGTGCCGCAGGCGAAGGACCCCGAGAAGATCGTCGTCGACTACTCCGCGCCGAACGCGGCGAAGGAGATGCACGTCGGACACCTCCGTTCGACGATCATCGGTGACGCGGCCGTGCGCCTGCTGGAGTGGCAGGGCAACACCGTGATCCGGATGAACCACATCGGTGAGTGGGGCACGCCCTTCGGGATGCTCGTCGAGCACCTCCTCGACATC
The DNA here is from genome assembly GCF_040632905.1 of Streptomyces sp. NPDC016469. Lineage (NCBI taxonomy): Bacteria > Bacillati > Actinomycetota > Actinomycetes > Kitasatosporales > Streptomycetaceae > Streptomyces > Streptomyces sp. NPDC016469. The sequence goes on from NZ_JBEYCQ010000005.1 coordinate 47,896, forward strand.
GGCGAGAGCGAGGCGGCCAGCGAGCTGTCCGTCGGCGACCTGAACGGCTTCTACCGGGCTGCCCGCGTGAAGTTCGACGCGGACGAGACCTTCAAGGACCGCGCCCGCAAGCGCGTCGTGCTGCTCCAGAGCGGCGACGAGGTCACGCTGCGCCTCTGGCGGACCCTGGTCGAGGAGTCCAAGAAGTACTTCCTGACCGTCTACGGCATGCTCGGCGTACGGCTCACCGAGGACGACTTCTTCGGTGAGAGCTACTACAACGACCAGCTCCAGTCGGTGGTGGACGAGCTCGACGAGCTCGGCCTGCTTCGTGAGAGCGAGGGCGCCCAGTGCGTCTTCCCCGACGGCTACACCAACCGCAACGGTGACCCGCTGCCCATCATCGTCAAGAAGGGCGACGGCGGCTTCGGCTACGGCGCCACCGACCTGGCGACGATCCGGCACCGTCTGCGGAACCTGCAGGCGACCCGTCTGCTGTACGTCGTCGGCCTGCCGCAGCGCCAGCACCTCGGGATGATCTACGACGTGGCCAAGGACGCGGGCTGGCTCGTCCCGCCCGCCCGTGCCGAGCACGTCGGCCACGGGTCGATCTGCGGCGAGGACGGCAAGATGCTCCGCACCCGCGCCGGCGTCTCCGTCAAGCTCGTGGACCTCCTGGAAGAGGCGGTCGTACGAGCCTCCGCGGTCATCGCCGAGAAGAACCCCCAGCTGGACGAGAAGACCCGGGCCGACGTCGCGAGGGCGGTCGGTATCGGGGCGGTCAAGTACGCCGACCTGTCGACGGACCGCCTCAAGGACTACGTCTTCGACTACGACCGCATGCTGTCGTTCGAAGGCAACACCGCGCCCTACCTGCAGTACGCGCGCGCCCGCATCTGCTCGATCTTCCGGAAGGCCGGCGTCGAACAGCCGCTGACGGGTGTCGACAGGCTGGTCATCACGGAGCCCGCCGAGCGGGCGCTGGCCCTGGAACTCCTGCAGTTCGACAGCCTCGTCTCCGAGGTCGCCGAAACGCTGGAGTTCCACAAGCTCGCCAACTACCTCTACGGCCTGGCCAGCACCTTCACCAGCTTCTACGAGAAGTGCCCGGTCCTGCGCTCCGAGGGTGATGTCAAGCAGAGCCGGCTGGTCCTGTGCGACATCACCGCCCGGACGCTGGAACTGGGCCTGGGCCTCCTCGGCATCGACACGCCCGACCAGATGTAGCCGACGGCGCCTCTTCGCTACTCCGGTGGCGAGGGGCGCCAGTTGATCATCCCCGTCGAGGAGTACGACCGGCACCACCGGGCGTACTCCTCGACGTCGTTCACGCCTCCGTCGAGCACCGAGCGGTATACGTCGATGGATCGGTACTCCTCCCCCCGGCCCACCAGGGCCTCCTTGATGCGCAGGATGCGGGCCTGCGTGGTGGTGCGCAGAGCGGCTCGCATGGGTGCCACCAGATCCGCTGAGCGCGGCCCGTCGTAGTCGGCGGCCAGCAGCCACATCTGGACCGCCCAGCGCTCGCCCTCGTACCTGTACTGCAACTCCCAGCCCAGGCCGGCGTCCGGTTCTCCCACCGCGTTGATGAACAGCAGCCGTTCCACGGCGGGGTCCCGGGCCCACTCGGAGACGAGCGAGAAGCCCGCGTCGACGTGCAGTTCACCGAAGACCTCGATGTCGATGTCCGGGGCGACCAGCAGGCCGTAGGCCATGGCACCGCAGAGCCTGGGCTCGCCGAACCGTTCCCAGCGCTGCAGCGGCCGCAACGCGTCCAGTACGCCGAGTGCCTGCTTCTGCCGGGCCGCCTGCCGGGCGAGCACCGCGGCGTCCCGCTCGTGTCCCGGAGCGCCGACGGCTGTGGCCGTCACCGAGCGGCCGCCATGTAGCCGAACGCCCGGCAGGCGGGCACCAGGCTCTCCGGCACGGCGGAATCGGCGGGCATCTCGCGGCCGGGCAGCACGACACCACTTCTGATCTTCTCGTTGAAATCGCCGATCCCCTGGACGAACGGACCGTGGTCCACCGACCCGTAGGCGAGCATCCCGGGCTCCCATTCCACGTCCAAGTGGGCGCAGACCTTGCGTACCACCTCCTCCGTGTCGGTGGTGAGGTCCTCGTACCTCACCGTGAGGCCCCCCAGTTCGTCGCGCGCCTCTTCGAGTTCGCGGAGGTAGGTCGTCACCAGGCCTTCCGTCCGGACCGGGTCCTCCTCGGGCCGCCCGGCCAGGGCGGATTCGAGGATGTGCAGGGGGTGGCGGATCAGGTGGATGTACCGGGCGTGCGGCCAGCACGCGGCGAGGCGGCGCCACAGCAGCAGGTTGCCGGGGGTCTTGTCGACCACGATGTCCTTGCCGCTCAGCGTCAGCTCGCGGTGGAGCATGCGGTCCCACAGCAGGTGCTCGATGTCCTCCTTGCCGAGCTCCGAGGTCTGCATGGCCAATTCGACGTAAGGGCTCGCCAGTTGCACCTCCAGGTCCGCGAGGTGCAACTCGTGGGGCGCGCGGATGCGGCTGTGCGTGTCGAGAATGCACCTCAGCAGCGTCGACCCCGAGCGGATCGAACTCAGGACGAACACCGGCGACTGCACCAGGCGGTCCGCGGTGGGTTCGATGGTCATGATCACTTCCTCTTTCCTCCGCGGATGTGTCAGCGCCGCCAGAAGTCGATGGGGTCCTTGCCGGGCTTGAAGCCATGGGCCTCCACCATGGCCGCGGTCGCCGCGAAATTGCGGCCGACGGTCTCGGGCTCGTGCGAGTCGCTTCCGAAGGAGACGGCCGACCCGCCCTCCTCGTACCACCAGCGCACCACTTCGGGAGCCGGCCAGGGGCCCTGGGTGTTCATCTCCAGGGCCCGGTCGTCACGGGCGAGAGCCCGCAGCACCGCCCGGTACTCACCCTCGTAGTCGGTGGCGTCATAGGGCTTGGCGCCCTTCGGCCAGGCCCGCATCGGGTAGTCGATGTGCGCGAGCACCTGGAACACGCCGTTGGTCTCCACCATGCGGAGCGTCTCGGTGAGGTAGGTGCGCATCAGCTCCTGGGCATTCTCGGCCGTGAAGAGGAAGGGGGCGTAGTGGAGCGTCCCGTCGACCGACAGCGAGTGCAGCGAACCCAGGAGCCGGTCGAAGTGCCGGCGCTTCAGCAGCCCGTCGATCTCCGTGGCGAACAGATGCGGCTCACCGAGCTCCATGCCGGCGAGGATCTTCAGGTCCGGGTACCGGTCGCGGCATCGCTCCAGGGCCTCCCAGTAACCGTCCAGGTCGAACAGACCGGTGTGGGCATGAGTGTCGATGACACGGACCACGGAGGAGTCCTCGGCGTCGCCGGGAAACGCCCAGGCGGTGAAGTCCGCGTGGTCGGTGAAGGATATGGCCGGCAGCCCGAGCCGGATGGCCTCTTCGCAGGCCTTGTCCATCGCGGCGGTCGAGGCGTCCCAGGACCACTCCGTGTGGACGTGGTTGTCCGTCGGAAGGACCTGTCCGGGCGCGGCCTTCCAGGGAAAGTCATCCGTGGCCATTGTGCGTCCCTCCTGCATGGGTCGAATGGGGCTGTCGTACGCCGAGCACGCGCCGGGCGCGCTCGTGCAGTTGTGGTGAAGCGGTCCCGAGACGGCGGGTCAGGACCTGACCGGCCAGTGCGGTGAGCTCGTCCAGCCGGGGAGAGTGACGCACCGTCAGCCGCACGCCCAGAAGGGCCCGGAGGATTTCCACCTCGTCGGACTCCGCGAGGGCGGTCCCGAGTTTCTCCACGGAGCGCGACTGCTCGACGGCGCGCTCCACCACGGCTCCGGTGAGCGCCGTGTGCACCTGCTCCACCGTGAACAGCTCCACGGGGTAGTCGGTGTCCGGCACATAGCCGAGCCGCCTCTGGAGATCCACGAAGGACGTCCGGAGTTCGCGCGCGGCGCCGTCGGACAGCGGCCGGGCGAGCAGGACGAAGGTGTCCACATCGCTCGCCGGCCCGGCCCGGCCCGCGGCGACCGAGCCGTAGACGAACGCGGCGACGGCTTCGCACGACCGCTCGGTGAGCAGCCGGTCTATCGCCGCCGCGACGTCCGCGCTCACTCGCCGTCGTTCCATCCGGCGGGCCCGCCCATCCGCGGGACGAACGCCGGGCGGTCGCTCCGCCCGAGGATCTCCTCGAGCATCGGTTCCACGAGGGGCCGTGCCTCGGCCACCAGCCGGCCCACGGCGATGTCCAGGTCTTCACGGGTGACCAACGGGTTCCCGGGACACGCGGCCATGATCGTGTAGCCGACCCCCTGGCCCGCCCCCACCCGGTCACCGAGGTCGGCGAGCGAGTGCTCGTCGAAGCACACCTCTCCCGACTGGTACAGCGTGGTGTTGATCCGGGACGTGTACGCACTCACGACCTTTGCCGCGCGCTTCCTGTCCGCCGGATCCAGACCGGCCATCGCACGGCGGACGGCCGGCGGGCAGAACACGAACGCCATCCGGTAGAAGTCGACGTCGTTGAGACGGACGAACATCCCGGCGTCGTCGATCCGGCGCTCCAGGTAACGGACGAGGGACTGCCGGGACTCGACCATCGCGCCCAGGGCGCGGGTGCCCACATGCCGCAGCAGCATCCACGTCGGCAGGCTCTCGAAGCCGCGCGAGCCGAGGAACGGGGTGATCAGACCGAGGTCCCAGCAGTCGTCCTCCATGACGGCGGCGGTGTGGCGGCTGAACTGGGTCAGTACCTCACGTTCCCGGAACACCACATACGAGGAGGGGTAGGGGGTGAAGAGCCCCTTGTGGGGATCGAGGGACACGGAGTCGGCCTGCTCGATGCCCCGGAGGTGGAGATCCCGCAGGCGCTCGTTGAAGATCAGGCTGCCGCCGTGGCAGGCGTCCACGTGGAACCACACGCCGTGCTTGCGGCAGACCTCCCCGATCGCCTCCAGGTCGTCCAGGCCCGTGGTCCGGCAGTTGCCCGCCACGCCCACCACCATGAACGGAGTGCGGCCCGACGGCGGGTCGGAGAGGAGCCGGTCGACGGCCGCGGGGTCCGTCGTGTAGCCCTCCTCGGCGCCCACGGAAAGGACGGAGTCCCAGCCCAGGCCCAGGTGGAACGCGGCATCGCTGTGCGAGTAGTGGGCGATCGGGCCCGCCATCACCACCGCCGGCTGCGTGTCGAGGCCGCGCAGGCCGTGCTTCCTCGCGTCGGGGAAAGCGTGACCCAGCGCCGCGAGCATGGCGATGTGGTTGGACAGGTGCCCGCCGGTCGTCCACAGACCGGAGACGTCCTTCACCCCACGGAGCTCGGTCAGCGGGACCGCGGGGTACCCGACGAGTTCCCGGAGCCATTCGATGACCTGAGCCTCGACGAACGTCGCCGACGGCGCACTGCGGTCGACGGCGATGAGGTTCTGGTTGAGGAGCGGGCTGAGCAGATTCCCGGCCAGCGCTGCCAGCGCGTTCCCGGAGTCGGGGAACGCCAGGTACCTGGGGTGCCCCTGCCCGATGGAGTACCGGGCGACGACGTCGTTGACCTCGCCGAGCACGGTGTCGAACCCGGCCCCCTCGACGGGCAGCGGCAGCGCGATGGACTTGCGCAGGGCGTTCGGCTCGGCGTAGCGGAGGAACGGCTGCTCGGGTTCCGAACCGTGCAGGAAGTCGAGACCGACGCGTACGGTCTCCACCAGGTCCCGCTCATGCCCTTCACGGGCCCCGGCGCTGCCGACGAGGTAGGTGTCCATGACCGGCCGGTCCAGGCCGCCGACGTGGGTGCCCAGGTGGAAGAGGAGTTCGTCCACGAGGAGGGCGGGATCGGCATCGAGCCGTCCGTACCAGTCGGTGGCGTCGGCGCGCCGGCCGGCAAGGGCCTCGACGCCCACGGCGTCCAGCGCGTCGATCAGGGCCGCGGTGCGCAGGGCGCTCCCGTCCTCCGATCCCGTACAGCTGCCGCGGACGGCGCGACAGATGTCGGCCTCCATCGCGGCCTCGAACGCCTCCAGGCACGCGACGAGCAGCTGCGGGTCGTCCACCGGGGAAAGGTGGGCGAACAGCCGGGTCTCCTGGGCCACTGGGAGGAAGTCGCCCCAGAAATGGCCCAGTTCGTGGCCGTGGAGAATCCCCCGGTCGCGGTCCCGGCCGGGGCGTCGATGCTGGCCCTCCAGCCGGAGCGACTGGTGGAGGAGCTCGCGCCGCTGCTTCCAGGTGACCGTCTCCACGGCGAGCAGCGCACGTTCGAAGGCGTCGGCCGGCAGCTCATGGTCGTCCGGGAGCGCCGGAATGCCGGGGACGGTCGCGAACAACTCGTCGGCCTCGGCGGGCGTCAGCCCGTCGGCGAAGAAGATCCTGTGCCACTCGAGGCACTCCGCGGCGCGTGCCGGTGACGTGTCCACCCGCACCACTTCCTCGAAGTCGATGAGGACGATCTCCTCGCCGCGAAGGAACATGTTGCGCGGTGCGAAGCCCTGCCAGATCAGACCGGAATCGAGCATGGACCGCCGGAGCCGCCCCAGCGCGGTGACGATCCGGCGGCGCGTCTGCGGGCCGGTGGTGCCGGAACGGAGCAGGTCCTCCAGCGTCTCGCCGAGATTGGGGGAGAACACCCACGGATCGGTCGCGCCCTCCGCGCGGACCATGGCGTACTCGGTCTGGACGGCGAAACCGAGAGCCCCGGGCTCCTGCGGCCCCGGGAGGATCTCCGCCAGCGAGGCGGCGTTCCGCTGCCTCTCCTCCACGGAGTCCGCCGACCACACCAGAGCCACGAGGTCGTGGGGGACCGGCGAGTCCGAGCGGAGCGCGCGGGCCCGGCGGGAGGGGTGGATGGGTACGGCCGTCTGCGCCAGCGGCTGCTGCGCGGCCATGAAATCGTCGATGTGCGCCGTGTCGGGGAGGACGCGTTTCACGAGGCGTGTCATGCGGGTGTCGCCCTCCACCACGAGAGGCACGGCGCCGCGCGTCTCGACCGGCGCGCGCACCGTGCCGGCCAGGATCTCCATTGCCCGGTGCGCGTCGTGCGCGGCCACGTGCTCCGCCGCGGTGACGGCTTCGGCCGTCGCCGCGCGTTCGAGCTGCGCAAGGACGATCGCGTAGCGGTGGCGGAAGCGATCCGAGAGGTGCGCGTGTGCCTGCAGAGCGGAGCGCCAGGTATCGAGGCGCTGCGCGTGCCCGTGTGGAGGGCTGGTGGATATCGGTGCGGGCGTCATGCGGCCACCTCCGCGGGCTTGGCGGGATCGGGTCGGAAGCGTTGTTCCAGTTCGGCGAGGACCTGGGCCTTCAGCCGCGGGTCCTGCGTGTGGTACATCGAGCCGGGCTGGACCTTGCGGTCGCAGTGGAAGATGTCCAGCGGCCAGTCCTCGGGGAACGCGATGCGCCGGTCGGCCGTGGTGCCGACGTGCGAGACGAGGTCCTCCCAGTTGTAACTGAAGTCGGACCGGTCGATGAACACGTCCAGGTCGAAGGCGCCGAACCGTTCGGCCACGGGTCGGAATCGTTCCAGGTCGTACGCGATGAAGTGGGTGGACAGCCGGTTCACGGAGCGGATCCCGGGCTCGATGCCGGGCCCCCTGTCCTCCAGCTTCCAGGACCACTGGTGGTAGTCGTTCACCTTGCTGAGCACCGGCACCTCGGGGTGCTCCTCGAAGACCCGGCGGCAGGCGGCGAGCACGTCGAACGAAGGATCGGACCGGTACATCACGATGTCGTCCTCGACGACGATCAGATAGGGAGAGCGAGGGTCGAAGAGCCGGCGGTGCCCGTTGTTGGAACCGTCCCCCGAGGCGACATGGCGGTCGCGGCGGCGCACCCGCAGCTCGTCCACGCCCCACTCCTCCAGCCGGGGCGCGAGCTGCGCCACCGTCTCCGGCGGAGTCCCGTCGCAGTGCAGCACCACCTCGAAGGATTCCCGCGTGCCCGCGGTGAGGGCCTCCAGGCAGCGCGGCAGGGTACGGCTGAGGAGCTCCAGGTTGGTGTGGAAGAGGAACGCGATCCGAAAGGCGGGATCGCCCTTGGACTCTGACACGTGCGGCTTCTCCTTGATCGTGGACTCGGTTCCCGAACAGCTCACTGCGACACCTCCAGAGGCGGCGACGCGGCCGCGACGAAGATCCCGGACGGATCGCGCGGGGCCCGGCCCGCCACGCGTATCCAGGTGTTGAACACGGCGCACTGGAGGCCGAAGCGCAGTCCGGCCGCGAGCCGGGCGGCCCGGTCCGGCAGCCCCATACGCTGGGAGAGGCGCAGGGCCAGCCGCTCTCTCCGGTAGTGGGCGCCCGCGAGCCGGTAGTCGGAGCTGTAGTCGGCCGCGAAGTGGATCAGCGCGGGTTCCACCTCGGTCCCCTGCTTCGCGAACACGCAGGAGCCGGCGAGCGTGTCGACGCGCAGAGCGCTGCTGATCCCGATGGGCGTTGCCGACGCCACGGCCGTGAGGTCCTGGGAATGCACGTCCTGTTCCGCGAGCGCCATCGCCAGCAGAGGCTCGTCCGCGATCCCCCCACGAAAGGGGTGCAGGCCCAAAGCCTCGTACCGATCGGCCCATTGGCGTGCTCTCGCGAACACCTGACGTGTCACTTCCGTGGAACGGAGAAGAATCAGACCGCTGTTGCACTTCGGCAACCACTCGGTCCCCGCCGCCCGGCACATCTCGGCGACGTCGCCGTACCAGGGTTCCGGGTGGTCTTCGGGGATGTCCTGGCCGACGACGCCTACGTCCGAACCGTCGAACAGATCGAATATCGGCTCAATGGGACGCACCGCCAGGGCGTCGGCGTCCAGATAGAGAGTGTGCGAGTACGGTGCGAACGTGTCCAGGCTCAACTTGAGCCGGCAGTCGTCGGTTTGACCGTCTTCGACCTCGATGACCGCGTCGTACTCCTGGGCCGCCGCGCACCGGATGTCGTCGGTGACCAGGGTGCGGTGGAGTCCCGGGGAGTGGCGCCGGAGGGAGAGCCCGAGGGAGTGTGCCTGGCGGCGGTACCTCTTGTGTCCGTACGCGAGCACCAGAACCCCGCGCTCAGGTATCTGCTCTCGTGGCATGGGTGCCACAGGCGTCCCCTCCCTTGCATGCTGTCGACCAACGACAGGAGCATATGCGGCTGTTTGTAACGGCGTCGTACGGATTTGATGCGCTGTCGGTTGGGGTCCGGATCAACGGGACGGGCGCGAATGCGGGAGCCCGGAAGGCCTGAGGAGCTCAGCAGATCGTACGCATGCGGATGCCATCCACACCCGGTGGGCGACAACTGTGAAGTGGATCACCGACGTTGACCGACGCCGGTTGGGTGAGAGGTACCGGAGGGCGCCGCTTCCCACAGCCGACGAGGCGTCAAAGAGCATGGTGCGAAGGTGAACCGTGTGCCATTTCGCCGGTGATATCACGCGGGTGATATCCCCTGAACCGGGCCGATGGTTGGATGCCCCCATGACTGAGGCACGAGGGGAACTCGCCCTGAACCACCAGGACATGATGCGCGCGAATGAGCTCAACTGGGACGCGCGCACCTCTGTCCACATCGCCAGCAAGTACTACGGGCTCCATGAAGGCGAGACCCCTGATCCGTGTCACTGGTTCGCCCCCTTCGAGTGGGAGGACATGGGTGAGGTGAGCGGCCTCGACGTCCTCCACCTCCAGTGCCACCTCGGTACGGAGACGATCGCCTTCGCCCAGCGGGGGGCGAAGACCGTCGGCCTCGATCTCTCCGGCGAGGCCATCTCCTCGGCCCGCGAGCTCGCGGACCGCGCCGGTATCTCCGTCGAGTACGTCCACGCCAATGTGTACGACGCGGCCGACGTACTGGAGGGGCGCCAGTTCGACATCATCTACACGGGCAAGGGGGCTCTGTACTACCTTCCCGACCTAGGTCCCTGGGCCGAGACGATCGCCAGGCTCCTGCGGCCGGGCGGCAAGCTGTACGTCGCCGAGTTCCACCCCCTCCTCAACGCCCTCAGGCCCCGGCCCCACGAAGGCGACGGCCCGGACCACGTGGGCCACGACCGCCATGCCCGGAGCCTGGAGGTCGGCCACGACTACCTGGCCAACGGGGTCATGCACCGCGAGTCGACCCATACGTACACCGATGGGCCGGCGATCGAGGAGAACGCCAAGGACTTCTTCGAGTGGATGCACGGGCTCGATGACGTGATCAACGCGATCACCGGCGCGGGACTGAGGGTCGAGAGTCTCCGGGAGAGCCCGCTGCTGCCCTGGCGGCGCTGGGAGCGGATGTCACCCACTCCCGACGGATGGTGGCAGCTGCCTGCCGACGAACCCCGGATTCCGCTGTTCTACGCCCTGCTCGCCGGGCAAGGATGACGGACCCCTCTCCGCCGTACTCCTGACGCGTCCGACGGCCGGGCCGGTCCCGCGACCACAGGGTCACGCCCCGGCCGTCAGGTCGTACACCGCGAAGTCCGTCACCGGCCGGTAGCCGATCCGCTGGTAGAGGGCGTTGCTGGTGGGATTGGCGAGGTCCGTGAAGAGGAGCACCTGCTCCGCTCCCCGGGCGAGCGCGGTCAGGCCGGCCTCGGTGGTCGCGGCACCCGCGTAGCCGCGCCTTCGCAGGTGCTCCGGGGTGTAGACGGGGGCCACCCGTATCTGCCCGGCGACCAGGGCCGTCAGCCCCGCCATCGAAACGGGTGTCCCGTCGGGGGTCTCCCAGAAGGTGATCGCGCGGTCGGCGATATGCGCATCGGCCCACGCACCGGGGTCCTGGGCGCCGCCCCCGTCGATGTCCCGCACGAATTGCGCGTACCACCGCGCGACCAGCTCCCGGTCCCGCGCCTCCGCGACCCGGGCGCGGCCCTCCGGCACCGGCTCGGGCCGCTGGAGCTCCCCGAGCCGGTAAAGCCGCAGGCGCTCCTGGAGCCGGGGCTCGGCCCCCGTAAGCGTCCGCCATGCCTCGGCGAACGCGGCGGCGGTCGTGGCGTCCGCGTTGATCCCGGGGACGGGGTCGCCCACGGCCTCCAGATGCGCGGCCAGCGAACCGGCCTCCTCCGGCGTGAGGGGCGTGACGATCAGCGGGCGGGGCGGCGTCCGGAAGTACGCGGCGCGCACCTCGCCGTCCCGCTCCAGCACTCCGAAGACGGGCGCCTCGTCCCCGTACGCCTGCGAGCCCCGCGCGCGCAGCCCCGCGCACACGGTCAGGGTGACGGTGTGCAGAGCGGGCCGCGACCGCAGGAAGTCCCCGGCGCGGGCGAGGAAGGAATGAACGTCGGCGATACGAAGCCAGTTCGAGGTATCCATGGCTCATCCTCCCGCGGCGGGGGAGGGGAGCGCCTGTGGTTTTCGGGACCCGCGACCGGGCTACTCGACGTCGATCCCGTACTCCGTGACCAACTCCTCCAGACCGCCCCGGTATCCCTTGCCTCCGGTGACGAACTCCCAGTCGCCGTTGGCACGTCGGCGGAACGAGCCCAGGACGAGCGCGGTCTCGCCGGGCCGGCCGTCCGAGACGTCCAGCTGGCCGAGCGGGGTGCGCTCGGCGTCGAGCAGCCGGATCCCGGCGTCGGTGAAGCCGGACAGGTCGGCGTCGGGGTTGGCGACGGGATCGACCGCGGCGATGATGACGAGCCGGTCCGCGCGCGACGGGAGCGCGTCGAAGCCGACCTGGATCGCGGCCTTGTCGGGCGCGACGGGAATCAGCTCGCGGACCGAGCCGTCCGGGGTGCGCCGGTTGTTGAAGAACACGAAGTGGTCGTCGTCCAGGACGCGGTTGCCCTGGCAGACGAGCGCGCAGACGTCCAGGGCGACCGGGCCCGACCAGTACATGCCGAGCACGTTGTGGTCGTCGTCGCGGCTCTCGGTGTCCGGCGCGGTCCGCTGGGCCGGCACCGGCCGCTCCCCGCCGCCCAGCCGCCCGCGCAGCCCGTGCCGGTGCAGCAGATCGACCAGCTCGGAGCCCGGGACCAGCTCCAGCGGCTTGCCGTTGGCGAAGGTGTGCGAACCGGGCCCGAACGTGGAGGTGGTGACCAGGACGCCCTTGTTGGCGCCGGCGTCCTGGACCGTCCCGTACAGATCGCGGACGGCCGTCGGCGGCACGGTGTTGCGGTAGCGCTTCACCTGGACGACGATCTTGCCGCCGCGTATCGGCGTCGGGTCCAGCGCGTCGACGTCCACGCCGCCGTCGTTGGAGCGCTGCGTGGTGACGGCCTGCATGCCCATGGCCCGGAAGAGCTCGGCGACCAGCGCCTCGAAGGCGAGCGGGTCCATCTCGTACAGGTCGGGCTCCTCGTCGCCGCCGTGCGTCACGACCCCGTTGCCGACGTCCTCGGGGACCCGGCCGGGCCGCACCGCGGCGTACTGGTCGGGGCGCGTGGACAGCTGCCCGCGCAACCCGTCCACCAGGCAGTTCACCGCGTTCACCTGCTCCAGGTGCAGCCCGGCGAAGTCCGCCCGGGTCGCCATGACCGTGCCCAGGAACATGGGCACCCGCCGCCCGGTCACCGGGTCGTGGTCGTCCACGAAGCCGTTCAGCGCGACCGACTCCAGGGCCCCGAACTCGTCGGCGGCGAAGAGATCACGCAGGACGAGCAGCAGGCACTGGGCGAGCACGTCCCGGTACAGGGCCCGGCGCTGCGTGACCGGCCGGGGCGACTCCTTCTCCTGGTCCGCGTTGACCATGTACCGCACGGACTTGGCCTCGGGGACGACGTCGTACCGGGGCAGCTCCCAGTTCAGCACCAGCTGCCGTGCGCCCGAGTCGTACGCCGCCGCCACCTGCCGGGGCAGCTCGTCGGGCCAGCCGGTGGAGGCGTAGAGCGCGGCGGAGAAGTACTCCACGGCCGCCTCGGCGTCCCCGGCGCGCAGTCCGGCGGTCATCTCCGCGATCCCGGCGTTGTGGAGCCGGATCTCCGCCAGCCGCGCGTCCGCCCACTGCTGGTACTGCCGCTGGTACGTGGTGAACTGCGCCTGCCGCTGCGCCTCGGCTGCCTGCGCCGCCTGCCGGTCCCGCTCGAACCTGGCCCGCGCCTCGGCCTGCGCCTGGGCCCGCCGCCCGGCGGTCCACCCGCCGCCCTGCGCCTCGTACCGCCCCGGATCGGGCATGGGCACCGGCTGCGCCAGCGGCCCCGGCGCGAACGGCTCGACCTGCTCCGCCCGGGTCAGCGCCGAGGCCCGGAACGCCGGCGCCCGGCACCCGGCCGCCAGCAGCCCCTGCAACGCCTCGACCCGGGCGTCCAACTCCCGCGTACGCCGCCGCGCCTCGGCCTCGCGCTGCTCCCGGTAGGCCGCCTTCTGCTCCCGCTGACTGCGGGCGACCTCCCGCTGATACGCCCGCTGCGCCCGCTCCTGATCCCGCTGATACCGGGCTTGCGCCTCCTGCTGCCGCTGCTGCTGCCGCTGCGCCTCGGCCCATACGGCGACCAACCCATTGGAGCGACGACTCATCCCGCCCAGGCCCTCCCCACCGGGACGCGCCCGGCCCCCTCAATCAGCAGTGATGGCGCAACTTTAATGCGCAACGGTCCCGGGTCCCATGAACTCGACAGGGTTTGGGGGGAAGTTGAAGGTGCGAGGATGAGCCGTCCATCGCGTGGACCTCATGGAGGCTCTGATGCCGCTCGCCCTGTTGCCGTACATCGACGAGCACGAGACGGTCATCGAGGCGGCGGCCGACGACGTCTGGCGCGGCCTGAGCGAGACCCTGGACCGCTCCTTCGCGGGCCCCGGCGCGACCGCCTGCGCCCGCCTGGTCGGCGCTACGGACCGTACGCCCTCCGGCCCCCGCCCCCTGACGGAGGACGCGACGCTCCCCGGCTTCCGGGTGACCACCGCAACCCCGCCCCACGAGCTGGCCCTGTCGGGACGCCACCGCTTCTCGACGTACACCCTGACCTTCCGCCTGGACGAGCTGTCCCCCACCCGGTCCCGCCTGCGTGCGGAAAGCCGGGCCGCCTTCCCGGGCCCGGCAGGCGGTGCCTACCGCCGCCTGGTCATCACGACAGGCGGCCACGCCCTGGGCATGCGCCGCCTCCTGAGAGCGATCCGCCACTGCTCCGAGCAACCCCCGGCCGCGAACGGCCCCGGACCACCTGGCAAACGCCCGTCCCGCACTCGCTTTGGTTGTCCCTACAACCTTTCAGCCCTTCCAGAGGTCTGGAACGGCTGATGAGATCTTGATTCCCTGGGGGGAACAGCATGAGAAGACGCACCCTCTCGGCGCTGTGCGCACTCGGCGCACTCGGCGCATTCGGTGGCGTGCTCGCGGCTCCGACGGCGGCACAGGCGGCCGACCCGCACCCGTCGGGCCCCTCGGTCCGGACCGACGAGACCCGGATCTACGTGGACTTCGGCACGCGCACGCTGCCGAAGGACCTGAAGGTGCTCCTGCGCAAGTCGGGCACCGACACCCCGGTGGCGACCATCGATGAGTTCAGCTTCCTGGAGGACACGGACCCCTGCATGCCGTCCTGCCAGGACGACCCCGGCGAGACCGCCGTCGAGACCACCCCGCTGCGCCTGGCGGACCTGGGCCAGTACGCGGTGGACGTCGAGTACGACGGCACCGAGGGTGAAACGATCCTTCACAAGGACGAGGCGGTCTTCGACTACCACCTGATCCCGCAGGTCAAGACGTTCGAGGTGAGCGGGAAACCGGACCTGGAGCACAGGACGGTGACCGTCAAGGCGGACGCGACGCTGCGCGACCCGCGCGACGGGACCGAGACGCCGATGGCGAACGGCCGGCTGGTGCTGGAGACGACCGCGGCGAAGACGGGACTGACCACCGACGCCGCGGGTCACGTCGAGAGGCCCTTCACCTTCACGGGCACGGAGAAGCACGACGCGACGACGCAGCAGAACGACGTGAGATTGGTCCTCCGGCCGGCCGGCGTGGACGCCGCGCACGGTCTGACCCGCCAGGTCGAGGTCGGCTACACCACGACCGACATCACGCTGGACTCGCCCACGGTGCGGGGCGCGGACGGGACGGATGCCCCGTTGACCGGCCGGGCCACCTACCGCGACAACAACGGCGTCTCCAAGCCGGTCCCCGTCGGCACCCCGATGGCGGTGTACACCGTACGGGCCTTCAAGACCGGGGAGGACGGCCGCTTCACCGCCCAGGTCCCCGTCTACGGCACCCGACGGCAGACGATCGCTCTCCTCGGCACGCCATGGCTGTCCACCAGGTACGCGTACGTCAGCCCCGACCCCACGACGAGCGCGGGCTTCCACAAGCTCCCCACGGTCACCGTCAGCCGGTACAAGAAGGTCACGGTGTCAAGCGTCTTCGACCGCTACGACGTTCCGGCTCCGACGACCCTGAAGGTGAACCTCCAGTTCAAGGCGGAGGGCACCACGACCTGGGTCACCAAGAAGACCATCGACAGCCCCGCCATCGCGGGCGACACCTCCCGTACGGTCACGGCCGCGGACCTGCCCTACCAGGGCGTGGGCGTCTGGCGGTTCCAGTTCCCCGGCACCAAGCAGATCCCGGCCGGTCCCGCCCCGGAGTCGTACCTGGTGTACCGCCGGATGACGGCCTTCCCGGAGTTCAACGCGAACCCCGAGCCGGTCAAGGCGGGCGCCCCCCTCACGATCACCGGCAAGCTCAACACGAAGAGCGAGGACAACGGGCAGTGGTCCGCGCTCGCCGGCGCGCGGATCGACGTCTACTTCCGCGCGAAGGGCACGACCACCTGGCGCGGGGCCGGCGTCGCCGTGACGGGCAATGACGGCAGGTTCACGAAGACCTTCACGGCGGCCAAGGACGGCGACTGGCAGGCCAAGTACGACGGGGACGAATGGAATCACTTCTACAGCTACAGCCGCCTGGACTTCGTGGACGTCCAGTGAGCACGGCCCGTGTGAGGTGACCGCACCCGCCCGCTCGCGTCCCGGGGCTCTTCCGGGACGCGACGGGCACGACTTCGTCGAGCCGCAGGGTGGGTGACTACGCGCAGCGGATTCCGGACGACTGGGCCAGGGCCCGGATGACCGCGGGCGTCACGGCCGGCCGAACCGCACGTCCAAGATCTGCGGCGCACGGGCAACACTCTCCTGCCTCAACGGCCGGGGCCAGTACGCGGGAGCTGAGGACGCGATGGGACACAGCAGCTCCCGGGCCGCGCTGACCCACCATCACCCGGCACTCGCCGTGAGTCCGCGGCGGGGGTCTGTTGTGAGACTTCCTGCCCATGC
The DNA here is from genome assembly GCF_040632905.1 of Streptomyces sp. NPDC016469. Lineage (NCBI taxonomy): Bacteria > Bacillati > Actinomycetota > Actinomycetes > Kitasatosporales > Streptomycetaceae > Streptomyces > Streptomyces sp. NPDC016469. Next base: position 63,966 of record NZ_JBEYCQ010000005.1, read on the forward strand.
GTGGCCGGGTCGTCGGCGACATAGCGGCACGTCCATGGCACGACACCTGCAACACGGAAGGGCCGGCCTGGGAGGAACCCCCTCCCGAGCCGGCCCTTCTGCCTGTGCCCCCGGCAGGATTCGAACCTGCGACACCCGCTTTAGGAGAGCGGTGCTCTATCCCCTGAGCTACGAAGGCCGGGCGCCCGCCGTGAAGGTGGGGCCCCGGTCGGTCGCCCTGCCTCGCGCCCAGGGGCGTGCACAAGGTCGACTGACCGCTGACAGCCTAGCGGATCGAGGTCGGGGCGGGTGCGCCCGTCAGGAGTCGGGGCTCAGGACCGCGTCACCTGTACCCGGTAGTCGCCCTTGTCGTCCTTCTCCAGCACCGAGATCCGTATGCCGTTCGTCCGGTCCGTGAAGGTGTCGCCCGGCTGGTACGGGGCGTCCGAGAGTTCGGCGTGGACGTTGGGGAGGCGGGTGCAGCCGGGGCTGTTCCTGGTGCTGTCGGCCACCGAGATCGGGCCCTGGCCCGTGTCCACGTCGGAGCTGACCTTGTAGATCAGGACGCCGGGGCGGCAGACCGCCTGGTCGTTGCCCGCCTGGGTGCGGACCTCCACCGCGTAGCCGGACTCCGCGGTCAGGGGGACGAAGGCCAGCTTCAGGCCGCCCCGGGTGGCCAGGGGCTGCAGGACGTGGTCCGTGGTGCCGGGGCGGGCGGCGCAGCTCACCTGGTCGTTGTCCAGCCAGCCCAGCTTCCACTTGTGCCAGCCCAGGAGATCGTTGTTGGCGCCCCAGTCCTCGGACATGATGTCCCAGTGCCCGACGGAGCCGCCGCCCTCCATCGTGTAGAGGTCGGGCAGGCCGAAGACGTGGCCGTTCTCGTGGGGGAGGACCCGGTAGCCGGTCTGGTCGTACGAGCCGGAGCCGTCGTCCTGGCGGCTGTAGACGAATGAGGTGTTGGACAGCGGCACCCCGTCCGCGATGGGGGCGTCGTCGTTGCCCGAGAAGGTCACCGAGAGCACGGTGTCCAGGGCGGAGGGCCCGGCGTTCGGGGTGACCAGGATGTTGACCAGGTCGTATGCGTCGAAGTCCACCTTCGGGTCCGCGGCCGCCACGATGTCCTGGACCAGGTGGCGGTAGCCCGGTTCGTACGGGGAGCCCCGCTCGATTCCGTACTCCTCGAAGGGCAGCGGCATCCGCAGCCACGAGCGGATCGGCGCCTCGGGTATGTAGGTGAGGCGGCCGTAGGAGCTCGTCCGGAACCACTTCGTGGTCTGCGGGAAGAATTCGGCCAGGCGGTCCACGGCCGGCCCGGTGCCCTCCGCGTCCGGGAAGTCGATCATGAGGTTCAGCGCGCGGACGCGGCCGGTGGAACGGGCGTAGCCGGGCTGCGTCGGCATCCCCTCCGACATCTGTACGCCCATGGCCGAGGCGATCCGGCAGGGGCCGAGCCCCGTGGCCAGGGGGGCCGTCGCGGCGGGGCCGGCCGACGCGGGGCTCTGGAGGGGCAGCGTGCTGCTCGCGGTCGCCAGGGCCGCGATGACCAGGGCCGTTGCAGCGCCGAGAGCGACCGGGCGGCGGTGCGTGCGTATCCGGTGGCGGGGCTGCTGCATCGAGGCGCCTTCCGGTCCGCGGCAGCCGGCCGACCCCGGCTGCGCTCTGCCGTCAGCCTCTGCCGGGTGATCGCGGGCCGCTCGTTGGGTGCGCCGTTCGGCTGGTTTCCCCGGGGCGATGGTGTGCGTGACGCAGGTCACAAATGGTCGGGAAATAACCGGGGACCGCTTCCCCGTTTGCACCGGTGTCCCCGCGAAACGGGGAAGCGGTCCCCGGTTGGTCCCCAGCCGTGACCGCAGCCGTAAGCACCGGAAGACAAGGAGCATCGCCGTGGCCACCACCGCACCCGCGCAGCCCCGTACGCCCAAGCCGAGGGCCGACGCGCTGCGCAACCGGGAGCGGATCGTCACGGCCGCGCGCGAGATGTTCGTCGAGTTCGGGCCCGACGTGCCCCTCGACGAGGTCGCCCGCCGCGCCGGCGTCGGCAACGCGACGCTCTACCGGAACTTCCCCGACCGGGCCGCCCTCGTCCACGAGGTCGTGCTCGCGGTCACCTCCCGTACCACCGACCGCGCCGAGGAGGCCACCGCCGAGGAAGCGGACCCCTTCGCCGCGCTCACCCGCTTCGTCCACGCGGCGGCCGACGAACGCATCGGGGCCCTGTGCCCCATGCTCTCCGGCGGCTTCGACAAGGACCACCCCGAACTGCTCGCCGAGCGCCGGCGCCTCGAAGAGGCCGTCGAAGGGCTCGTCGCGCGCGCCATGTCCGCGGGGCGCCTGCGCACCGACATCGCCGTCGGTGACGTACTGGTCGCCCTCTCCCAGCTCACCCGGCCGCTGCCGGGCATCGCCTGCCCGAACATCGACCGGTTCACCCACCGCCACATCCAGCTGTTCCTGGACGGACTCGAGGCCCCGGCCCGGTCCGTACTCCCCGGAACGCCGGCGACCTTGGAGGACCTGCGGCGCCGGATGTGACGTGATCCGCGCCCGCCCTTCCCCCTTCCCTCATACCTGAAGCCCACGACACCCCGTCAGACCTGCCCTCAGCCGTGCCCGCGCCCAGCGGACGCACGGTTCGCGATCTCTCGCGCCCTCGCGCGCTCCTAGGTGGCTACTCCCATGTCGAAAACAGCTGATATCCGACTCCCCGATCCCAGTCGCTGGAAGGCCCTGGCCTTCATCGCGCTCGCGCAGCTGATGGTGGTGCTCGACGCCACGATCGTGAACATCGCGCTGCCGCACGCCCAGACCGCCCTCGGCATCACCGACGCCAACAAGCAGTGGGTCATCACCGCCTACGCCCTCGCCTTCGGCGGGCTGCTGCTCTTCGGCGGGCGCATCGCCGACCTCTGGGGCCGCAAGCGCACCTTCGTCGTCGGCCTGATCGGCTTCGCGCTGGCCTCCGCGCTCGGTGGCGCGGCGCAGAACCAGGGCATGCTGTTCGGCTCCCGCGCCCTCCAGGGCGTCTTCGGCGCGCTGCTCGCGCCGGCCGCGCTCTCGCTGCTCGCGGTGATGTTCACCGACGCCAAGGAGCGCGCCAAGGCGTTCGGCATCTACGGGGCGATCGCCGGTGGCGGTGGCGCCGTCGGCCTGATCCTCGGCGGCTTCCTCACCCAGACGCTGAACTGGCGCTGGACCTTCTTCGTCAACATCCCCTTCGCGATCGTCGCCGCCGCCGGTGCCTACTTCGTCATCCGCGAGCCGGCCGGCACCCGCAACCGCTCGTCGCTCGACATCCCGGGCGTCGTCCTGTCCGCGCTGGGTCTGGTCTCGCTGGTGTACGGGTTCACCCGCGCGGAGTCCGCGGGCTGGTCGGACGCGCTGACCGTCGGTTCGTTCGTCGCCGCCGGTGTGCTGCTGCTGTCCTTCGTCCTGACCGAGGCCAAGGTCAAGTCGCCGCTGCTCCCGCTGCGCGTCGTGATGGACCGCAACCGCGGTGGCGTCTACCTCTCGCTGGGCCTGGCCGTCATCGCGATGTTCGGCCTGTTCCTCTTCCTCACGTACTACCTCCAGGTCGTCAAGGGCTACTCGCCGATCAAGACCGGCTTCGCCTTCATGCCGATGATCGCGGGCATGATCACCGGCTCCACGCAGATCGGTGCCCGGCTGATGACCCGGGTCCCGGCGCGCACGCTGATGGGCCCGGGCTTCCTGACCGCCGCCGTCGGCATGCTGCTGCTCACCCAGCTGGACATCGACTCCTCGTACGCGGCGGTCATCCTGCCGGGCCAGCTGCTGCTGGGCCTGGGCATGGGTACGGCGTTCATGCCGGCGATGTCGCTGGCCACGCACGGTGTCGAAGCGCGTGACGCGGGTGTCGCCTCGGCGATGGTCAACACCTCGCAGCAGGTCGGCGGTGCGATCGGTACGGCGCTGCTGAACACGATCGCCGCCTCGGCCGCCACGGCGTACGCCACCTCGCACGCCGCGCTCGGCGCCAAGAACCCCGAGCTGCTGAAGCTCCAGTCGATGGTGCACGGCTTCACCGGTGCCATCTGGTGGGCCGTCGGCATCCTGGTGGTGGCCGCCGCGATCGCGCTGACCTTCGTCAACGCGGGCCGTCCGGTTCCGGCGGAGACCTCCGGAGGTTCCGCTTCCGGCGACGCGGAGGGTGTCGAGGACGAGATCAGGGTCCCGGTCGTCGCCCACTGATCCCGGCCGCCCGCGCGGATACGTTTCTGCCCCGGTTCCCTCGTACGGAGGGACCGGGGCAGACGTGCGTGCCGGCGGGGCTCAGCGCAGCCAGGGGAGGTCGGCGTCCGCGCCCTCCGGCTGGAGTCCGGCCGCCAGGATCTGCATGATCTCCCCCAGCGAGTGCACCTGCTCGGGCGTGAGGCGGTCGAACATCGCCTGGCGGACGGCCTTCACATGGCCGGGGGCGGAGCGGCGCAGCATCGCGTGGCCCTCGTCGGTCAGGACGGCGTTCTGGCCGCGCTTGTCGGAAGGGCAGTCCTCGCGGCGTACCCAGCCGTTCTTCTCCAGCCGGGCGACCGCGTGGGAGAGGCGGGAGCGGGTGATCTTGGCGTTCCTGGCCAGTTCGGTCATGCGCAGCCGTCGGTGGGGTGCCTGGGAGAGCTGGACGAGCAGGCCGTAGTAGATGTGCGGCATGCCGGCATCGGCCTGCAACTGGCGGTCGAGGTGATCCTCCAGGAGCGTGGTGGCGTGCAGATACGCGCGCCAGACGCATTGTTCTTCGTCGGTGAGCCAGAGCGGCGCACCGGTTGATGCCGTGGTCATGTACTCCACTGTACGACCTTTTCTTGAAAGTTGAACTAGATAGAGCTAAGGTCTCTCAAGGTGGGAGCTTGAAGATTAAAGAATCCTTCCTCTTGAAGCCCTCCAAGAAGAATTACCTTGAGTAGCCGCAGTTGGGGAGTGTCATGACAATCACCGCGGAGCGCATGCCCGCCCTCTACCTCTCCCACGGCGCCCCGCCGCTCGCGGACGACCCCGTCTGGCCCGGGGAGCTGGCCGCCTGGTCGGCGGAGCTGCCGCGCCCCACCGCCGTCCTGATGGTGTCCGCGCACTGGGAGGAGGCCCCGCTCGCGCTCGGCGCCACCGAGACGCTTCCGCTGGTGTACGACTTCTGGGGCTTCCCCGAGCACTACTACCAGGTGCGGTACGCCGCCCCCGGCGCCCCGCGGCTCGCCGAGAACGTCCGCAAACTGCTGCGCGGCGCCGGCACGCCGGTCCAGGACATCCCGGACCGCGGCCTCGACCACGGCGCGTACGTACCGCTGGTCGAGATGTTCCCGGAAGCCGACATTCCGGTGCTCCAGATCTCCCTGCCGACGCTCGACCCGCAGAAGCTGATGGACATCGGGCGCAAGCTGGCGCCGCTGCGCGACGAGGGCGTCCTGATCATCGGCAGCGGCTTCTTCACGCACAACCTCGCCGCCCTGCGCCACACCGGCGGCGGCGTCCCCGGCTGGTCGGCGGAGTTCGACGACTGGGGAAACCGCGCACTCCAGGCGCAGGACATCGACGCGCTCCTGGACTTCGAGCACAAGTCCCCGGCGGGCCGCCTGGCGCACCCGCGCACCGAGCACTTCGCCCCGCTCTTCGTCACCCTCGGCGCCGCCGAGCAGGAACTCGGCCAGGGGCGCAGCGTGATCGACGGCTTCTGGATGGGGCTGGCGAAGCGCTCGGTGCAGTACGGCTGACCTCGTTACGGCCGAAGCGCTCGGTGCAGTACGGCTGACCTCGCTACGGCCGAGGCGCTCGGTGCGGCACGGCTGACCTCGCTACGGCCGAGGCGCTCGGTGCGGTACGGCTGGCCTCGGTACGGCCGAAGCGTCTACAGCGCCGGAGGGTTCAGCTCCACCGAGCGCAGCGCCGCCGCCAGGGCCGGCGCGTCGCCCACGTCCAGCGCGGTGTCCGTGAACTTGATGGTGTGGTCGTCGCCGTGCGCCGCCGCCCGCGCGAACACCTCCCCGGCCGTGAGCGACGCCCCGTACCCCGCCGGGAGGACGGCGGCCTCGGCGGGGGAGTACGCGGCGGTCACCGCCGCGCTCGCCGCCCACGCGGCCCCCACGCTCGGCGCCCACAGCTCGCGCGGCAGCGCCGGCAGCGTCCGCAGGACGGCATTGGGCGCGGTCGCCGCGTGCACCAGCATCACCGGCGCACCGTGCCCGTACTCCGCGTAGCGGTGGACGGCGGCCCCCACCAGCTCCTCCAGCCCGGCACGCGCCTCGTCCGCCCCGGCCGCGGCCGCGCCCCGCCACTGCGGGAAGGCCGTGATCTGGGCCAGCCGGGCCCGGATGCCGCCGGTCTGGTCGGGCACCCGGGGCACGGCGTCCAGCGCGGCGCCGGCGGTGCGGACCGGGGTGAGCGGGGCCGGCGGGGGCAGCGGCTGGTGGCGGGCCGCCCAGTAGCCGAGCGCGTGGGCCAGCTCCCTGACCCGGGGGCCGGTCTCCTCGGTCGTCAACAGGGTGCGCACGCCGTGGCCCACCCGGATCACCGGGTGCGTGGCGCCGCCCGCGATGCCCGGGAGCAGCCGGGGCCACCACTCGGCGAGCACGTCGCGCCAGGGCCGGCCGGCGGTCTCCCGCTCGAAGTACGCCGCCCAGTCGGCGATGCGGCGGGGGTCGCCCAGGGCCTCCCGCCAGTTTGCCGGGGTGACCTCGGCGAAACGGTCCGGCATGTCTTCCAGCTTCGCCCGGTAGTGGTCGAGCCAGCGGTGCACGGTGGCCGCCTGGCCGTTGCGGACCAGGGCCTCCACGGCCATGGGCGCGTGATTGGACAGCCAGCCGTCGCGCTCGGGGCCGGAGGAGTGCAGCCGCTCCAGGGCCTCGTCGAGCGTGCCGGTGGAGTCGGGGACGGTGCGATGCGTCGTCTCGTTCATGACAGTGACGCTAGGCACCTGGTGCGCGCCCGGTAACGGACTGCGGTCCCAAGGTCCCGGGCATGGGGCCTAGGACTCCGGACGGGGGCCGGCGAGGCCGGGACCCGGGACAGCGGACCGGGCAACCGGCGACCCGTACCCGGCGTCTTCCGGGGTACTAGCGCGGAAGAGTTACCGCAGAGGCTGTTGAGAGGGCTCCGGACCCCCGGGCGCCCGCTCTGACCAGCGCGGACGTGCTTGGCTGCGGCATGCGCCCGCCCCGGCGGCGAAACAGGGTACTGCATGATCGCGAAATTTAATGCCATGCATGGGAATTCTGTCCGGATTCCAGTCGTTGTTTCCATCGGATGCAGGGCACCCGGGAGGGTGTCGCGACCTACTCAGCAAGGGAGCACGCATGGCAACCCGTGCCGTCGCCCGTCGTTCGTCCGCCACCGGCGGGACCAACCGGGCGAGCAGTGTTCGCGCCGTGGGCGGAGAGATCGCCGATCGCGACCTGGTCGGCATGTACTTGGACGAGATAGCGCGTACGCCGCTGCTCGACGCCGCCAAGGAGGTCGACCTCTCACAGGCGGTCGAGGCCGGGGTCTACGCACGCCAGATCCTCGACGGCGAAGTGGAGAGCGACGCGGGCGGTGCCTCGCGCGAGGAGCTGGAAGCGCTGGTCGCCGAGGGCGAGCGCGCCAAGGACGTGTTCATCCGCTCCAACCTCCGTCTCGTTGTCGCCGTCGCCCGCCGCTACCCGCGGGCCGGGCTCCCCCTGCTCGACCTGATCCAGGAGGGCAACGCGGGCCTGGTGCGCGCGGTCGAGAAGTTCGACTACGCCAAGGGCTTCAAGTTCTCCACGTACGCCACGTGGTGGATCCGCCAGGCCATCACCCGCTCCATAGCGGACCAGTCGCGCACGATCCGGCTCCCCGTCCACCTGGTGGAGGAGCTGGGCCGCATCCGCCGGGTGCAGCGCGAGTTCAACCGGGAGAACGGCCGCGACCCGGAGCACGCCGAGATCGCCGCCGAGCTGGGCTCGACGCCGGCGCGCGTCGGCGATGTCCTGGACTGGGCCCGCGACCCGGTCAGCCTCAACATGTCCGTGGACGACGAGGGCGACACGCAGTTCGGCGACCTGCTGGAGGACACCTCCGCCATCTCGCCCGAGCAGTCCGTGCTCACGCTGCTGCGCAGCGAGGAGCTGGAGGAGCTGATCGGCAAGCTGGACAACCGCACCGCGTCGATCATCCGCATGCGGTACGGCATCGAGGACGGCCGCGAGCGCACGCTCACCGAGGTCGGCAAGGAGCACGGCCTCACCCGCGAGCGCATCCGCCAGATCGAGAAGCACGCACTGCTCGAATTGAAGCGAATGGCTCACGACACGGGCTTTGACGCTGCGGCCTGAGCCCGAGTCCAGTAACCTCCGAATTGGGCCGCTTCACACGGCCCCCCTGAGCTGAGTCCCGGCGCCCACCCCCCCTGGCGCCGGGGCTCATTCTTTTACGCGCCGCCCGGTTCCCCGCCGGCTCCCGCGCGGCTGAGCCGGCCGCCCAGCTCCGCCACGTACGCCACCAGCCGCGGCGGCCGGTGCACGGTGAATTCGCAGTCCACCATCGCGAGCCGCACGGCCACCCATTCCAGCTGGTCCCGCAGCACGGCCCGCAGCCGGCAGCCGCCCTCGCCCTCCGGTTCCAGCTGACCCAGCCGGCCGTGCAGCCGCGACGCCACGAACTCCGGCGGCGCCGCGAAGCTCACCTCCACCTCGATCTCGGGCTGACGGCGCGCCATCGAGCTGGACAGGAACTCCGCCGCGTCCCCCTCCGGCAGCTCCCTCGGCGCGAACCGGGCCCCGGTCGCGAACGGCTCGCTGACCCGGTCCACCCGGAAGGTGCGCCACGCCTCGCGCCCCAGGTCGTACGCCACGAGATACCAGCGCCACCCGGTGCTCACCAGCCGGTACGGCTCGACCTGGCGCCGCGTCTCAACGCCGTCGCCCGCCCGGTACGCGAAACGCAGCCGCTCCCGCCCGGTGACCGCCGAGGCCATGACGGTCAGGGTCTCCGGGGCGATGGTGGAACCGTCGCCCCGGGCCAGCGGGACCGTCGCGTTCTGGAGGGTGGAGACCCGGTGGCGCAGCCGGGACGGCAGCACCTGCTCCAGCTTGGCCAGCGCCCGTACGGACGCCTCGTCGACGCCCTCGATGGCATGGCCGGCGCCGGCCCGCAGCCCCACCGCGATGGCGACCGCCTCCTCGTCGTCCAGGAGGAGCGGCGGCATGGCGGTGCCCGCCACGAGCCGGTAGCCGCCGACCGAGCCGCGTGAAGCCTCGACCGGATAGCCGAGGTCGCGCAGGCGGTCGACGTCGCGCCGGATCGTGCGCGGGCTGACGGCGAGCCGCTCGGCGAGCTCGCTGCCCGGCCACTCGCGCGGTGTCTGGAGCAGTGACAGCAGATTCAGCAGTCGTGCCGGGGTATCGGTCATGCCACCCAGCATGCGCGCTCATTGGGTCACGAACTGTCCTATTGGCTGTTTAGGTTCTTCCCATGACTTCCTCCGCACCACTGCCGTCTCCCGCGGCTCCTTCCGACCGCCGCCGGTGGTTCGCCCTGGCCATCGTGATGACCGCGGCCTTCATGGACCTGGTCGACGTCACGATCGTCAACATCGCCATCCCCAGCATCAAGCAGGACACCGGCGCCTCGTTCAGCTCCATCCAGTGGATCGTCGCCGGATACGCCCTGGCCTTCGCCGCCGGGCTCATCACCGGCGGCCGGCTCGGTGACATCTACGGCCGCAAGCGGCTCTTCCTCATCGGCATAGCGGGATTCACCCTCGCCTCCGCGCTCTGCGGCTTCGCCGCCAACCCGGAGATACTGGTCGCCTCCCGCTTCCTCCAGGGCGCGACGGCGGCCCTGATGGTGCCGCAGGTCCTGTCGATCGTGCACGCCACCTTCCCCGCCCACGAGCGCGGCAAGGTCTTCGGCCTCTTCGGCGCGATCGTCGGCCTCGGAGCCGTCTCCGGGCCCCTGCTGGGCGCGCTGCTGACCGAGTGGAACATCGCCGGTCTCGAATGGCGCCCGATCTTCCTGATCAACCTGCCCGTCGGCATCCTCGGCCTGGTCCTCGGCAGCAAGTTCATCACCGAGTCCAAGTCGCCCAAGGCGCTGCGCCTCGACCTGGTCGGCGTCGTGCTCGTCACGCTCGCCATGCTGATGCTGATCTACCCGCTGACCCGCGGCCGTGAGCTGGGCTGGCCGCTGTGGGGCTATCTGTCGATGGCCGGGAGCCTCCTCGTCTTCCTCGTCCTGGTGCTGTTCGAGCGCGCCAAGGCCGGCCGTGACGGGGCGCCGCTGATCGAACTGTCGCTGTTCCGGGTCAGGAGCTTCGCCGCCGGTATCGCCGTGCAGCTGACCTTCGGCGTCGGGCTCGGCATCTTCTTCCTGGTCTGGACGCTGTACATGCAGATGGGCCTCGGCTGGACCGCGCTGCGGGCCGGTACGACCGGAATCCCGTTCTCCGTCTCCGTCTCGGTGGCCGCCGGCCTCTCCGTGCAGAAGCTGGTGCCCCGCTTCGGTCGCAAGGTCCTCCAGGCGGGTGCCCTGCTCATGGCGGCCGGACTGCTGCTCTACATCGGGGAGTCGAACCACTACGGCATGGACATCACGTCCCTCCAGATGGCGCTGCCCCTGGTCGTCATGGGTGTCGGCATGGGCCTGATCGTGGCGCCGCTGGCCGACGCGGTGCTGTCCGAGGTGCCGAAGGAGCACTCCGGTTCCGCCTCAGGCCTGTTCAACACCGTGCAGCAGATGGGCAACGCGCTCGGCCTCGGGCTGGTCTCGGTCGTCTTCTACGGGGCGATCGGCGACCGGCTCACCCGGGCGCAGATCGGCCCGGCGTACGCGGACGCCTTCGAACAGTCGCTGTGGTGGGTGACCGGTGTGCTGCTGCTGATCTTCGTGGTGATGTTCGCCCTGCCGGCGAGGCCGAAGCAGCACGTCGAGGGCGCGGCGGAGGACGAGCCCGTCGCGGAGGAGTCCCCCAAGGAGCCGGTGCTCACGCACTGAGCCGGCGGTGTACGAGGCGGAGTCACCGGCGCCCGCGTCCCTCCGGGGAGACGCGGGCACCCGTGCGGGCGGCCCGGGGGGCGGGAGCCGGTCCCGGCCCAGCGGTCAGCAGATGCGCGTACGGGCTTCCATCGCGCAGCGGGCCGTCTCCTCGTCGCCGTACACCTCGCACATGTGGCGGCCGTCCGGGGTCGCCGTGTGCTCGACCTCCCACAGGCTCGTCTCGCTGCCGTCGAGGAGCAGGAACGCGTGCTCGTACAGCGTGAAGCCGGCGTCCCGGCCCTCCACGCGGCACTGGCGGCCGAAGACCTGCGTGATGTGGTGCGCGAAGGCGGCCCGCAGCAGCCGGGCGGTCTCCTCGCCGGGCACGTCGCCGTTCTCCGCGCGGCGCAGCACGCGGCGGGCGTGGTCCGCGGAGTTGTCCGGCGCGTACATCCGGGGGAGCGGGGCCGGGGGCGCGGCCAGCAGCGCCGACATGAGCTCCAGGTCGGCCTGGGCCCCCTCCTCGTCGCAGAAGTCGGGAACGTCCCACAGGCTGCCGGTCAGCCGGGCGGCGGCGATGTGGGCGTCCGCCTCGTCGTCGTACACCTCGTGCTGCCGGGTGTCGGGATGGCCGTCGCCGCGCGGCCCGCTGTGCACCAGCTCCCACAGGGTCAGGGCGGAGCCGTCGCTCAGCAGATACGCATGGCGGTAGGTCTCGCGGTGCAGGTCGGCGCTGTGGTGCGAGGAGTACAGGGAGCTGCTGTGGGCCAGCGCGGAGCCCAGCCGCTCCACCGTGCCGTCGGGGAGGTCGAACGAATTGAGAGCCCGACGCAGGATTCGCTCGAGGTGCTGATCGGTCGTCTCGTACGGATCGCTCAAGGTGCTGTCTCCAGGCCGTCGCCGCGTGTGACTTGGTGCGTGCATAACGTAGCCCCTGGGGCTGACATCAGGACCGGGGTTCAGAAAAACGCACGGGGCGCACGGAAGGTTCCGCGCACGCGGCTCGACCTCCTCGCGCGGGCCGGGCTTCCTCACGCGGGCGGCGGGCCCGTCCCGGCGCCCGGCCCGCTCCCGCCGCGCGGGGACGGCCCGTAGAGGTCGCCGTACGAGGGGAAGGTGCCCCCGCCGTCGCGGCCGTGGACGCCCTTCGCCGCCCGGACCGCCTTCACGATGGCCCGGGTCACCGCCTCCGCACCCGCCGCGAGCAGCGGGTTGAGGACGACGGGATCCTCCGCGTCCAGGTCCCGCCGGCCCGTGGCGAGGGCGAACACGGTGTCCCCGTCGGTCATCAGGTGCACGGGCCGGATCGCGCGCGCCAGCCCGTCGTGCGCGGTGCCGGCCAGCTTCTGCGCCTGCGCGCGGGTGAGCCCGGCGTCGGTGGCGACGACGGCGAGCGTGGTGTTGAGCGGGGGGCGCGCATCCGTGCCGCGCGCGTGGGCCAGGCGCCGTCGCGCCCCCTCGTGGACGTCGGCCGGCGGGGCGACGGCCGGCTCCTCGCCCCCGTACTCCCCGAACAGCACCCCCGTACGGGGGTCGAGCACCGAGCCCGCCGCGTTGACCACGACGAGCGCGCCGACGGTGAGCCCGGACGGGAGGAGGATGCTCGCGGTCCCCACCCCGCCCTTGAGCTGCCCGGCGACCGCCCCCGTGCCCGCGCCGACGCACCCCTCGGCGACCGCCGCGCCCTCCTCGGCCCGGGCGGCGTCCTCCACGGCCGCCCGGCCCGTCGCCGCGTCCGGCCTGGCCCGCCAGTCGCCGCCCCGCCCCAGGTCGAACACGCAGGCCGCCGGGACCACGGGGACCACCTGGGCCGGATCGGGGCCCACCCGCACCCCGCGCCCCCGCTCCTCCAGCCAGGCCATCACCCCGGACGCCGCGTCGAGCCCGTACGCGCTGCCGCCGGTGAGCACGACCGCGTCGATGCGCTGGACCAGGTTGCGCGGATCCAACGCGTCCGTCTCCCGCGTCCCCGGACCGCCCCCTCGCACATCGACGGCGGCGACCACCCCGCCCTCGGGCGCGAGCACCACGGTGGTACCGGTGAGGGCGCCCTTCCCGGGGACCTGGGCATGGCCGACGCGCAGCCCGCGCACATCGGTGAGGGAGTCCTGACGAGGCATCCGGTGCTCCTTCGGGGCGGAGGTGGAGGGGTGAGCGGTCAAGGTACCGCCGCCGCCGCCGAAGGCCCCTGACGCCCGGGGGGGCTCCCCCCCCGCCCCCGCCCCCCCCGCCCCCCGCCCCGCCCGCCTCCGCTCACCCACCCCGCCCCGCCCCCACCCCCGCGACTCGCTCACCCCCTGGCCCCGCAAAACAGGACCAATCGCCTCACACCGCCCTACCGTGGCACCGTGACCGAGCCACCTGAAGCCGCAGGCGCAGCCGCGCAGCCCGTTCCCGGGGGTCGTACCGGAGCCGTCGACGGGGCCGGCGGTGCGCCGGCGCCAGGCGGGTCAGGGCGGGTCGGAGGGCTCGTTCCCAGGTCCGTCACCGCCCGGGCGACCGCGGCAGGCGTCATCGTCTCCCTTCTGCTCGTCGTGGCCATCGTGCTCGGCAGCAGGTTCCTGGAGCACTTCGACTCCGCGCTGCTGCCGTACGCCGTGGCCACGGTGTTCCTGGCCTTCGGCGTCGCGTACCGGTACACCGTGTGGGTCTCCGCCCCCGGGGCCAAGCGGCTGTTCAAGAAGGGCTGGGGGAGCCTCTTCTCGGTGGCCAACTTCCGCCGCGCGCCCACCGCGCTGCCGAAGATGACCGCCACCTACCTCGGCTTCCAGAAGTTCCTCGGCGCCCGCTCGCACGCCCGCTGGGCCGCCCACCAGCTGATCTTCTGGGGCTGCGTCCTCGCCGCGCTGATCACCTTCCCGCTGACCTGGGGCTGGTTCACCTTCACCTCGGGCACCGGCTCCGGACCCGGCTACGAGATGCGTATCTGGGGCTTCAAGATCATCGGGTTCGACTCGCTCGACTTCCTGGGCTGGCTGATGTTCCACGGCCTGGACATCGCCGCCGTCCTCGTCATCCCCGGCGCCTCCTACTTCCTGTGGCGGCGGATGAAGGACCGGGCGGCCATCACGGGCCAGCGATTCGCCTACGACCTGGTGCCGCTGATCGCACTCATCGTCATCTCCGTGACCGGGCTGCTGCTCACCTTCTCCTCGATCTTCCTGCACGGCGGCGGCTACGAGTTCCTGGCGATCCTCCACATGGTCGCGGTGGTCTTCACCCTCATCTACATCCCGTTCGGGAAGTTCTTCCACATCGTCCAGCGCCCCGCCGCCGTCGGTATGCAGCTGTTCAAGTACACCGGCCGGCAGGAGGAAGAGGTCTTCGCCTGCCGCCGCTGCGAGGAACCCATCGACACCGCCCCGTACGTCGACAACCTCCGCGGCACCATGCGCGATCTCAGCCTCGGCTTCGACGAGTGGGCCGAATACTGCCCGCGCTGCAAGCGGGTGCTGCGAGGCAGCGCCTATCTCTCCCAGGTGAAGAAGGGCTTCAAATGACCGCGGACTCGCGAACGCCCGAACCGCATGCGGTCGTTCCCATCGACCCCTCCCTCGCGCCGCCGGGCACCCGCGCCTTCCGCGACGCGGGCGGCATCCCCGCCGACCGGTGGCACGCCGACCAGAACGGCGAGACCCTCGTCCCCACCCACTGCTGCTTCTGCGGCGTCCAGTGCGGCATGTATCTGCGCGTCGACCGCGGCGGCAAGGTCTTCGGCGTCGAACCCCGCAACCACGACATCAACCGCATGCGCCTGTGCCCGAAGGGCATCAACGCCTACCAGCAGGTCAACCACCCCGACCGGCTCACCGCCCCCCTCATGCGCCGCTCCCGCGACGAGGATTTCCAGGAGGTGTCCTGGGAGGAGGCGCTCGACTTCACGGTCTCCGAGATCCGACGCATCCAGGAGCAGTACGGGAAGGACGCCTTCGGGCTGTTCGGTGGTGCCAGCCTCTTCTCCGAGAAGACCTACCTCGTGGGCAAGTTCGCCCGCGTCGCCCTGAAGACCCGCCACGTCGACTACAACGGCCGGCTCTGCATGGTCAGCGCCGCCGCCGCCAACAAGCTCGCCTTCAACATCGACCGGGCCGGCAACCCCTTCGCGGACATGCTGCTCACCGACTGCCTGCTGATCGCCGGCTCCAACGTCGGTGAGTGCTTCCCCGTGCTGACCCAGTACGTGTGGGGAGCGCGGGACCGCGGCGCCGGCCTCATCGTCATCGACCCGCGCGAGACCGCCATCGCGCGCACCGCCGACATCCACGTCGCCCTGAAGCCCGGTACCGACGCCGCCTTCTTCAACTCCCTGCTCTGCGTGATCATCGAAGAGGGCCTGACCAACGAGGACTACCTGGCGGCCCACGCCACCGGCTGGAACGAGGTGCGGTCCAAGGCGCTGGAGTACCCGCCGTCCCGCGCCGCCGAGATCTGCGGCGTCCCCGCCGAGCAGATCGTCCAGGTCGCCCGCACCTTCGCCCGCGCGCCCCGGGCCATGGCCTGGCACGCCCGAGGGATCGAGCACCAGTCCCAGGGCGTCGAGAACTGCCTCACCGTCATCAACCTCTGCACGGCCACCGGCCACATCGGCAGGCCCGGCGCGGGCTACGGCACCCTCACCGGCCAGGGCAACGGGCAGGGCGGCCGCGAGCACGGCCAGAAATCGGACCTCCTCCCGGGCGGCCGCTCCATCAACAACGAGGAGCACCGCCGGCAGATCTGCGAGATCTGGGGGATCGACGAATCGGAACTCCCCCAGGCCGGGACCTCGATGATGGAAATGATCCACCAGATGCGGCGGGGTGAGATCCGCGGGCTGATGGGTGTCTGCAACAACCCCATCATCTCCCTGCCGAACTACCCCGTGGTCAAGGAGGGGTACGACGCCAACGAGTTCCATGTCCAACTCGACTTCTTCCTTTCCGAATCCGCGGCCAATGCCCATGTGGTCCTTCCCGTCACCTCCTGGGCCGAGGACGAAGGAGTGATGGCCAACGCCGAGGCCAGGGTCGTCAAGCACAACAAGGCCCAGGACCCGCCCCCCGGCGTACGGACCGACACCTGGGTCATGTGTGAACTCGCCCGCCGCCTCGGCGTGGGCGACAAGTTCGCGTTCAACGGCTCCCGCGACGTCTTCGACGAGCTCCGCGTGGCCTCTGCCGGAACGGTCATCGACTACTACGGCATCACCTACGAACGGCTGGAGGAGACGGGCGGCATCTCCTGGCCCTGCCCCTCCAAGGACCACCCGGGCACGCCCCGGCTCTTCGAAGACGGCAGGACCTACCACCCCGACGGCAAGATCCACATGCAGGTCGTCGAGTGGCACCCGCCGATGGACCCGTACAGCGACGAGTTCCCCATGTCCCTCACGACCGGCCGCACCGTCGCCCACTTCCTCTCCGGCAACCAGACCCGGCGCCTGGGAGCCCTCGTCGAACAGACCCCCCGCCCCTGGGCCGAGATCCACCCCTCCCACGGTTTCCGCAACGGCGAACCGGTCCGTGTGGTCACCAGGCGCGGCAGCGCCTCCTACCCGGCCCTCGTCACCGAGGCCATCCGTCCCGACACCGTCTTCATCCCGTACCACTGGCCGTTCCCCACGTCGGCCAACGTCCTCACCATCGACGCCCTCGACCCCCGCTCCAAGATCCCCGAGTACAAGGTGTGCGCCTGCCGCATCGAGCACGCCGACGCGGTCGACGTGGTGGCGGCCCCTCCGGTCCCACCCGGCCACGTCGCCTACCCGGAGGCCCAGGTCTCCCGCACCGACCCGCTGCCGCCCACGTCCCCGCAGGGCCGCGGCACCTCCGAGAGGAGCTGATGCCCGCATGATGGGCCGAACGATCTTCGTCGACCCGGGCCGCTGCATCGGCTGCCAGGCGTGTGTCTCCGCCTGCCGCGAATGCGACTCGCACCGCGGAAAGTCCATGATCCACCTCGACTACACCGACGAGGGCCAGTCCGTCGCCTCCCTTCCCACCGTCTGCATGCACTGTGAGGACCCCGTCGCCCCGTGCGCCGAGGTGTGCCCCGCCGACGCGATCCTGGTGACCGCCGACGGCGTGGTGCAGCAGGCCGACACCACCCGCTGCATCGGCTGCGCCAACTGCGTCAACGCCTGCCCCTTCGGCGTACCGAAGATCGACCTCCAGGCGAAGCTGCAGATGAAGTGCAACCTCTGCTACGACCGCACCGCCTACGGCCTCGCCCCCATGTGCGCCACCGTCTGCCCGACCGGAGCGCTCTTCTACGGCACCGCCGAGGAACTCCAGGCCGAACGCCCCGGTGTCCAGGTCGCCGACTCCTTCGTCTTCGGCGAGAGCGAGGTCCGCACCGGCGTCGCGATGGTCGTGCCCGCCGACCGGGTCCAGTGGCCGGTCCCCGGCGGCCTGCCCGTCGTGGAGATCAACGGGAAGGACGTCCGACGGTGACCGAGACCGGCTACCCGCCCCCCGGCGACCCGAAGCAGCCCCCGCCCCGCGACCCCGGCAGCACGCCCCCCGCCGCCCCCGGACAGCCGGCCTCCGGCGACCCCCGCGAGGCCCTGCACGACCGGATCGCCGCCGACGCCCTCACCACCCGGCGGGACTACCTGCGCATCGTCGCCACCGTGTCCGGCGGGCTCGCCATCGGCGGTCTCGGCGTCGCCGGCGGCATCCTGCCCCGCCACGGCGACCCCGACGACGGCAAGGCCCCCGCCCCGAAGAAGATCGCCGCCCAGCTCCTCCCCGGCGAGTCCATCGCCTTCGACTACCCCGACGAGGAGGACCGCGCGGTCGCCGTCCGGCTCAACGACGGCACCCTCGTCGGCTACTCCGCCATCTGCACCCACCTCGCCTGCGGCGTGCTCTGGCGCAAGGACCGGGGCACCGAGGGCGAGCTGTACTGCCCCTGCCACGAAGGCGTCTTCGACGCCCGCAGCGGCGAGGTCACCGCAGGCCCGCCGCCCCGGGGGCTGCCCAAGGTCGTGCTCACCGAGGAGACCGACGGCAGCATCTGGGCCGTCGGCACCACCCGCTCCGGCGAGAGCATCGAGCACGGGCTGTGCCGCCAGTTCGGCGAGGAACGCCCCGACCTGGCCTCCCGCCTCGGCTGCCCCGGCGTCCGCGACGGCGCCGAGGCACCACCCGCCCCCGGCGGACCCGCCCGCACGCTGGCCCCCGGACCGGTCGCCCCCGGCCCGTCCCGTACGCGTACCGGAGCCGGGGCGGCCGACACCACCGAGAGCCCGTCATGAGCGACGACGACCGCCGGACCCCCGGGGCCCCGGGCCCGCAGCCCGCGCCCGACCCGCAGACCCCCGGGCCCCCGCAGCACCCCGGCCCGCGCTACCCCGCGTACCACCCCGGCAGCGCGCGGGCCGAGCTCAACCGGCCCGTCCACGAGCGCTACCCGCAGATCCGGCCCACCAGCGGCTACGGCGACCCCCGCGTCCGCCACACCGGGCCCGGACCCGGTGCCGGCACCGACCAGGAACCCGAGCGGTCCTCCAAGCTCACCGCCCGACTCGTGCTGGCCATGTCCGTCGTCATCGGGCAGCTGTGGGGCCTCACGGTCATCGTGGACGAGTGGATGGAGGGCAACTCCGGCACCGCGTGGTGGGGCGCCGGCTTCCTCTGCCTGTCGTTCCTCGTCGTGCTCGGGCTCTGGCTGCTCGACCCCAAGGACCGCTGACCGGCCGACCGGGGCGGGGCGGCCGTACCCTGGGGGTATGAGTACCGCCCCCGCCCCCGGACCGCGCGACGCGGAGCCCACCACGCCGGACCGGCCCAGGCCCAAGCCGGCGCTGATCTTCGACGATCCGCTGGACCAGCAGTCCGCGGACGATACGGACCAGGGGTGGGGCGAGCGGGCCCCGTCCGGCGGCAGCGCCGCGGACCTGGCACGTTTCCTCGACGAGAAGCCCCCGCACCACATCTGACGCCGGGCCCCGGCCAGGGCGGTGACCCAGCGCCGTACGGCCCGGGCAGCACGCCTCAGCACAGGACCACCGCGAATCCACCGGAGATCCCCGCACCGGCCAGGTCCGCCGCCGTCGCCCTGGGCACCGCGAGCACGACCAGCGCACCCTCGCCCGACGAGCCCCCGGCGTCCGCCCGCGGCACCCGCTCCACGCGCGCACCCCTGGCCACCACCCGGGCCTCCGCCGTCGCCCCCGGACCCCCCGACGCGACCACGTCCACGCGGTCGCCCGGCCGCAGCAGCCGCACGGTCTCCGCGTCCGCGATCCGTACCGGCGCCGACACCAGGCGTACCGGAGGCGAAGCCCGCTCCCGGGACGCCGCCCGCGCCGTGTCACCGCCGTGCCCGCCTGCACCGCCCCCTGCCAGTCCGGAGACGGCCAGGGCGGCGGCGGTCAGCGCCAGGCCCGCCGCCATCGACCGCCGCTGCCGCCACACCGCACGGCGCAGCCGCTGACCGGCACCCCCGCGCACCCGCAGCGGCGGGAACGCGGGTACCCCGCACGGCGGGGGAGCGGGCAACGGCCCCGGTGGCGCGCCCGCGTACGGAGCGGTGGAAGCGGTCTGGGTGAAGGAGTGGGAACCGGACGAGCGCATCGCGAACACCGCCTGCGTCAGGGGCCGATGGGTCGGGCCGAGCAGCCGGAACCCCGAGGTCCCGGCTGCCGGACAACGCCCACGATCCACCAGCCGCCGGATTCTCGCCGGAGCCTGTGGACCGTCCACCACATGTGGAAAACTCCGTCACCCGCAGCGGGAAACCGGCGGGCGGGAAACCCGCGGGCGGGAAACCCGCAGAGGGGAACACCCGCAGCCCGAAGCCCCGCCGCACAGACGGGAACACCCGCAGCCCGAAGCCCCGCCGCAGCCAAACACCCCCTACGGCAGCGCGAGCCCCGTCTCGATCCCGTCCAGCGCGTGCCCGCACGGGCAGTTCCGGTCCTCCGCAGCCGGCAGCCCCGCCACCGCGTCGAAGAGGACCGAGCGCAGCCGGTCCACATTGGCGGCGAAGACCTTCAGCACCTCCTCGTGGGAGACGCCCTCGCCGGCCTCCGCGCCCGCGTCCAGGTCCGTGACCAGGGTCATCGTGGTGTAGCAGAGGCCCAGTTCACGGGCGAGCACCGCCTCGGGGTGCCCGGTCATGCCGACCACGGACCAGCCCATCGCCGCGTGCCAGCGCGATTCGGCGCGGGTGGAGAAGCGCGGCCCCTCGACCACCACCAGCGTGCCGCCGTCCACCGCCTTCCAGTCCCGGCCCCGCGCGGCGGCCAGCGCGACCTTGCGGCCCTCGGGGCAGTACGGGTCCGCGAAACCCAGGTGCACCACGTTCGGCAGGACCCCGTCGGCCCGGGGCTCACCGTCGTAATAGGTCTGCACACGGGTCTTCGTCCGGTCCACCAGTTGGTCCGGCACGATCAGGGTGCCCGGCCCGTACTCCGGGCGCAGGCCGCCCACCGCGCACGGGCCCAGCACCTGGCGCACCCCGACCGAGCGCAGCGCCCACAGGTTGGCGCGGTAGTTGATGCGGTGCGGGGGCACGTGGTGGCCCCGGCCGTGCCGTGGGAGGAAGGCGACCCGGCGGCCACCGGTCTCGCCGATGAAGACGGAGTCGCTGGGGTCTCCGTACGGGGTTTCCACGCGGACCTCGGTGACGTCCTCCAGGAAGGAGTACAGCCCCGAGCCGCCGATCACGCCGATCTCTGCGTTCACCATGCGGTCACCCTAGGCCGTGTCCGCGCAGCCCCTTCCGGCGGGCGCGGGCGCGCGAAAACCCCGCCGAGCAGGTCGGCGGGGTCTTCGTGAAAGCTGTGGAGCCGGTCGCTCAGGCGGCCGACGAACCGCTCGTCGAGGAAGAGGAGGACGACGACGCGGACGCCGGGGCGGCCGACGACTTCGTCTCCGACGACTTCGTCTCCGACGACGTCGAGGAGCTGGACGAGGACGACCCGGAGCCGGTGCTCTTCGAGGCGGAGGAAGCCGGCGTGCTGCTCGACGAGGAGCCGCGGCTGTCGTTCCGGTAGAAGCCGGAACCCTTGAAGACGATGCCGACCGCCGAGAACACCTTCTTCAGGCGTCCATCGCAGTTCGGGCACACCGTGAGGGCGTCATCGGTGAACTTCTGCACCGCTTCGAGGCCCTCGCCACACTCGGTGCACTGGTACTGGTAGGTCGGCACTTTGTTCCTCCTGGCACTCTGACTCGATGAGTGCTAACGACGCTCCATAGTGACGTATTCCGTGGAATCAGTCCACCGTGACCGGCCCGCGGTGACCGATACCACGCGCCACGGTCCGCCCCGCACCGGCCGCCAGGAGCCTCGAACGCAGCGTCAGCAGGGTCGCCAGGGCCAGCACCGTACCCACCAGCGGGACCAGGAAACCGGCGCTCGCGCCGTGCCCGTCCGCGAGTTGGCCGGCCACCGTCACCGCCGCCGCCTGGCCCAGCGCGACCGCACCCGTCAACCAGGTGAACGCCTCGGTCCGCGCCGAGCCCGGCACCAGCGCCTCGACCAGCGTGTAGCCGCTGATCAGGGCCGGAGCGATGCAGAGCCCGACCAGCAGGCCGAGCCCGGCGAGCAGCGGCGCCGAGTGCACCGCCCACAGGCCCGACGCGGTCAGCGCCAGCGCCGTGTAGCCGACGAGCAGGCGGCGGCGGGGGCCGGACTTCCAGGCGATGGCCCCGCAGGCGATCCCGGCGAGCATGTTGCCGGCGGCGAAGATCCCGTACAGCACACCGTTGGCGCCCGGGTTGCCGATCTCCTCGGCGAACGCGGTCAGCGAGACCTGCATGCCGCCGAAGACCGAGCCGATGCCGAGGAAGGCGACCGCCAGCACGCGTACGCCGGGGATCGACAGGGCCGAGGCGTGCCGCTCGGCGCCGGGCAGGGCGCGGTCGCGGACCGGCGGCTGCGTGGCGCGTCGCGCGGCGAAGAGCAGGCCGCCGAACAGGGTGAGCGCGGCCTCCGCGATCAGGCCGGCCGCCGGGTGCACGCCCGTGCAGAGCGCGGTGGCGACGACCGGGCCGATGACGAAGGTGAACTCGTCCGTCACCGACTCGAACGCGGCGGCCGTCGCCAGCAGCGGGGACGCCTCGCGGCCCGGTGCCGCGCCGAGCATCGCCGCCCAGCGGGCCCGCACCATGGGGCCGATCTGCGGGACGGACGCGCCGGTCGGGACGGCCGCGGCGAACAGCGCCCACAGGGGCGCGTCCGCCAGGGCGAGTGTCACCAGGAGCGAGACGGAGGCGGTGTGGACCAGGACGCCGGGCAGCAGCACGGCCCGCTGGCCGAACCGGTCGGCGAGCTTGCCGGTCTGCGGGGCGAACAGGGCCATGGAGACCCCGGTGACGGCCGCGACGGCGCCTGCACTGCCGTACGAGCCGGTGGTGTGCTGGACCAGCAGCACGATGCCGATGGTCAGCATCGCGAAGGGTTGCCGTGCGGCGAAGCCGGGAAGGAGGAAGGTCCACGCCCCGGGGGTGCGCAGCAGCTGCCCGTATCCGGGGCGTTCGGAGACCGTGGACGCCACGGTCCTTGCCTTTCTGCCGCCTGGTGGCCGTGCCCCCGGGGCGGCCGGCACTGGAGTGCGGGCCCGGGCGGGGCTGCCGAGAGCTGTCCTCTTCGCGCGGAACTGCGGTAGATGCCGGGCGCTCGCGGCCGGTGTGCGGGCACAACCGGTACGGAGGACGCCACGACCGCCATACGGTCGCGCCAGCTCTGCGTCAGGCAGAGTTGGTCGATCAATCGGTGGTTCTGGGTTTCCTTCATGCTACAGGCAGGAAGGGCGGAGGCCCTGTGATTGTGTGCGCCCCGCCCTTCGTCGCCTGTGAACGCGGTGTGTGCTCAGTGATGTGCCTTCGCGTCGCGCTTCTTGCCCTTGTCCGCCCTGCCGCCGAGCTTCTTGACCGCCTTGAGCGCCCCGCCCACCTGCGGCACGGGGGACTCCTGTCCGGTGGGGTGTCCGCCGGGCGTTCCGAGCCAGCCGGCCAGCTTGCCGCCCTCGGCGACCGCGCGCAGCCGTGCCTCGGCCGCGTCGCGCACCGGGTCGGTGGCCACGACGAGCAGTTCGTCGCCACGCCTGAGCACCGTCGAGGGGGCGGGTACGAAGCTCTTGTCGTCCCGCACCACGAGGGTGACCGCGGCGCCCGCGGGCATGCGGAGCTCCCCGACCTCGACGCCGTGCATCTTCGACTTCGCGGGGACGGCCACCGACAGCAGGTGCCCGCGCAGCCGTTCCAGGGGCGCCGATTCGATGCCCAGGTCGGCCGCCTCGGACGGGTCGTCGCCGATATCGAGGGCCTTGGCGAGCCAGGGAAGGGTCGGGCCCTGGATGAGGGTGTAGACGACGACCAGGACGAAGACGATGTTGAAGACCCGGGTGGAGCCTTCGATCCCGGACACCATGGGAATGGTCGCCAGAATGATGGGTACGGCGCCGCGCAGCCCGGCCCACGACATGAGGGCCTTCTCCTGCCAGGGCAATCGGAACGGCACCAGCGAGATGAAGACCTCCAGCGGCCGGGCCACCACGGTCAGCACCAGGCCCACGACGACGGCGGGCCAGAAGTCGTCCAGCAGGTCGTGCGGCGTGACCAGCAGACCGAGCAGGACGAACATGCCGATCTGGGCGAGCCAGCCGAGCCCGTCCGCGAAGCCCCGGGTCGCCGGCCAGTGCGGCAGCTTGGCGTTGCCGAGGATCATCGAGGCCAGGTAGACGGCGAGGAACCCGCTGCCGTGGAGCATGGCACCGGCGGCGTACGCGGACACCGCGATGGCCATGACGGCGATCGGGTAGAGGCCGGAGGCGGGGAGCGCCACATGGCGCAGCCCGTACGAGCCGAGCCAGCCCACGGCGATGCCGACGGCGGCGCCGATGGCCAGCTCCAGGGCTATCTCGCCGATCAGCACGTACCAGCTGTCGACCTCGCCGATGGTCGAGAAGGCGACGACCAGGATGACCACGGGGGCGTCGTTGAAGCCGGATTCGGCTTCCAGGACACCGGTGACGCGGGCGGGCAGCGGGACCTTGCGAAGCACGGAGAAGACCGCCGCGGCGTCCGTCGAGGAGACGACCGCGCCGATGATGAGCGCCTGCCGCCATTCCAGGCCGACCAGATAGTGCGCCCCGGCCGCGGTCACGCCCACGCTGATGCCGACGCCGACGAGCGACAGCATCACGGCCGCGGGCAGCGCCGGTCTGACCTCTTTCCACTTCGTGCCGAGTCCGCCCTCGGCGAGGATCACGACGAGTGCCGCGTAGCCGATGACCTGCGTCAGTTCCGCGTTGTCGAACTTGACGTCGAAGAAGCCGTCCTGGCCCATGGCGATACCGATGCCGAGGTACAGGAGCAGGCTGGGGAGCCCGCTGCGGGACGAGACGCGTACCGCTACGACGGCGACGAGCAGGACGAGTGAGCAGACGAGCAGGAGTTCGTTGAGCGTGTGGACAGTCAGTGGCCGGTCCCTTCCCTGCGTACGCCTGCCGGATCGTCTTCCGGCGGCCGGTACTTCGTTACCTTACCTAATCTTTAACGTTTTCTTGATGCGTTCGAGTATTCGTACGATCACTACGCAATTCGAGCCATCCTGATACCGCGTCCGAGTGGGTGACGCGCTGCGCCTATGGTTGCTCCTGCACTCCCAGGACCGCCCTGCCCTCGAAGGACAGCGATGCCCGCCACAACAACCGCCTCTTCCGGATCCACCGGTACCGCCGGTGGCGGGCCGCGCAAGAAGAAGAAGGGGCGCCGCGCCCGCCTGCTCGTGATCGTTCTGGTGCTGGCGCTGGTCGCGGGCATCGGTTACGGAACGTACTGGTCCGTGTCCACCGTGCGCGCCTCGTACCCGCAGACCAACGGGACCATCCACCTCGACGGCCTCTCCGGCAACGTCGACGTCAAGCGCGACGGCTATGGCATCCCGCAGATCTACGCGGACTCGGACGCCGACCTGTTCCGCGCCCAGGGCTTCGTACAGGCGCAGGACCGCTTCTGGGAGATGGACGTACGCCGTCACCTGACGGCAGGCCGGCTCTCCGAGATGTTCGGTTCCGGCCAGGTCGAGACGGACTCCTTCCTGCGGACGCTGGGCTGGCGCAAGGTCGCGCAGGAGGAGTACGACACCGTCCTCTCCGCCGAGACCAAGAAGAACCTCCAGGCGTACGCGGACGGCGTGAACGCCTACCTCAAGGGGCGCGACGGCAAGGACATCTCCGTCGAGTACGCCGCGCTCGGCCTCACCAACGACTACAAGCCGTCGGAGTGGACCCCGGTCGACTCGGTCGCCTGGCTGAAGGCCATGGCCTGGGACCTGCGCGGCAACATGCAGGACGAGATCGACCGCTCGCTGATGACGAGCCGGCTCGACGCCGACGAGATCGAGCAGCTCTACCCCGCATACCCGTACGACAAGCACGAGCCGATCGTCACCGAGGGCGGCATCTCCTCGGTCACCGGCACGTTCGACCCTAAGGCGACGGACACCGGCGCGAGCGACGCGAACACCGTCGCCGGCGCGACCCAGGGGCTGAACACGCAGCTCGGCGCGCTCTCCGACACCCTGGACGAGATTCCCGCGCTGCTCGGCCCGAACGGCACCGGCATCGGCTCGAACTCCTGGGTGGTCTCCGGCACGTACACGACGACCAACAAGCCGCTGCTCGCCAACGACCCGCACCTCGCGCCGATGCTGCCGTCCCTCTGGTACCAGATGGGCCTTCACTGCCGGCAGGTCTCCGAAACCTGCAAGTACGACACCGCCGGCTACACCTTCTCCGGCATGCCCGGTGTGATCATCGGCCACAACCAGGACATCGCCTGGGGCTTCACCAACCTCGGCGCCGACGTCACCGACCTCTTCCTGGAGAAGGTCTCCGGCGACGGCTACCTGTACGACGGCAGGACCAAGCCCTTCACCACCCGCGAGGAGACCATCAAGGTCGCGGGCGGCAAGGACCGGCACATCACGGTCCGCGAGACCAACAACGGCCCGCTGGTCTCCGACCGCAGCAGCGAGCTGGAGAAGGTCGGCCAGAAGGCCCCCGTCACCAACTCCGCGCCGGACCGCGCCGACGGTTACGCCGTCGCGCTGAAGTGGACCGCGCTGGAGCCCGGCCACTCCATGGACGCCGTGTTCGAGCTGAACCGCGCCAAGGACTTCACGAGCTTCCGCAAGGCGTCCGAGCACTTCGAGGTTCCCTCGCAGAACCTCATCTACGCCGACACCAAGGGCAACATCGGCTACCAGGCCCCGGGGAAGATCCCGGTCCGCAAGCAGGGGGACGGCACCACGCCCAGCCCCGGCTGGTCCTCGGCGTACGGCTGGAAGAAGGACCCGATCCCGTTCGACGAGCTGCCCTACGAGTACAACCCGAAGCGCGGCTACATCGTCACCGCCAACCAGGCCGTGATCGACGAGGACGAGTACCCCTACCTGCTCACCAAGGACTGGGGCTACGGCAGCCGCAGCCAGCGGATCAACGACCTCATCCAGTCGAAGATCAAGGGCGGCGGCAAGATCTCGACCGAAGACATGCAGAAGATGCAGATGGACAACACCAGCGAGATCGCCGCGCTGCTGGTGCCCGAACTGCTGAAGATCAACGTCTCCGACAAGGACGTCCGCCAGGCGCAGAAGCTGCTGGAGGGCTGGGACTACACCCAGGAGGCCGACTCGGCCGCCGCCGCGTACTTCAACGGCGTCTGGCGCAACATCCTGAAGCTGGCCTTCGGCGACAAGCTGCCCAAGGAGATGCGCGTCGAGGGCGAGTGCCTGAACGTGCCGCCGCCGAAGAACTCGGGCCCGGCCGACGAGCAGGACCGGCTGGTACGCGAGTGCGGCCAGCGCTCCCCGGACTCCGCGCAGCCGGACGGCGGTGACCGCTGGTACCAGGTCGTCGCGAACCTCATGGACAAGCCGGACAGCAAGTGGTGGAAGTCGCCCAAGAGCCGCAAGGACAAGGCGACCGAGACCCGCGACCAGCTGTTCGCCCGCGCCATGGAGGACGCCCGATGGGAGCTGACGGCCAAGCTGGGCAAGGACATCACCACCTGGAACTGGGGCCGGCTGCACCAGCTGACCCTGAAGAACCAGACCCTCGGCACCGAGGGCCCCGGACTCCTCCAGCGGGTCCTCAACCGGGGCCCCTGGAACCTCGGCGGCGGCGAGGCCGCGGTGGACGCCACCGGCTGGAACGCGGCCGGCGGCTACGAGGTGGTCTGGGTGCCGTCGATGCGGATGGTCGTCAACGTGGCCGACTGGGACAAGTCCCGCTGGATCAACCTCACCGGTGCCTCCGGGCACGCGTTCGCCGCGCACTACACCGACCAGACCGACAAGTGGGTCAACGGTGAGCTGCTGCCGTGGGCCTACGGCACGAACGCCGTGGCCGGGACGACGACGGACACGCTGACCCTGAAACCGTAAGTGCCTCTCAAGGCCCCCGGTGCTTCAGCTCACGCCGAAGCGCCGGGGGCCTTGTGGTGTGACCACCGCGTCCACGGGGAAGTCGTGCGGCTCCGCCGGGACCCGTGCGGTCACCTCGTTCGCGTACAGCAGGACGATGAGCGCGGGCGTGGCCCCGGCGGCCGTCAGGCGCGCCAGCACCCGGTCGTAGCTGCCGCCGCCGCGCCCCAGGCGCATGCCGCGCGCGTCCACCGCGAGACCGGGCAGCAGCACCGCGTCCGCCTCCAGGACGGCGTCGGGGCCCAGCCGCCCGCCGGTGGGTTCGAGCAGCCCGCGCCCCGCCTTCGCGAGCCGTTCCGCGCCCTCGTACGGTGCCCAGTCCAGGTCGTTGTCGGCGAGGAGCACCGGCAGCAGCACCCGGACGCCCCGCGCGCGCAGCGCGTCCAGCAGGGCGCGGGTGCCCGGCTCGCGCCCCACCGAGACGTACGCGGCGACGGTGCCGGCCCCGCTCAGCTCCGGCAGTCCGAGCGCGTGGCGGGCGAGAACCGAGGCGGCCCGTTCGACGTCCTGGCCCGTCAGCAGGCGGCGCGCGGCGAGCAGTTCACGCCGCAAGAGCGCCTTTGCGGACATTTCGGTGTTCAACGGGGCACCTACCGGCCTCTCGTACAGGGTTATATGAGGACGAAGTTAACCGGAGGCTCATCTTCCGCCCATGTCTCACCGCTAGGGTTCAGCGCATGACCCAGCCGAACTCCAGGATCAGCAAGGCCGTCATCCCGGCGGCAGGACTCGGGACCCGTTTCCTTCCGGCCACGAAGGCCACTCCCAAGGAGATGCTGCCTGTCGTCGACAAGCCTGCCATCCAGTACGTCGTCGAGGAAGCGGTGGCCGCCGGGCTGCACGACGTACTGATGATCACCGGCCGCAACAAGCGTCCCCTGGAGGACCACTTCGACCGGAACTACGAGCTGGAGGGCGCCCTGACCCGCAAGGGCGACGCCGACCGGCTGCGCAAGGTCCGCGAGTCCACCGACCTCGCCACCATGCACTACGTCCGCCAGGGCGACCCCCGGGGCCTGGGTCACGCCGTCCTGTGCGCCGCGCCCCACGTCGGTGACGAACCGTTCGCGGTGCTCCTGGGCGACGACCTGATCGACCCCCGCGATCCGCTGCTGTCCCGGATGACCGAGGTCCAGGAGCGCGAGGGCGGCAGCGTCATCGCGCTCATGGAGGTCCCGCCCGCGATGATCCATCAGTACGGCTGCGCGGCCGTGGAGCCCACCGCCGAGGCGGACGTCGTACGCGTCACCGGCCTGGTCGAGAAGCCGGAACCGGCCGACGCGCCCAGCAACCTCGCGGTCATCGGCCGCTACGTCCTGGACCCCGCCGTGTTCGAGATACTGCGCCGGACCGAGCCGGGCCGGGGCAACGAGATCCAGCTGACCGACGCCCTGCAACTGCTCGCCGAGGACGAGAAGGCCGGCGGACCCGTCCACGGCGTCGTCTTCAAGGGCCGCCGCTACGACACCGGCGACCGCAGCGACTATCTGCGTGCCATTGTCAGACTCGCGTGCGAACGTGAAGATCTGGGGCCGGAGTTCCGCAGCTGGCTCCGCCGGTACGTCACCGAGGAGATGTAGCACGTTGAGCAGCACGATCTGGTCGGTGGACGAGCACCTGGAAGACATCCTCGCCGCGGTGAAGCCGCTCGAACCCATCGAGCTGCAACTGCCCGAGGCCCAGGGCTGCGTCCTGGTCGAGGATGTCGTGGTGGAGGTCGCCCTGCCGCCCTTCGACAACAGCTCGATGGACGGTTACGCGGTCCGCGTCGCCGATGTCGAGGGCGCCACCGAGGAATTCCCCGCCGTCCTCACCGTCGTCGGGGACGTCGCGGCCGGCGACGACGGACTCGGCCCCGGCCGGCGCGTCGGCGCGGGCGAGGCCGCCCGCATCATGACCGGCGCCCCGCTCCCGGAGGGCGCCGAGGCCGTCGTCCCCGTCGAGTGGACCGACGGCGGCACGGGCGAGGGCCCCGCCGCCGCGATGCGCGCCCACAGCGACGCCCCGGAGGGCGCCGGCGGAGAGGTCCGCGTCCACCGCCCCGCCGAGGCCCGCGCCCACGTACGGGAGCGGGGCAGCGATGTGCGCCCCGGCGACCTCGCGCTCAAGGCGGGCACGGTGATCGGACCGCCCCAGATCGGCCTGCTCGCCGCGATCGGCCGCTCCACCGTCAAGGTGCGGCCCCGCCCCCGCGTCGTCGTCCTGTCCACCGGCAGTGAACTCGTGCAGCCCGGCGGCGAGCTGACCGGCGGCCGGATCTACGACTCCAACAGCTTCGCCCTCACCGCCGCAGCCCGGGACGCGGGGGCGATCGCCTACCGCGTCGGTGCCGTCGCCGACGACGCCGAGACCCTGCGCGCCACCATCGAGGACCAGCTGATCCGCGCCGACCTCGTCGTCACCACGGGCGGCGTCAGCGTCGGCGCGTACGACGTGGTGAAGGAGGCCCTGTCCTCCGTCGGCGACGAGGACGAGCCGGGCGGCGGAGTGGACTTCCGCAAGCTCGCCATGCAGCCGGGCAAACCGCAGGGCTTCGGCTCCATCGGCCCCGACCACACCCCGCTGCTCGCCCTCCCCGGGAACCCGGTCTCCAGCTACGTCTCCTTCGAGCTGTTCGTCCGCCCCGCGATCCGCACCCTGATGGGCCTGCCCGCCGCCGACCGATCGACGGTGAAGGCCGTGCTCGTCGCGGACAAGGCCCTGTCCTCACCCGCCGGGAAGCGCCAGTTCCTGCGCGGGACGTACGACGCCGAGGCCGGTACCGTCACGCCCGTCGGCGGCTCCGGCTCGCATCTGATCGCCGCGCTCGCCCGGGCGGACGCCCTGATCGTGCTCCGCGAGGACGTCACCTCCGCCGAACCCGGCTCCGACACCGAGGTGATCCTGCTCCGCTGACCGCGCCCCGGTGGCGGTACGGTAACTGGCGCTGTGCCGTCCGGGGGACACCCCCCGGCCTCCGGACCGCGCCCCGGTGCGGCCCGGGGAATCCGGCGCCCTACCGCTAGGCGGAGTGAGTTGAGTACGCAGAACAGGCTGACGCACATCGACGAGGCGGGGGCCGCCCGCATGGTCGACGTCTCCGGGAAGGACGTCACCGCGCGCGTCGCCCGGGCCAGTGGCCGGGTCCTCGTGTCGCCGCGTGTCGTCGAACTGCTCCGGGGTGAGGGAGTCCCCAAGGGCGACGCGCTCGCCACCGCGCGGATCGCCGGGATCATGGGCGCCAAGCGCACCCCGGACCTGATCCCCCTCTGCCACCCGCTGGCCGTCTCCGGGGCCGGCGTCGAGCTGAGCGTGGCCGACGATGCCGTGGTGATCAGCGCCACGGTGAAGACCACCGACCGCACGGGCGTCGAGATGGAGGCCCTGACCGCGGTGTCGGTCGCCGCGCTCACCGTCGTGGACATGGTCAAGGCGGTCGACAAGGCGGCGGTCATCACGGACATCCGGGTCGAGACGAAGTCGGGCGGCAAGTCCGGCGACTACGTACGCGCCCAGGCGCCCGGGACCGACGCGTGAGCGCCGCCGGCGCCCCGGCCCCGTACCGCGCCCTCGTCGTGACCGCGTCGAACCGTGCGTCCGCCGGGGTCTACGCGGACAAGGGCGGGCCGCTGATCGCCGAGGCACTGACCGGGCTCGGCTTCACGGTCGAAGGGCCGGAGGTCGTGCCCGACGGCGACCCGGTCGAGCGGGCGCTGCGGACCGCGGTGGCCGCCGCGTACGACGTGGTCGTCACCACCGGCGGTACGGGCATCTCGCCCACCGACCGCACCCCCGAGGCCACCCGCCGCGTCCTGGACCACGAGGTGCCCGGCATCCCCGAGGCGATCCGGGCCGAGGGCCGCGACAAGGTCCCCACCGCCGCGCTCTCGCGCGGCCTGGCGGGTGTGGCCGGCCACACCCTGATCGTCAACCTCCCCGGCTCGACCGGCGGGGTGCGCGACGGCCTCGCCGTCCTCGAACGGCTCCTGGTGCACGCCGTGGACCAGCTGCGCGGCGGCGACCACCCCCGACCCGGGAGCCCGAGCTGAACGTCCCCACCTGGCCGGTGATCCTGGCGGACGGCGATGTCGCCCTCCGGCCCATCAAGCTGCGCGACCAGCGGGACTGGCGCGAGGTCAACCGGCGCAACCGGGACTGGCTGCGCCCCTGGGAGGCGACGGTCCCGCCGCCCGCGCCGGGCGGACCGGTCGCCCAGCGGCCCACGTACCGCCAGATGATCCGCCATCTGCGCTCCGAGGCGAACGCGGGCCGGATGCTGCCGTTCGCCATCGAGTACCGGGGCCGGCTGGTCGGGCAGCTGACCGTCGCCGGGATCACCTGGGGCTCGATGTGTTCGGGGCACGTCGGCTACTGGGTGGACCGGGAGGTGGCCGGGCGCGGGGTGATGCCCACCGCCGTCGCGCTCGCCGTGGACCACTGCTTCCGGGTGGTGGGGCTCCATCGCATCGAGGTGTGCATCCGGCCCGAGAACGGGCCGAGCCGGCGGGTCGTGGAGAAACTCGGATTTCGCGAGGAGGGGCTGCGTCCGCGTTATCTGCACATCGACGGGGCGTGGCGCGATCACCTGATCTACGCGCTCACGGCGGAGGAAGTGCCGGACGGGCTGCTGCGGAGGTGGCACCGCTCGCGGCCCGTTCCCCGTACGGATCAGCCGGAGCCTCCCGCGTAAATAAAAAGTTTGTTCGAATTACTCTCGATCGGCTGATTCGGACCCTCACAAAAAAGTCCGCGATATCGGCCGGATCGTGCGACACACCGCGCCAATTGGCGGATGCCTCCGCGCAAACCCCTCTACGGTGTGGGATGTGAGCAGCAGCGGCCTCATTTACGCAGTCATCGTCGGGGCCTGGGCCGCCTACTTGGTGCCGATGTGGCTCCGCAGGCAGGACGAGCTGAACGAAGAGCGTCCGACGGAGCGCTTCAGCACCGCCATCCGGCTGCTGTCCGGCCGGGCGGCGATGGAGCGCCGTTATGCCAAGGGGCTCCAGGAGCGCACCGAGGACGAGGCGGCACCCGACGCCGACCCGGACGCGAGCACGGACCGAATGGACTCCGTCGACGTCCGGGCCTTCGCCGCGCCTCCGGCGCACACCGAGGTCCGGATCCACGACCCGGCCGGTACGCCGGAGCGCGCCCCCCGCAAGCGGCGTGGCGCCGAGCCCGCCGCCCCCGGCCCCGCCCGGCGCGCGCGCCCCGGGGGCATCGACGCGGAACGCGCCCGGCGCGCGCAGCGGCTCCAGGTCCTCGCGCGCCGCCGGCGCACCACCGTGATGCTCTTCCTCGTCTTCACGCTGGGCGCGATCGTCGCCGCGGTCGGCGGCCTGCGCTTCCTGTGGGCGCCGGCGGTCCCGGCGGTGCTCCTCAGCGCGTACATCGCGCACCTGAGGGCGCACGAGCGGCGCCGGTTCGCCTTCACCATGGACCAGCGGCGCGCCGAGGTGGCGGCCCAGCGACTCCGCGAGAACCGCCCCCGCCGCCACCAGCCCGCCCCCACGGCCCCGGCCGAGGCCGACGAGGACTCCGAGCCGCGCCACCCGGCCCCCGAGCCGACGCCCACGGTTTCCCCGCAGGAGGCCGGCCGCCGCGCCCTGGTCGAGCAGACGGACCACGCGGAGTGGGTGGACCAGCAGCGCGAGCGCGGCCGGGTCCAGGGCGACAGCTGGGAGCCGGTCCCGGTGCCCCTGCCCACCTACGTCACCGCCCCGGTCGCCCCGCGCGCCACGGGCGGGGTCGAGGTCGGCGACCCGGAGACCTGGAGCGCGGCCCGCTCCAGCGCCGCCGAGCCCGCGCAGCCGGACCCCGCGACACCCCCGGTGGACCCGGCGCCGCGCCAGCGCTCCCCGCAGTCCCGCCGTTCCCGCGACCGGGGCCGCACCCCGCTCTTCGACCAGTACGAGGACGGCGACCGCCCCCGCGCGGCCAACGAGTGACGGTGCGTCGGCGGCCGTGAGCCACGCCACGGCTGACCAGCGCGGAACGGATTTCCGAGCACCCCCTGGAGGGTGCTAGAGTTTCACACGTCGCAAGGGCCTGTGGCGCAGTCTGGTAGCGCACCTCGTTCGCATCGAGGGGGTCTGGGGTTCAAATCCCCACAGGTCCACTTGCACGACTGTTCTTGAGTTGGCTCAGGAATGGTGACGAGATCCCGTCCGATCGCAAGATCGGGCGGGATTTTCGGCTTTTGCCGGAGTCCTCGGGGCTTCGCCTCCTCCGGGACGGCTGCCCCACCGTGGCCCGCCGGGGCTGAACGCGCTACGCCCGGGCGCCCATCGGGAGGTTCGCGCCGCCCGTGCAGTCGAGCACGACACCGGTGATGAAGCCGTTCGTCGCGAGGGAGTGGATGGCCTGCGCCACGTCGGCGGCCTGGCCGACCCGGCCCGCCGGGGTCGTCCTGGCGAGGCCCTCGAAGAGCGCTGCGCGCTGCTCCGCCGGAACGCGGTCCCACCACGGGGTGTCGATCACGCCGGGGGAGACGGCGTTGACGCGGAGCGGGGCCAGCTCGACCGCGAGGGGCGGAACCATCGCCTCAAGGGCGCCGTTGATCGCCGCGAGACCCGACGTGCCGGGGAAGGCCGCGCGGGCCGAGGCCGCCGTGATCAGGGTGACGGAGCCGTGCCGGCGGTCGAGGCGCGGGAGCGCGGCCTGGAGGATGCGGATCTGGGGCCAGAACTTGGCGTCGAAGCCGGTGGCGAGCTCCGCGAGGTCCAGTTCGGAGAAGGCGCCGCTGCCCGCGGCGCCGCTGACCGCTATGACCAGGTGGTCGATGGGGCCGGATGCGGCGAAGAAGGCCGCGATGTCCTCCTGTGAGGCGGCGTCCATCCGGTGGGTGGCCGTCTTGCCGCCGATGCGGGAGGCCGCCTCGTCCAGGCGGGTCTGCGAGCGGCCCGTGATGGTCACCTCCGCCCCCGTGGCCGCGAAGAGCGCGGCCGTGGCCTCGCCGATGCCGGAACTGCCGCCCATGACGACGACGTGGGCGGGGGTCTCGGCGGCGGGGGTGTGGTCCGTGGTCATGGTGGAGGTCCTCCGTAAGCGCTGGGCGCGACTGTCGTTCATGCGATGTCTTCCCGTACCTGTTGACGAGACTGTGGGTCTCGATAAAGTAAGTGTTGTCGAGACCGACGGTCTCGTCAAGGGGTTCGAGGGCAGGAACGGGAAAGGGTGTGCGCCATGGCGGACTCGGAATCGGACACGGGCGGGGCGCGGCCCCACACCGGGCGTCGGCGCAACGAAGCGGCGCGACAGGCCATCCTCGACGCCGCGCTGCGGCTGCTCGGGGAGGCCGAGGGCGACTCCGTCACCGTCGAGACCATCGCGCGGGCGGCCGGCGTAGGAAAGCAGACGCTCTACCGGTGGTGGCCCTCGAAGGGGGCCGTCTTCCTGGAGGCCCTCGCGGAACGCGCCCAGCAGACGGTGCCCGCGCCGGACCACGGGAACCTGCGCGACGATCTCCGGGTGCTCGTCGCCGCCACCTTCGCCGGGGCCCAGCGGCCACCTGTGGGCCCGGCGCTGCGCGCCCTGGCCCGGGAGGCCGCCCGCGACCCCCAGCTCGCCGTGCTCATGCGGGAGTTCACCGAGTCCCGCCGCGCTGCCCTGCGCGAGGTGCTGGAGCGGGGGCGGGAGCGCGGCGAGCTGGAGGCCGGACGCGACCTCGACCTGATGGTCGACCAGGTGTACGGCGTCTTCTGGTACCGCTTCCTGCTCGGCCACGCCCCCTTGGACGAGGGCACCGCCACCATCCTCGCGGACTCGCTGCTGCCCTGACGGCCGCTCATGACGTGTCCGGAATCGGGGCCGACGTCGGGAAACGTGACTCGGATGCGCTTCGCGGTCACTCGTGCGCGGGAACGGGGACTCCATCACCGCCCAGTGAGTGGGGAACGATCACTGCCGCGCTGGGAAGCGATCTCCAGTGCCTTGGCAGTGCGGTCATCCGGGCCCCGGACCGGGTGGCCAGGCGAGGGCCAGGAGGGCCGCGTCGTCGTAGGTGTCGGTGCGGTTGTAGTCCTGGGCGTCGTCGAGCAGCCAGGTGAGCAGGTGTTGCGGGTCGACCGGTGGGGAATGGGCGCGCTGGTAAGCCGTCAGGCGGGCGGCGAGCGGATAGAAGGTCCCGGCCTCGTTCCGGGTCTCCGCGATGCCGTCGGTGTACAGCAGGAGTGTGTCGCCGGGCCGCAGGAGCGTTCCGGCCGACTGCGGGCCGTCCGCGTCGGCGGGTGCGCTCGCGAGGGTGCTCAGCCCCAGGGGGAGGCCGGTGCCGGCCGGGAGTTCCTGGACCGTGCCGTCGCGCAGTACGAGTGAGGGCGGGTGGCCGCAGGAGTACGCCTCCGTGCGGCCGCCGGGCGCGATCTGGATGAGGAGAGCGGTGACGAACGCCTCGTCGTCGCGCAGGAAGCGGTTCAGGCCGGTGTCGAGGCGACCGGCCAGGCGGCCGAGCGTGGCTTCCTCGTACGCCGCCTCGTGAAACGAGCCGAGGACCGCTGAGGCGGTGGACACGGCGCCGAGCCCCTTCCCGCGTACGTCCCCGATAAGCGCGCGCACCCCGAACTCGGTGTCCGCCACCGCGTAGAGGTCGCCCCCGATGCGCGCGTACTGTGCGGCGGCCAGATAGCTCGCGGCCGTACGGAAGTGGCCCAGCGTCTCGGGCGGCGGACGCAGCACCGCCCGCTGCGCGGTCTCGGCGACGGACACGACCTTCCGCAGCCGCGCGGACTCCCGCTCCCCGCGTCGCACCACGAAGCAGCCCAGCGCGGCGATGGCGCAGATCACCGCGGTGGTGCCGATCGCCGAGCCGATCCGCTGCGGCTCGGCCGGCAGGAGCAGCCAGCGGATCCCCACCGCCGCCACCGCCGAACCGACGATCACCGGCGGCCCGAACCCGAACGAGATGACGGCCGGAATCGCGACCAGCACCGAGGCGATGTGCGAGGAGGGCGGGGTGCTCAGTTGCAGGACCACCACGAGGGCGCACAGGACGAGGGCGGTGCCCAGCACCGCCGCCTTGGGGCCACGCTTCGTCACGGCCCGCTCCCCGTCCTGACTGTCGCGGACGCTCCCCTCACCACGCCCGGCACGCATCCCGCGGCGCCTCCCTTCCGTGTGCTCACGTGACACAGCCATTGTTGGACAGCTCCAGGCATCCCGCCCGTGGACCGGCGCGGGCCGGGGACGCATCCGGTAAGGACCTCATGCCCCGTGTCGGTGAGTCCGTCGAGCCGGCGGCGCGACGAGCCGCTGAGCAGAAGCTTCGCGATGCCCGCCGGGTCCACGCACCCGGGGGACGGCCCTGAAGGCGGCGTTCCGAAGGCGGGGTGAGGGGAACGGCTCGGTGTCAGACCGTGCCGCCCTCCCCGAGCGGCTTCGCGTAGCAGTGGCTGCTGTCGTACGTGCGGTAGTGGCCGAACTTCTCGCACGGGGTGTAGCCGCTGGAGAGGTACAGGGCGATGGCCTCCGGCTGGCGGTCGCCGGTCTCCAGGACCATGCGGGTGCGGCCCGCGGCGCGGGCGTCCGCCTCCAGGGCGGCCAGGATGCGGCGGGCGAGGCCCTGGCCGCGGCCCTCCGGTATGACGTACATCCGCTTCAGCTCGGCGTCGCCGTCCGAGTAGCCCTCGTCGTTGCGCTCCTGCGAGCGCCAGCCGCCCGTGGCGACGGGCTGGTCCGACGCGTCGTACGCGATCAGGTACAGCCCGTGAGGCGGGTCGAACATCGTGGCGTCCAGCGGTGTGACATCGCCCCCATCGCCGTACCGCTCGGCGTATTCGAGCTGCACGCGGTCGTTGAGTTTGACGGCATCGGGGTGGTCGAAGGCCCGGACTTGGATATTCATGCGAAGTATCGTACATGTATGCGGCATCGTGGGCCGATATCGTGCGGGGATGCTCACCGTGACCAGCGTGAATGTAAACGGACTCCGCGCCGCGGCCAAGAAGGGCTTCGTCGAGTGGCTGGCGCAGACCGATGCCGACGTGGTCTGCCTCCAGGAGGTGCGCGCCGAGCCCGAGCAGCTGCCCGCGGACGTACGCGACCCCGAGGGCTGGCACACCGTCCACGCGCCGGCCGCCGCCAAGGGCCGGGCCGGGGTCTCCCTCTACTCGCGGCGCGCCCCCGAGCGGGTGCAGATCGGTTTCGGCGGTTACGGGCACGCCGGGTGCGAGGAGTTCGACACGAGCGGGCGGTACGTCGAGATCGACCTGCCCGGCGTCACGGTCGCGAGCCTCTACCTGCCCTCCGGCGAGGTCGGCACCGAGCGGCAGGACGAGAAGGAGCGCTTCATGGCCGCCTTCCTGCCCTACCTCGTCGGGCTGAAGGCGCGCGCCGCCGCCGAGGGCCGCGAGGTCGTCGTCTGCGGCGACTGGAACATCGCCCACCAGGAGGCCGACCTCAAGAACTGGCGCGCCAACCGCAAGAGCTCCGGCTTCCTCCCCGAGGAGCGCGAGTGGCTGACCCGGGTCTTCGCGGAGGCCGCGTACGTCGACGTCGTACGCGCCCTGCACCCGGACGTCGAGGGCCCGTACTCGTGGTGGTCGTACCGGGGGCGCGCCTTCGACAACGACACCGGCTGGCGGATCGACTACCAGGTCGCGACCCCCGGGCTCGCCGGCCGCGCGGTGAAGGCGTGGGTCGAACGGGCGGCCACGCACGGCGAGCGGTGGAGCGACCATGCGCCGGTGACGGTGGTGTACGAGCAGTAGGGGCGGGGTAGGGCGGGGGTGCTGCGCCCCTGGCCTGAACCTACCCGGGCGGGAGGCGGATCACGCCCC
Organism: Streptomyces sp. NPDC016469; assembly: GCF_040632905.1. Taxonomy (NCBI): domain Bacteria; kingdom Bacillati; phylum Actinomycetota; class Actinomycetes; order Kitasatosporales; family Streptomycetaceae; genus Streptomyces; species Streptomyces sp. NPDC016469. The sequence continues at coordinate 102,059 of NZ_JBEYCQ010000005.1, forward strand.
GCCTGCGCCTGCGCCTCCGGCCCCGCCTGTGCCGCCGCGCCCCGCCTGCGCCTCCGGCCCCCCCTGCGCCTCCGGTGGCTCCGGCTTCCGCCGCAGCCTCCGGTCCAGCGCCATCGACAGCTCCGCGTCCACCACAGCCCGCGCCAGCGGCCGCAGTTGGGGCGGCTCCGGGTCGGTCTCCGCGCCGTACTCCTGGAGCACCGAGACGAACAGGTCCGCCAACGCCTCCGCGTGCCTGCGGACCTGGCGGCCCGTGGTCAGGACCGCGGTGAGCGGCACGCCTTCCCGTACCAGCTCCGCCGACACCTCCAGCAGGCGGCGGCTGATGTGGACGATCTCCTCGCCGTCCGTCCCCAGGTAGCCCAGCTCCATTGCCAGCGCCAGGTTCTCCGGCGTGGACTCGCCCTCGAAGTAGTCCGCCAGCTGCTCGGGCGTCAGGCGGACCGGGGTCTCCTCGGACGGTTCGCCCAGGCCCAGCACCTCCGCGACATCGCGGCCGCTCTCGAACGTACGGGCGAGATCGGCGATGCCGGTCAACGTGTGGCCGCGCTCCAGGAGGCCCGTGATCGTGCGCAGGCGGGCCAGGTGGTGGTCGTCGTACCAGGCGATGCGGCCCTCGCGGCGGGGCGGCGAGATCAGGCCGCGCTCACGGTAGAAGCGCACGGTCCGCACGGGGATGCCGGCCTCCCTGGCCAGCTCCTCCATGCGGTACTCGCGGTGCTCGGGTCCTTCTGCCACCCCCGCACCTTATCCGCCTCCCTGGCGAGGAAAACGCGTCCGAGCCGCAAGTTGTACCGCCGGTAACTTTCCTCCGTCCACCCCCTACCCATCGGTACTCCGCTGCTCTACCCTCCCAACCATGCCAGTGATTGCTGGCAGAGTCGTGTGACGTACCGCGGGAGGCGGCAGCATGGCCCAGCACGAGCATGTACGCGTGGCGGTGATCGGATCCGGATTCGGGGGCCTCGGCGCCGCGGTCCGGCTGCGCCGCGAAGGCATCACCGATTTCGTGATCCTGGAGCGCGCCGGTTCCGTCGGCGGCACCTGGCGCGACAACAGCTACCCCGGCTGCGCCTGCGACGTACCGTCCCACCTGTACTCCTTCTCGTTCGCACCCAACCCCGAGTGGCCGCGCACCTTCTCCGGGCAGGAGCACATCCGCGCCTACCTGGAGCACGTCGCCGACACCTTCGGGCTCCGCGCCCACCTGCGCCTCAACCACGAGGTGACGCAGATGCGGTGGGACAACGACGAGCTGCACTGGGTCATCGACAGCGCCGACGGGACCACCGTCGTCGCGGACGTCGTCGTCTCCGCGACCGGACCGCTCTCCGACCCGAAGATGCCCGACATTCCGGGGCTCGCCGACTTCCCCGGCAAGGTCTTCCACTCCGCCCGCTGGGACCACGACGCCGACCTCACCGGCAAGCGCGTCGCGATGATCGGCACCGGCGCCTCCGCCATCCAGATCGTGCCCGCGATCCAGCCGAAGGTCGGCAAGCTGACGCTCTTCCAGCGCACCCCGCCCTGGGTCATGCCCCGCATGGACCGGAAGATCAGCGGCCTGGAGCGCACGCTGCACCGCGCCCTGCCCGTCACCGGCACCGCCCGCCGCGGACTCCTCTGGGGCATCCGGGAGTTGCAGGTCAGCGCCTTCACCAAGCACCCCGACCAGCTCGGCCTGGTCGAGCGCATAGCGAAGTCCAACATGGCCCGCGCCATCAAGGACCCGGCCCTGCGCGCCAAGCTGACCCCCTCCTACCGCATCGGCTGCAAGCGCATCCTGCTGTCGAGCACGTACTACCCCGCCCTCGCCCAGCCCAATGTCGATGTCGTCGCCTCCGGCCTCGCCGAGATCCGCGGCAACACCGTCGTCGCGTCCGACGGTACGGAGGCCGAGGTCGACGCGATCATCTTCGGCACCGGCTTCCACGTCACCGACATGCCGATCGCCGAACGCGTCGTCGGCGCCGACGGGATCACGCTCACCGAGTCCTGGAAGGACGGCATGCAGGCGCTGCGCGGCGCCAGCGCGGCCGGCTTCCCCAACTGGATGACGATCATCGGCCCCAACACCGGGCTCGGGAACTCCTCGATGATCCTCATGATCGAGTCCCAGCTGAACTACATGGCCGACTACCTGCGCCAGCTGAACCTCCTCGGCGGCAAGGCGGCCCTCGACGCCCGCCCCTCCGCCGTCCACACGTGGAACCGCCGCGTCCAGGAGCGTATGAAGCGCACCGTCTGGAACACCGGCGGCTGCAACAGCTGGTACCTGGACGCCAACGGCCGCAACACCACCGTCTGGCCCGGCACCACCTCCGAGTTCCGCAGGGCCACCCGGACCGTCGACATGGCCGAGTACCAGGTCCTGCGCCCGCCCCTCCCCGCCCAGCGCGCGTCCGGCGACACCGTCTCCGAGGAGGCCGTCCGATGAGCCGCCCCCTGCCCGTCGCCGGCCGCCGCCCCGCGGCCGCCCGCGAACTCCTCGCGGTCTCCGCCGACGGCTCCCGCATACACGTCGAGGTCCATGGCCAGGAGGGCGCGCCCGCCGTCGTCCTCTCCCACGGCTGGACCTGCAACACCAGCTTCTGGGACGCCCAGATACGGGACCTCGCCGTCGACCACCGCGTCATCGCCTACGACCAGCGCGGCCACGGCACCTCGCCCGCCGCCGCCCGCGACGGCTACAGCACCGACGCCCTCGCCGACGACCTCGAAGCCGTCCTCGCCGCGACCCTCGCCCCCGGCGAGAAGGCCGTCCTCGCCGGGCACTCCATGGGCGGCATGACCATCATGTCCGCCTCCCGCCGCCCGAAGCTGCGCGAGCACGCCGTCGCCGTCCTGCTGTGCAGCACCGGCAGCTCCCGGCTCCTCGCCGAGTCGCTGGTCGTGCCGATGCGCGCCGGAGCCGTACGCACGCGTCTCACCCGCGCCATCCTCGGCGCGCGCGCCCCCCTCGGACCGGTCACACCGGTCTCCCGGCGGATACTGAAGTACGGGACGATGGGCGCGGGTTCGGCCCCCGACCGGGTCGACACCTGCGCCCGCATCGTGCACGCCTGCCCCCGCATACCCCGGGTCGCCTGGGGGAACGTCCTCGCGGATCTCGATCTGGAAGAGGGCGTACGGGAGTTGCGCGTGCCCACCGCGGTCATCGCGGGCACGGAGGACCGGCTCACGCCGCCCGTCCACGCCCGCGCCCTCGCGGCGGCCCTGCCCGACTGCCTCGGCCTCACCGAGCTGGCGGGCATGGGGCACATGACGCCCGTCGAGGCGCCGGAGGTCGTGACGGCGAAGATACGGGAGCTGGTGGCCGCCTACCTGCCGTCCGGCCCGGACCGGGACGCGCGGGGTACCACAGACATCGAGGGCAAGGAGGAGGTCGCATGAGCGGCACGGGAAGTCTCGAAGGACAGGTCGTCGTCGTCACCGGCGCGGCACGCGGCGTCGGTGAACTCCTCGCCCGCAAACTCTCCGCCCGGGGCGCGATCCTCGCCCTCGTCGGCCTCGAACCCGACGAGCTGAAGAAGGTATCGGCACGCCTCCACGGTGAAAGCGACCACTGGCACGCCGATGTGACGGACCATGAGACAATGGTCCGGGTGGCCCAGGACGTCAAGGCGCGCTTCGGCAAGATCGACATCGTCGTCGCCAACGCGGGCGTCGCCACCGGCGGTCCGCTGGTCGACTCCGACCCCGTCGCCTGGCGCCGCGTCATCGAGGTCAACCTCATCGGCGGCGCGGTCACGGCTCGCGCCTTCCTGCCCGTCCTCATGGAGAGCCGGGGCTACTTCCTCCAGATCGCGTCCCTCGCCGCGATGACCCCGGCCCCGATGATGAGCGCCTACTGCGCCTCCAAGTCGGGTGTCGAGGCGTTCGCGCACAGCCTGCGCGCAGAAGTCGGCTACAAGGGCGTGAAGGTCGGCGTCGGCTACCTCTCCTGGACCGACACCGACATGGTGCGCGGCGCCGACGAGGACGACGTCATGCGCGACCTGCGGAAGCGCCTCCCGTGGCCCACCAACCGCACGTACCCCCTCGGCCCCGCCGTCGACCGCATCGTCGCCGGCATCGAGCGCCGCTCCGCCCACGTCTACGCCCAGTGGTGGCTGCGCGGCATGCAGTCCGTACGCGGCTACCTGCCGACCCTCATCGGCGTCGTCGGCCAGCGTGAGATGCGCCGCTTCGGCCCGCGCATGGAGGGCCTGAGCCGCGGTCTCGTCGGCGCCGGGGGCGCCGCTGACCAGCAGGAACGCGCCTCGCGTACGCAGCGTGAGTGATCGACATGCGGAGCGTGGCGGCCCGTGTGAATCTGGTCGAGGCCCCACCGGGGCCACACCCCCACGCACCACATAGGAGTGAACAGCATGGGTATCGCCGACCAGTTCAAGGACAAGGCCAAGGACCTCGCGGGCCAGGCGCAGGACCAGGCGCAGGACCGCCGGCGCCAGGGCCAGGGCCAGGACCGCGACCGCGCGAAGGACGCGACCCAGCAGGGCCGCGACCGCGCGAAGGGCGCCGGCCAGCGCGCCCAGGACGAGGCGAGCGAGCGCTTCGACCGGTAACGGCCTTGCGGTGACGCCGAGGGGCGCGCCCGGATTCTTCCGGGCGCGCCCCTTCCGCTGCCCGAGGAGCCGTCCGGCGGGCCCCGACGGCCGCCCTCGCTTCAGCTTCAGCCGGAGATGGACGTCACCCTGCGAACCTCTGCCGAGTCACCCTGCGTTGCCCTCTCGGGCCTGGAGTCCTGCTCTGCCGGCCGTGTATCCATGAAGCGTCGCCATTCTCAGTTGCTGCGGAGCGGGCCTTGAGTGATCACGAGAACCTGAAGAAGTCCACCGGCCCTCTCCGGGCACCGGCCGCGAAGCAGGTGGGCGTGCCGCAGGCGCCGCATGAGGGGCTGTGGGCCCTGCAGGCCAAGCACGGGAACGCGGCCATCGTCCAGATGCTCCGAGAGGCCGGCCATCCTTGGGTCCAGCAGCGGCCCGAGCGGCACCAGCACGGATCCGGCTGCGGTCACCAGGCCGCTTGGCAGGCCGGAACCACGGATGCGGCGCCCGTGCAACGGTCCACCGTTCACGAGGTGCTCCGAGCCCCCGGCAGGGCCATGGACGACGCGACCCGCACCGACATGGAGGCCCGGCTGGGCGCGGACTTCTCGGACGTGCGCATCCACGACGGTTCCGCGGCCGCGGCCTCTGCGGCCGAGGTCGGTGCCCGCGCCTACACGTCCGGCAACCATGTCGTCATCGGCGCCGGCGGCACCGACAGGCACACCCTCGCCCACGAGCTGACCCACGTCATCCAGCAACGCCAGGGGCCCGTCGCCGGCACCGACAACGGCACCGGGCTCAAGGTCTCCGACCCGGCGGACCGCTTCGAGCGCGAGGCGGAAGCCAACGCGAAGCGCGCCCTTGCCGCGACGCCTCCGGTCAACGCCCCCGAAAGCACGCCGGCGAAGCCCGGGCAGGGCGCGTCCTCGGTCCACGGCCGGCCCCACCTGCAACGCACCAAGACGAAGGAAGTGCCGGCCGCAGCGACCAAGCGGGCCATGGACAAGATGACGTCGGACTGGACGCAGATGCCCTATGCCGGGGGGAAATGGCCCGATTCCGTCGAGAATAGCCCCAAGCGCCGTATGGACGCCGACGAGCAGGCTCTGCGCCACGTGGCGCGGCGGTTCTTCAACAGCGGAAAGGACTACATCGAGGGGGACGGGAACCAGGAGACCCAGGTCATGTCCGTCGGCGGCGGGATCCTTGTCGCCTGCAACGACAATGGCACATCTGCCGGGATCCTGCGGACCCTCCAGACACGCACTCTCGCCGATGTCATGCGGGACTCGGACGGGGCGGGAAGCGACGCCAGAGCCAAGAGGTCGGCGGACTACATGACCAACCTCGGTGAGGGGAACGGCCGGGACGGCGCGGTCAACACCTTCATGACCACTGCCATGGCCGTGCAGGACGGCGTGTTGACGGCACAAACGGCGACGGAGGCAGCGTCGACGATCGGGGGCGGGCACATGGATGGGAAGATCGTCTTCATCCATTCCGGCTTCGAAGAACTCCACGCGGAGCAGAAGCTGGTGCTGGCCCTGCTCCAGGCCGGCTGGACCGGTGCGGCGACGATCGTCGGCAAGAAGAGGCCGTGCACCTCGTGCTTCCTCTCCTTGTCGATCGCGAAACACAAGAAGCTTCCTCAGCTGTCCTTCCAGACGAAACCCGGCGGCTACTGGGCAACCGCGAACGCCGGACTCACGAGAATCGCCAACGCGGCAGGGGTCAAGGACGAGAAGGAGCTCGACGAGCTGATCCAGAAGTACGCGCCGGCGACGGTTCACCGCACCGGCCCGGACGGGAGCCAGCAGTACGGCTCCGACTCCGAGGAGTCCGACGTCGAGATGGCCGGGTAAGGGCCTCAGCACTGCTCTCGCGGCGGTCAGGCGGCTTGCCAGCGCTGGTTGTCACGGCCGTTGCACTCCCAGAGCACGATCTGGGAACCGCTCGCCCCTCCGAAGAGATCCAGGCACTTGCCGGTGGACGCGGACACCAGCTCCTTGCCGGAAAGGCCGATGCGCTGCGGGGAGGACCGGTCGCAGCCGGCCAGGACGACCGGAGTGCGGTCCTCGGTCCCGGTGACGGTCGCGCAGAGTCCGCCCTGCCGCAGACTGCCGTCCGCACCCACACTCCAGGACTGGGCGGACGAGCTGTCGCAGACGGACGCGCCGAGCTGCGCCCCGGACCCCGCGCCCGTCAGGCACTTGCCCGACGCCTCGACGGACAGCGGGAACGCGCGCACCTCGGCCGAGTCGCCGCCCTTGCCGCCGCCCGGCTTCGTGGCGCTGTCCGTACCCGCTCCGCTCGCGTCCGGCGACGGGCCGGACCCCGCCGCCTGCGCCGTGCTCCGGCCCGGACCGGGCGTGCTCCGCCGCTTCGTGCCCGGTGACGGGGAGGCGGTGGCGGACGGGGTCACGGAGCCGGCCGCCGTCGGGTCCGCCGTCGAACCCCCGGGCAGCGGCGACCGGTCCCCGCCCCCCTCGGCCCCGCCCCCGGCCCGCACAGGCCCTTCGGCCGGCGCGGCGGCCCGGCGGCCGGAGCCCTCGGCGCCCCCGCCGGCCGTGACGGCCACGCCCGCGACGACGGCGACGGCCACCACACCGACGACCGCGGCCAGGACGCGCGCCCGTCGCTGGAACGCCCGACGTCGTGGGGGAGCGGCCGGGGATATGTCGCGCGCCTCCGCCTCGGAGGACTCCGGCGCGCCGGACTCCCCGGGACGGCTCTGCGTCGGGGCGCTCCGGCCCGCCTCATCCCCGGCGCTCTCGGCGTTCCCGGCCTCCTCCGCCCGCTGCGCCGCGATCGCCCGAGCCAGCGCGGCACGGGCGGAATCGAGCTTCGCCGCGTCGTTGCTCCGCAGTGGCTCGGCGGGCCGTGAGCCGGCGGGTCCGGTGACGTTTCGCTTCGGCAGCTCTGGCATTCGGTTGTGCTCCTAGCATGGGCGATCGAGCTCCGAGGAACGCTCGGGGACGAAGGGGGCGACCCACGGCGCCTGCTGTCCCCTTGCGCGGCACATGTATGCGGGGCGCGTAGGGGAGGGTGGCAGTGGATCAATCCCCATCCAATCGCCGCATGACCTGATAAAGAAAGGCGAACACGCCGGTGTCAGCGAGGAGTTGGTCGAGCGGTTCGCGAGGGGGGCGCGGGCCCACGCAGAAGGGGCGCGCCCGGTCGTTCCGGGTGCGCCCCTTCTGCGTGGGTGCTGTGTCAGGCGGTCTTGACCGCCTCGATGAACGGCGCCCAGGCGGCGGCGTTGACGACGAGCGCGGGCCCGTCGGGCCGCTTGGAGTCACGGACGGGGACGAGGCCGGGGTGGCCGTCGGCGACTTCGAGGCAGTTTCCGCCAGAGCCGTTGCTGTAGCTGCTCTTGCGCCAGCGGGTGGTGCTCAGATCAAGGGTTGTGCTGGCCATTCCGGAACTCCTCAGCCGCCTTCTTCAGCAGGGCCAGGGACACCTCCGGCGGCAGCGCGGCGGCCCTGAGGCGATCGTATGCGTTGCGGTACTGCTTAACGAGCCCCGGATCATCGATGGTCTGTCCGTGGTATGCGCCTTCGGTGTAGAACAGCGGGGGTTCGTCATCGAAGTTCAGCAGCAGCAGCGGCATCTCACTGATGGGGCGGGTGGCCGCGTTCCACGGGAGGATCTGTAGAACGACCCGACGGCTTTGTACCAGGGCGGTGATGTGATCCAACTGCTCGGCCATCTCCGCTGGCTCCAGCAGTGAGTGGCGGAGCACCGACTCGTCCAGAACCACCCAGTATTCGGGCTTCTTGGGGTCGGCGAACAGCTTGGCTCGCTGCTGCCGGGCATCGATCTTTGCCTGTACCTCCTCGGGAGTGTCCAGAGGATGCGTGGCCTGGATGACGGCTCGCGCGTAGGCAGGGGTCTGGAGGAGTCCCGGGATGAGATTGCCCGACCACTCATTGATGGTCCGGGCGCGGACCTCCGCTTCCACGACGTTGGCGAAGAACGCTGCGTGCCCCTTGCTTTGGGCCTCGCGCACGTCTTCACAACGCCGAACGAAAAAGTCCGTGCCCAGCTTGCGGTCCACATGCACCGCGAGATCTTGCGGCATGCGGCGGGCGCCGTGCTCGATAGCGCTGAGCATGGGGACCCCGTAATAACTGCCCTCAAGCAGCTTCTCCAGGGTCAGGCCCGCCGCCTCCCTCTGGTAGCGCAGCTCCTTCCCGTAGAACTGCGGCACCCCCGCCGAACCGTCGATGTCCTTCGCCACCGCCGACCGCCTTTCACACCTCGCTCTGTGGAGCGGAATCGGCTTCCACCGTAGAGACCCATGCGGCAGCGTGTGAGGTGTTCGTCACAGCAAGCAACCGAAAGGTGGACTGCCCTCATGGACCACGCCCCGTACGACATCGGCCCGGAGATCGACGCGTTGCGCGCGGCGCTCAAGGCGAACGGGATCACGCTGCCGTCACTCGGAGTTGACCCGCTGACGCTCGCGGGTCGGCCGAGCCGGCCGCCGCTCGTCGCGCTCGGTAACTGCAATACGGAGACCGCGCGCCGGCTGGCCGAGGTGCTGCAGAGGGCGGCCGGAGGATGAACGGGCTGCCGCTGACATGGGAGTTCCTGGCGGTCCCGCAGGCGGTGCCGGAGGTGCGGCAGATACTGCGGGAGCGGTTCGAAGGCGAGGACGCGGGCGATCTCGTGCTGTGCGTCAGCGAGTTGCTGGCGAACGTGATCACTCACGTGGGGGAGCGCACGCCGGTGGCGCTACGGGTGAGCGCGACGCCCTCGGGACGCGTACGGGTAGCGGTGAGCGACCCCGCGGCGACGGTGTGGCCCGTACTCCGGGAGACCGGCCCGGAGGGCACGTCGGGCCGGGGACTCCAACTGCTGGACGCGCTCGCCCTGCGGTGGGGCGTGGAGCAGGCCCCGTACCGGAAGACGGTGTGGTGCGAACTGCGTGCGCCGAAGAGCCGGGCGGGCTTCCGTCCCGACGGAGCGGAGTCGACGGCAACGCGGTACGGATCACGTACCGGTTCGCCCCCGAACAGCGCATCGTGCTGCTGACGGTCTTCCGCAAGACCAGTCAGCGGGAGAGTGCCGAGGCCGAGCGGGCTCAGCGGGTTCAGGACGCCTGTGAGACCGGTCATGGCCCTGCTGAGCACAGTGACGAGCGGACCGGTGAGGAGCGCCGGTGAAACCCTCCGAGTGGAAGACCCGCAGGACGCGGAAACTCCTGGGGGAGACGGTCGAGGAGTCCTCCGCCTACACCGAAGCCGGGTATGCCTGCGCCCTCGGCCAAGCCGTCTGCGACCGGCGGACGGCGCTCGGCATGTCACAGACGGAACTGGCACGTCGTGCCGGAATGACCCAGCCGCAGATCTCCGACATCGAGGGCGGGGGCTCGGTGCCGACCCTCCCGTTGCTCCCCCGTCTGGCCACGGCCCTGGTCGCGTCCCTGGCGATCGACCTCGACCACGACACCTCGGCCTCCACCTTCACGCCGCACGGAAACCACGAGCCGGAAGCGGGGCGGAGGCGAACGGGGATCTGCGGCCCGAGGGGATGGCGGGCCGACCCTGCCGGCGGTCACCGACTTCTGCCCGCGAGCGCTCTCAGAAGCTGTCGTACGTGGGCCGTCCCGCAGGCCGGTAGACGGCCAGGACCGTGCCGCCCTTGGTCGCCGAGACGCTGACCGGCTCCAGGGCGGTCGGGATCGCGCCGTCGGCGAAGAGGCGTTTGCCGGTGCCGATGATCACCGGGTGGATGGTGAGGCGGTACTCGTCCACCAGGCCCTCGCGCATCAGGGTCTGGGCGAGGTCGCCGCTGCCGACGACGTTGATGTTGCGGCCCTCGGTGGCCTTGAGGCGGCGTACGGCGTCGGCGGTGTCGCCCTCAAGGAGGGTGGAGTTCTGCCAGTCGACGGAAGGCAGGGTGCGGGACGCCACGTACTTGTGCATGGAGTTCATCCGCTCGGTGAACGGGTTGGCCGGGTCGGCGGACGGCCAGTACGAGGCGAAGATGTCGTACGTCTTGCGGCCGAGGAGCATCGCGTCGGTGTCCTCGTACCAGCCGGCGATGGCCGCGCCGACCTCGTCGTCGGACACCGGCTTCTGCCAGCCGCCGTGGGTGAAGCCGCTCTCGGCGTCCTCGTCGGAGGCGCCGGGGGCCTGCATGACGCCGTCGAGGGTCAGGAACGTGGAGACGATGATCTTGCGCATGATGAGTCTTCCTCTCGTCGTGGGGTGACCGTGCGGCCGGTGGCGTCCTCAGCGGACGACGTCGAAGACGTTTTTCTGGATGCCGTTCGGGAACGCCTCGTGCTCCACGAGCTTCAGGTGCCGGGTGTCCTTGTCCGCCGCGCTGAACAGGCGCTTTCCGGCGCCGAGGAGGAGCGGGAAGACGAGGAGGTGGTAGCGGTCGATCAGGCCGGCGTCGGAGAGCGCGTGGTTGAGGGTGGCGCTGCCGTGGACGATGACCGGGCCGCCGTCGGTCTCCTTGAGCGCGGCGACGTCGTCCAGCGAGCGCAGGATGTGCGTTTCGCCCCAGGTGTCCACGAGGCCGTCCTCGGTGAGCGTGGTGGACACGACGTACTTGGGCATCGCCTTGTAGCCCGCGAACTCCGCCATGCCCGGCCACACGGGGCTGAACGCCTCGTAGCTGACCCGCCCCATCATGAGCGCCCCGGCCTCCTCCTGCTCCCGGCCCTTGATCTCGTACGCCTCGGGCAGGAAGTCGATGCCCTTGAAGGTCCAGCCGGAGTTCCGGTAGCCGGGCTCGCCGCCGGGGGCCTCCACGACACCGTCGAGGGAGACGAAGGCGGTGCTGATGAGTGTGCGCATGATGTCCTCGGGGTACGTGCGGCGGGTTTTACATGGGTTCAGACTGCGGGCGGCCGGGAAAGTCATCGGTCCGGCGTTCCGGACGGGTCCCCCGGATGGCAGAGTCGGTACGCATGATCGATGACGCCATGAAGGAACGACTCCACAACAACCTGCGGACCGCCCGTGAGGCCGTCGTCTGGAAGCTCGACGGGCTCGGGGAGTACGACATCCGGCGGCCGCTGACCTGGACCGGGACCAATCTGCTGGGGCTCGTCAAGCACCTGTCGTTCTGGGAGGCCCGGTACTTCGGGGAGGTCTTCGGGCGGTCGTTCCCCGAGCCGCTTCCCCGGTGGCAGGACAACGAACCGGGCGGACCGGAGATGTGGGCCGCCGAGGGGGAGTCGCGGGAGGAGATCGTCGGGCGCTACCGGCGGGTGTGGGCGCACACCGATGCGACGATCGCCGCCCTCGCGCTCGACGCGCCGGGGCGGGTCGAGTGGTGGGGGCGGCCCGAGGTGCGGCTGTTCGACATCATGGTCCACATGCACGGCGAGACCGCCCGCCACGCGGGCCACGCCGACATCCTCCGCGAACAGCTCGACCACGCGACGGGCCGAGTGGCCGCGTACGCCGAACCGCAGCAGGACGCGGCGTTCTGGGACGCCCACCGCGCGAAGGTCGAACGCGCGGCGAAGGCCGCCGAGGGCGCGTAGCGCTCAGCGGGCCCGCCTGCGCAGCGCCTTCACCTCGCGGTCCGCCTCCCACGCGTCCGCCACCGGGCCCAGGTGGCCGAGCTTGTCCGGGTTGATCACCGAGTGGACCGTCTGGATGCGGCCCTCCAGCACGTCCAGGGCCAGGATGTGGAGCACGCCGCCGTCGCGCACCCGGAACAGCGCGCCCGGGCGGCCGTTGACCTCGCGGGGCTCGCAGGTGATGCCCGCCTCCGCCATGAGGGGGTAGACCGTGGCGAGCAGCCGGGCCGCGTTCTCCGCGCCGACGACGGTTCGGGCCAGCTGCGGGGCCTTGCCGCCGCCGTCGCCGACGAGCTGGACGTCGGCGGAGAGCAGGCTCCGCAGCCCCTCCACATCGCCCCGGGACAGCGCGTCGAAGAACCGGCCCGCCAGCTCGCGCTGCTCCGCGCGGTCCGCCTCGAACCGGGGCCGGCCCTCGTGCATATGGCGGCGGGCCCGCACGAGCAGCTGGCGGCAGGCCGCCTCGGAGCGGCCCACCGCCGCCGCGATGTCCCCGAAGCCGAAGGCGAAGACCTCCCGCAGCACGAACACCGACCGCTCCAGCGGACTCAGCCGTTCCAGGAGGAGCAGCGACGCCATCGACACCGAGTCCGCCAGCTCGGCGGCGCGTGCCGGGTCCGCGTACGGGTCGTCCAGCAGCGGTTCGGGCAGCCACGGGCCGACGTACTCCTCCCGCCGCACCCGGGCCGACCGCAGCACGTCGATCGCGATCCGGGTCACCGTGGTGGACAGGAACGCCTTCACCGACTCCGGCCGGGTGGCCGAGGCGTCGTAACGGAGCCAGGTCTCCTGGACGGCGTCCTCCGCCTCGGCGACGCTGCCCAGGATGCGGTACGCGATCGAGAACAGCAGCGCCCGAAGCTCCTCGAACTCCTCGGCCTTGCCCATGCCGGTTCCCTTCCCGTGATCGGTGTACGCGGCGACGGTCAGTGGAACGTGCCGGGCTCGTAGTCGCCCGCCGGCTGCTGCGTGATGACGTTCAGACGGTTCACCGCGTTCATGAACGAGACCAGCATGACGAGCGCGGTGAGCTGCTCCTCGTCGTACAGCTCGGCGGCGTACGCCCAGGTCTCGTCGTCCACCCCGGTCGCCGCGTCGGCCGTACGCGTGCCCTGCTCGGCGAAGGCGAGGGCGGCGCGCTCGGCGTCGGTGAACACGGTGGCCTCCCGCCAGGCCGCGACGAGATTCAGCCGCACCGCGCTCTCCCCTCCCGCGACGGCGTCCTTGGTGTGCATGTCGATGCAGACCGCGCAGCCGTTGATCTGGCTGACGCGGAGGGCCACGAGCTCCTGCGTCGTGGTGGGGAGCGGCAGGTCCTTCACCTCCCGGCCGCAGGCCATGAAGTACTTGAGGGCCTTGCCGGCGACGGGGTTCGTGAAGTAGTTGAGCCGTGCGTTCATCGGGTGCTCCTCGGGATCGCTGTGGTGCGTTCATTCCCGGGACGAGACAGCGGGCGCGGCTGTGACACGGGGGTGCGTGGTGTGACGCAGGTCTCCTGGTCTACGCCAGTCGTACGCGTACGGCCTCGGCGGCCCAGTCGAGTGCGGGGCCCGTGCTCTCCGGGGCGGGCCAGCCGTTGATCACGGCGAGCAGCTCGGCGTACCGGTCACGGCGCGGGTCGTTGAGGCGCCGGAGCCGGGGGAGGAGCCCGTCGGCGCGGGCGTGCTCGGTCGTGATGGCCGCGACGACGGGATCCGCGTCGGGCGAGGCGGGGTCGAGGCCGGCGGCCAGGGCGGGGGCGACGAGAGCGCGTACGGCGGCGGTGAAGTCACGGCGGGGGAGGCCGCCCCGGGGCCGCTCGGCCGCGAGATCCCGGAGCGTCCGCCGGAGGCCGGCGCGGAATGCGGGGTCCTGGGCCAGCGCGGCCCACTCCGCCCAGGCGCGGGCCCGGTCGGGGTCGGGGTCGGGCGCCTCGGGCACTTCGGGGGTCATGGTGCGGGCGACGCCGTCGAGCGCGAGGCCGTCGAAGACCGCGTGGAGGAAGTCGGCGACGAGGCGCCGGCGTTCGTCGTCGGTGAGCCGGGCGAGCTGATGCATGCGATCGGTCTCCTCAGGGGTGAGCCGGCGCTCGGCCACGGCGGCCAGCAGCGCCTGCCGCAGGCGCAGGACGCGGATCTGCGCCTCCAGCGCCTCCACGTGCGCCGCGGCGACTTCGGGCAACGGCAGCTCCCGGTCGGCCACCTTGCGGATCGTGTCTAGGCCGAGCCCGAGCTCCCGCAGGGTCCGTACGAGCGCGAGGCGCGCCACGGCGTCGGGGCCGTAGCGGCGGTAGCCGGCCGGGGTGCGGGCGGTCGGCGCCACGATCCCGCGATCGGAGTAGTACCGAATCGTCTTCACACTGAGCCCGGTCCGCCGGGCCAGCTCCCCGATCGAGTGAAGCGCGTCGCCGTCCATGGGGCCAGCTTGGGGTCTCCCCCTGGGGGAGACGCAAGGGCGGCGAGGGATGGCAGGATGGGCGCAGGGGAGGCGGGGCGATGGGCATGCATACGCCTGCGGACTGGCTGGAAGCGGCGCGCGCCGGGACCGACGGCGCCGCCCTGCACCAACTGGCGCGCAGCCCGTACGTCTTCGTCCGCCAGGCACTGGCCGCCAACCCGGCCACGGTGCCCGGCACCTTGCTGGAACTGACCGGGACCCGCGACAGCCCCTGGAACGACAACAAGCTCCTGCTCCTGCTGGCCGAGCCCCCCCGCGCCGACCGGGCCGTCCTGCGGGGCGTCCTCGACGCCGTAGCGGCCATGCTCGCCGAGGGCGAACGCCCCTACGCGGCGGTGCTCGCGCTGGCGGACCGCCCGGAGCTGACGGCGGCAGAGGTCCGCCGGCTCGGCTCGCTACAGGGGGCGTCGGCGCGCCTTCGCAACGGATTGGAACGGCGCCTGGCCTTTCGTACACCTCCTTGAGCAGGGCCCTGCCGACCTGAGGAGAACCGCATGAACCGGCACCTTCCCGTTCTCGCCGCCGCCGCGGCCGTTCTCCTTGCCGCCGGCTGCAGCGGGGCTGCCGGGCACGCGCCGCAGAAGCGCGCCGGAAGCCCGGCCCCGCGGCCCTCGTCGCGCGCGGCCGGCCTCGGACTCCCCGCGCACACAGCCGTATACGTCCCCGAGACGCACGGCTCCGCCGAACTCGACCTCAAGCGGTTCACGCCCGGGCAGGGCGTCTACACGGTCTACGCCCGCTGCACGGGCAAGGGCCGGGTGACGATCGTCGACGCCGACCGGCCCGAGGCCGATCCCAGCCGCGTCGCCTGCAACGGGGTCGTCACCGTGGGGCGTGTCTACAGCGAGGCGGAGACGCAGGCGCTCCGTATGCGGGTGCGGGGCGGGACGGCCACGTGGGCGGTGGCGGTCGTGAGCGGTGCGCACGAGAGGTGAAGCGACCGGGCCCGGCCGGGCCGCACGCCAACTCGCCTGGCACCATGCGCCCATGACCACCCAGGACATACAGATCCGGGGCGAGGCGCTGGTCGCCGCCGCTCTGGCCAAGGATGCCAAGGCCGCCCACCGGCACACGGACTTCTTCGTGTTCGGCAGACACATCGACGAGGGCATCCCCTACTGGGAGCGGGCGGTCGAGGCCGGGGACATCTGGTCGCACTACACCCTCGCCCGGTACCGGAAGATCCGGGGCGACCGGCAGGCGGCGGACGCGCTCTACCGGGAGTGGGCCGAGTTCGACGCGGGGTGTGCGTACGGGCTCGGGGTGCTGTTGCGGGAGGACGGGAACACCGGGGAAGCCGCCGAGTGGTTCCGGCGGGGGTGGGAGAACGGGCGGCACCTCGACTGCAAGATCGAGCTGGGGAAGCTCATGGCGGCCGAGGGGCGGTGCGCGGAGGCGTCCGCGTTCCTGATGAGCGACGTGGAACTGGGGGACATCGCGGTCTACCGCTGGTCCCAGCTCTTCGACTCGTTCGAGGAGGTCATCGACCGGGTCGCCGCGGACCTGGACATCGCCGAGGCCGACGGGGACGGCGAGGCCGCGGCGAAGGCGGCGCGCGGGCTCGTCGAGCTCAACGAGCACTTCGCGGACTACCCGGGGATCGCCGACGAGGTCGAGGAGTTGTACCGCCAGGCGTCCGGGCTCAGTGCCGAGGCGGGGATGTACTACGCGATATTCCTCACCGACACCGGCCGCGAGGAGTGCTGGCCCGAGGCCATCGAGCTGTTTCTCCGGGCCCGTGAGGCGGGAGTTCCACAGGCCGCCACCCTGCTCGGGAACAAGTTCGAACAGCGCGGGCACCTGGCGGAGGCCGAGCGCGCCCACCTGCTCGCCGTCGAGGCGGGCGAGGAGCAGCCCCAGTGGAACCTCGGGATGCTGTGCCTGCGGCTCGGCCGGTACGACGAGGCCGAGCACTGGTTCGGGCAGTTCGGCGAGGACGAGGAGGCCGTGCAGCAGCTCGCCCGGATCGCCGCGCTCCGCGGGGGCGGCCCCCGCACGGCCGACGAGCCGGACTTCCTGCTGCTGCCCGGACTGCGCGAGCGTGCCGAGGCGGGGGACGCCGAGGCCGGGTACGCGTACGCCTCGATGCTCAACGACTGGGGCGGCAAGAACGCCCGCTACCTGCTCCCGTGGATGGAGCCCGCGGCGCGCGCCGGAAACTCGGACGCGGCGTACGACGTGGCCCAGCTGTACGCGCGGCTGCGCCGCTTCACGGACCGCGACACGTGGCACCGCGTGGCCGCCGAGGCCGGCGACCACCACTCCTGCCACCACATGGGCTGGCTCTCCGACTACCACCACGACTACCAGGAGTCCGAGCGCTGGTACGTACGCGCGGCCGGTCTCGGCTCCCGGCTCGACTCCATGCTCGCGGGCAAGCTGATGGTCCAGCGCGGGGCGTACGCGGAGGCCGAACCGTACCTCCGCCGAGCCTGGGAGGAGGGCGACGACCACGACGCGTTCCGTACGGAGACCGCCGGCTACTACGGAGTCGCCCTGCGCCACCTGGGCCGGCTGGACGAGGCCATGGACCTCCTGACGATTGCCGACGAGCGGTGGTACGAGGACGTGCGCAGCCGCTACAACACGGACGATCTGGATGTCCTGGCCCGGATGATCGATCCGGAGAAGGAACTGGAGGCGCTGGACGAGGCGATGGAGGCGGAGGACGACCAGGAGTGAACCCGCCGCCTACCTCGGCGGCAGCGGCGGCCTCCTCAGGTCCGGGGCCGTGTCGTACGTCGGCGGGGTGGCCGGCGGACGCGCGGCCAGCAGGTCCAGCGCCACGCGGACCGCGTCGTCCAGGACCGCGTAGCGGCCCTCCGCCCAGTCCAGCGGGGTGCGCAGCGCCTCCAGGTCCGGTTCGACGCCGTGGTTCTCGACGGACCAGCCGTACGTGTCGAACCAGGCGGCGTTCATCGGCACCGTGATCACCGTGCCGTCGCCCAGGCGGTGGCGGCCGGTCATGCCGACGACGCCGCCCCAGGTGCGCTGGCCGACGACCGGGCCCAGCTTCAGCAAGCGGAACGCGGCGGTGATCATGTCGCCGTCGGAGGAGGTGGCCTCGTCGGCGAGGGCGACGACGGGACCCCGGGGGGCGTTGGAGGCGTAGGACACCGGCTGGGCGTTGCGGGTCAGGTCCCAGCCCAGGATCGTACGGGTGAGCTTCTCCACGACCAGCTCGCTGATGTGGCCGCCGGCGTTGCCGCGTACGTCCACGATCAGCGCGGGGCGCGACACCTCCATGCGCAGGTCGCGGTTGAACTGGGCCCAGCCGGAACCGCCCATGTCGGGGATGTGGAGGTAGCCGCACCGCCCCCCGCTCAGTTCCCGGACCACCTCGCGGCGCTTGGCGACCCAGTCCTGATAGCGCAGAGGGCGTTCGTCGACGAGGGGCACGACCGCGATGCGGCGCGGGCGGCCCCCGCCCTCCGCCGGGCGGAAGGTCAGCTCGACCGTCGTCCCGCCCGCCGCCGCCAGCAGGGGGTACGGCCCGGCGACCGGGTCCACCGGGCGGCCGTCCACATGGGTCAGCACCGCCCCCTCGCGGATTCCCGTACCGGCCAGCGGGGAACGCGCCTTGGAGTCCGAGGAGTCGCCGGGCAGGATGCGCAGCAGGGTCCAGTCGCCGTCCCGGCACGCGAAGTTGGCGCCGAGCAGGCCGATCGCGCGCTGGTAGTGCGGCGGGCCCTCGTTGCGGCGCGCGGGCGACACGTACGCGTGCGAGGTGCCCAGCTCGCCCAGCACCTCGCGCAGCAGGTCGGCGAACTCGTCGGGTGTGGCGACGCGTTCGACCAGGGGGCGGTACTGGTCCAGGACCGCCGGCCAGTCGATGCCGCACATGTCCGGCTCCCAGAAGTACGAGCGGGTGATGCGGCCCGCCTCGTCGTACGCCTGGCGCCACTCGGCCGCCGGGTCCACCTCGTGCAGGATGCGGCGCAGGTCCAGGTAGACGGTCGAGTCGTTGTCGCCGGGCTCCGTCGCGGGGACCGCGCGCAGCTCGCCGTCGTCCATCACGACCAGCCGGGAGGCGTCGCCGCTGACCTCGAACCAGTCGAGGTGGCCCACGAGTTCGGTCTTCTTCGCCTTGGCGATGTTGAAGTGCTCCAGGGTCGGCCGGCCCGACATGTCCGCCGGGTTGGCGAAGGTCTCGCCGAGCGCTCCGGAGATCGGCCAGCGCAGCCACACCAGACCGCCGCCGCTCACCGGCGCCAGCGCGGAGTACTTCGAGGCGGAGACCGGGAACGGCGTGACCCGGCTCTCCAGGCCCTCGAACTCGACCGTGACCGTGGACCCCTCCGTCATCCCCGCCTCGGCCGAGTCGACCGGATCCAGGCCGCCCGCCGCGGGCCGGCCGTCGGGGAGCAGGGCGAAGGGGGACGGGGTCGCCGAGGAGAGCGGGACCAGGTAGGGGCGGCAGCCGAGCGGGAAGGACAGGTCGCCGGTGTGGACGTCGTACACCGGGTCGAAGCCGCGCCAGGACAGGAACGCCAGATACCGGCCGTCGCCCGTGAAGACCGGGTTCTCGTCCTCGAAGCGGCCGTTGGTGACGTCCACGATCACGGGCTCGCCAGGACCGCCGATCCGGGCCAGCTTGATCTTGCGCAGCGAGCGGCCGATGCCCGGGTGCGACCAGGTGAGCCAGGCGCCGTCGGGGGAGAACGCCAGGTCGCGGACGGGCCCGTTGACGGACCGGATCAGCTCGGCCGGCTCGCCGGTGGACGTCTCCTCGCCGGTGTCCAGGAGCAGCAGGCGGCCGTCGTGCGAGGCGATGGCGAGGCGTTCGCCGTCCGGGTCGGAGACCATCTCCTGGACCCGGCCGATCCGGCCCCAGGCCAGGCGGCGCGTGGGGCGGTCGCCGCTGGCGCGCGGCAGCTGGGCGATCTCGACCGCGTCCTCGCCCTCCGCGTCGGTGACGTACGCGACCTGGCCCCCGCTGCCCAGCATCTCCGGGAGCCGCACCCGTACGCCCGGGGTGTCCGAGATGGTGCGGGCGGGCCCGTCGCGGTGCGTGAGCCAGTACAGGCTGCCGCGTACCGACACGGCGCTCGCCCGGCCCGTCTCGTCCACGGAGACCGCGTCCACATGGCTCGACGCCGGCACCTGGTACGTACGGCGTCCGGAGCGCGGGCCGCCGAGCCGGACCTCCAGCTTCCGGGGCACGGCGTCGGGCGTCTCCAGGTCGTCCACGAGCCACAGCTCGCCCGCGCACTGGTAGACCACCCGGCGCCCGTCGCTCGCCGCGTGCCGGGCGTAGAACGCGTCGTGGTCGGTGTGGCGGCGCAGACCGGTGCCGTCGGGGCGGCAGGAGTAGAGGTTGCCGACGCCCTCGTGGTCGGAGAGGAACGCGATCCGGCCGCCCACGAACATCGGGGTGTCGAGGTGCCCGCCGATGTCCGGGAGCAGCCGCTCGCCGTGCAGCCACAGCCGGCCCATGGCCCCGCCCCGGTAGCGCTTCCAGGCCGCCGGTTCGTGCGGCGGGGTGCCGGTGAGCAGCAGGGTGCGGCGCTCGCCGTCGGTGTCGGCGACCGCGATGTCGGTGACCGGGCCCCAGGGGAGCTTGCCGCCGGGGCTGCCGTCGGTGGGGACGCTGTAGGCCCAGGAGAAGTAGGAGAACGGCTGGCTGTGCGAGGAGACGGCGAGGATCTGCGCCGCGTCGCCGGGGTCGGGCGTCCAGCCGCAGACCCGGGTGTCGGTGGAGCCCCAGTAGGTGAGCCGGCGGGACGGTCCGCCGGCGACCGGGGCGAGGTGGATCTCCGGGTCGAGGCTCCGCCACGACGTGTACGCGATCCGGGTCCCGTCGGGCGAGAACCGGGGATGGCCGACTCTGGTCCGGTCGGCGGTGACCCGCCAGGCCCGGCCGGGGCGCTCCCCCTCGGCGGCGAGCGGGGCGACCCAGAGGTCGTCCTCGGCCGCGAAGCAGAGCAGATCCTCGTGGAGGTGCGGGAACCGGAGATACGAGACGTCGTCACTCACCCCCCAATGCTTTCCGCGCGAGGGGGGTGCGGCAACTCAGGGAGACCCGCTTTCTGTGGCGCGAACCACAAACGAAACCGTTTCGTTTCGCTCGGCGGGCGAGGTACCGTTCTGCTGTACGAAACGGTTTCGTTCGATGGCTTATCGGACAGGAGGTCGAACCCATGGCACGCACACGGCTCACGCCCGAGCGTGAGAGCGAGCTGTACGCCGCCGTGCTCGACCTGCTCCGCGAAGTCGGCTACGACGCCCTCACGATGGACGCCGTCGCCGCCCGTACGCATTCCAGCAAGGCCACCCTCTACCGCCAGTGGGGGAGCAAGCCGGCGCTCGTCGTCACGGCCCTCCGGCACAACAAACCCGGCACCCTCGGCGAGGTCGACACCGGCTCGCTGCGCGGTGACTTCCACGCCGTACTCAACCGCAGTGACGACTGTCAGATGGAGAAGGACGCCGCGCTGATGCGGGGTCTGAGCCATGCCGTCCACGACAACCCCGACCTCCTGCAGGCCCTGCGCGAACTGCTCATCGAACCGGAGATGACCGGTCTCGACACGCTGCTGCGCCGGGCCGTGGACCGGGGAGAGGTGAGCGCGGAGAACCCGGCGCTCAAATACGTACCGCACATGCTGGTGGGCGCCGTCGCCACCCGGCAACTGGTCGAGGACCGCCCCGTCGACCAGGCATTCCTTCTCGACTACGTCGACTCCGTGATCCTCCCCGCTCTCGGAGCCTGACCTTCTCGGTCCCCGCGCTTTTTCGCACGGCCCCTCCCCAAGCCCCACCTGACACGCCGCTCTCGTCGTCGGGCTGGTACCTCACGCCCTTTTCCACTCAACGACCTGACCGGGAGTACGCCCTCGTGGCCACATTCCTCTACAAGCTCGGACGGCTCGCCTTCCGGCGCCGCCGCTACGTCGCCCTGATCTGGGTGGCACTGCTGGCGCTCGCCGGGTTCGGCGCGTCCTCCGCAGCCACCGCGACCTCCAGCTCCTTCTCCATCCCCGGTACGGAGGCCCAGAAGGCGTTCGACCTGCTGGAACAGCGCTTCCCTGCCGCCAGCGCCGACGGCGCCACCGCGCGCATCGTCTTCAAGGCCCCCGAGCACGAGAAGATGACGGACGCGGCCAACAAGGCCGAGGTCAACAAGATCACCCGGGAGCTGAAGGAAGGCTCCGACCAGATCGCCTCGGTCACCGACCCGTACACCGGCAAGGCCGTCTCCAAGAACGGCTCCACCGCGTACATCTCGGTCTCGTACAAGGTCAACTCGATGGAGCTGACCGACGCGACCCGGGACGCGCTGGAGGACGCGGGCACCCACGCCCAGAAGAGCGGGATGACCGTGGAGATCGGCGGTGACGCGCTCCAGGTGATGCCGGAGACCGGCGCCACCGAGGTCATCGGCATCGCGCTGGCGGCCGTGGTGCTCGTCATCACCTTCGGTTCGCTCATCGCGGCCGGGCTGCCGCTGCTCACCGCCCTGATCGGGGTCGGCATCGGCGTCTCCACGATCACCGCCCTGGCCAACGTGCTCGACCTGGGCTCCACCACCTCCACGCTCGCGATGATGATCGGCCTCGCCGTCGGCATCGACTACGCGCTGTTCATCGTCTCCCGCTACCGCGCCGAGCTGGCCGAGGGCCGGGAACGCGAGGAAGCGGCGGGCCGGGCGGTCGGCACGGCCGGGTCCGCGGTCGTCTTCGCCGGGCTCACCGTGGTCATCGCCCTCGTCGGCCTGGCCGTCGTCAACATCCCGATGCTCTCCAAGATGGGCTTCGCCGCGGCCGGCACGGTCGCCATCGCCGTGCTCATCGCCCTCACCCTCGTCCCGGCCCTGCTGGGCTTCGTGGGCAAGCGCATCGTGGGGCGCAAGGCGCGCAAGGCCGCCGACGCGGAGAACAGGCCCGAGGCGAAGCCGAACATGGGCACTCGCTGGGCCCGGTTCGTGCTGCGGAAGCCGGTCTGGGTGCTGCTCGTCGGCGTCCTGGGCCTCGGTGCCATCGCCGTACCGGCCGCCTCGCTGGAGATGGGCCTGCCGGACGACGGCTCCCAGCCCACCAGCACCACTCAGCGCCGCGCCTACGACCTGCTCTCCGACGGCTTCGGCCCCGGCTTCAACGGGCCGCTGCTCGTCGTCGTGGACACCGAGGACAGCGCGGACGGCAAGGCCGCGGCCAAGCAGGTCGGCGACGAGATCGCCGGGATCAAGGGCGTCGTCGCCGTCACCCCGGCCACGTTCAACAAGGCCGGCGACGCGGCGACGATCACCGTCGTCCCGAAGGACCGCCCCAGCTCCGTCGAGACGGAGAACGTGGTCCACGCGATCCGCGACGCGGGCAAGGACATCAAGTCCGACACCGGCGCCGAGGTGCTGGTCACCGGCTCCACCGCGATGAACATCGACTTCTCGCAGAAGATGAACGACGCGCTGCTGCCCTACCTGGCGCTCGTGGTCGGCCTCGCCTTCCTGCTGCTGATGGTGGTCTTCCGGTCGGTGCTGGTGCCGCTGAAGGCGGCGCTCGGCTTCCTGCTCTCGGTCGTCGCGGCCCTGGGCGCGGTCGTCGCGGTCTTCCAGTGGGGCTGGCTCGGCTCGCTCTTCGGGGTCGAGCAGACCGGTCCGATCATGTCGATGATGCCGATCTTCATGGTGGGCGTGGTCTTCGGCCTCGCCATGGACTACGAGGTCTTCCTCGTCACCCGTATGCGTGAGGCGTACGTCCACGGCGAGAAGCCCGGCCAGGCCATCGTCACCGGCTTCAAGCACGGGGCGCGGGTCGTCACGGCCGCCGCCGTGATCATGATCGCGGTGTTCTCCGGCTTCATCGGCTCCAGCGAGCAGATGATCAAGATGATCGGCTTCTCGCTGGCGATCGCCGTCTTCTTCGACGCGTTCGTCGTCCGCATGGCGATCGTGCCCGCCGTCCTGGCGCTGCTGGGCAAGCGTGCCTGGTGGCTGCCGCGCTGGCTGGACCGCGCGCTGCCCAACGTGGACGTCGAGGGCGAGGGCCTGCGCAAGGACCTGGACGAGCCCGCCGCCGGTGACGGCGGACCGGAGTCCGGCGGTGAGCGCGAACTGATCCGCGTCTGAGCGCGCGGACCGAACTCCGGGGCCGCGTTCGAGCGGTGCGCGGCCCCGGGAGCCCGGGTTACCTGTGGGGACGGGGGGCCGGGGCGGCGGGAGCCCCCGTGCACGGTGTGCACGGGGGCTCCCGGCGTTGTCAGGCGCGGGCGGTCTCCGGCTTCGGCACCTCGTGCTGCGGTGCCTCCTGGTGCGTACGCCGCAGGAAGCGGACCAGCGGGGCGCAGTCGAACTGGACGACGTCGACACCGGCCGTGTCGTGGCGTTCCATGATCACCTGGACCCTGCCGCAGGGCCATATCCGCCAGCCGTCCTGCTCGACCGGGTAGCGCAGCCCGCGCTCCAGGAGCTCGCGCTCGACGGCCCACTCCGTGCCGCCCGGGTAGGCGATGCGGACCGTCGCGGGGGAGTCCGCGCCGTCGAACCGCAGCTCGACCGGGACGACGGGCAGGTCGCGGGCGTCGGTGACGAGCCGGGCGCGGGCATGGTCATGGATCACGGAGGACATGGGCCGACTCTCCATCCTGCTTCTGCAACTTTGCTACTTAATGTCCCATATTTCACGTAAAGGGCACTATGGAAGCCCTATGCAGTTGTGTGGGACGCGCTCTTGCGAACGCTTCGCAACAAGGTCCTATCATTGAGAGGTTCACGACCCCGCGCACCCGGCGCAGCCACGCGAGAACGCAGGAAGCGGAGCCTCCCCCATGCATGTACCCGACGGATTCATCAACGCACCCGTCTCCGCCGTCGCGGGCGTCGTCGCCGCCGGTGCCGTCGCCGTCAGCCTGAAGGGGGCCCGGCGCGAACTCGATGAGCGGACCGCGCCGCTGGCCGGTCTGGTCGCCGCGTTCATCTTCGCCGTGCAGATGCTGAACTTCCCCGTCGCCGCCGGCACCAGCGGCCATCTGCTCGGCGGGGCGCTGGCCGCGATACTCGTCGGGCCGTATACGGGCGTGCTCTGCATATCCGTCGTCCTGCTGATGCAGGGCATCCTCTTCGCCGACGGCGGCCTCACCGCGCTCGGCGTCAACGTCCTCGACATGGGCGTGGTCACCACCGTCGTCGCGTACGCCCTCTTCCGCGGCCTGGTCGGCGTGCTGCCGCGCACCCGCCGCTCGATGACCGCCGCCTCGTTCGTCGCCGCGCTGGTCTCCGTACCGGCCGCCGCCTGCGCCTTCACGCTGATGTACTGGATCGGCGGGACCACCGACATCCCGATCGGCAAGGTCTTCACCGCCATGGTCGGCGTCCACGTCCTCATCGGCATCGGCGAGGCCGTGATCACCGCGCTCACCGTCGGCGCCGTCCTCGCCGTCCGCCCCGACCTGGTCCACGGCGCGAAGGGGCTCGCCGCCCCGCTCAAGCTCCGCGTCGACGGCGAACTGGTCGACGCCCCGGCGCCCGCCCGCGAGCCCGCCCCCGCCGCGCACCGCCCGACCCGCGGCCTGTGGGCGACCGGCCTGGTCACCGCCCTCGTGCTCGCCGGGTTCGTCTCCTTCTACGCCTCCGCCGACCCGGACGGCCTGGAGAAGGTCGCCGCCGACAAGGGCATCGACAAGGAGGCCAAGGAGCACGCCACCGCGGACTCCCCGCTCGCCGACTACGGCGTCAAGGACGTCTCCGACGCCCGGCTCTCCGGCGGTCTCGCCGGAGTGATCGGCGTCGGCGCCACCCTCGTCGCGGGCAGCGGCGCCTTCTACGTGGTCTCGCGCCGCCGCCGTGCGCAGGGCGAGGCCGACACCCGTACCGAGGAGAAGGTCTGACATGGGCGCCGGCCACGCCCACAAGCTCTACCGGCACGGGTACTCACCGGTCCACGACCTGCCGCCGCACTGCAAGCTCGCCGCCGTGTTCTGCTTCGTCGTGGTGGTCGTCTCCACCCCGCGCGAGGCCGTCTGGGCCTTCGGGCTCTACGCGCTGCTCATCGCGGGCGTCACCGCGCTCGCCCGCATGCCGGCCGGCTTCCTGCTCAAGCGGCTGCTGATCGAGGTGCCGTTCGTCGCGTTCGCCCTGCTCATGCCGTTCGTCGTGCCCGGCGAGCACACCCACGTACTCGGCCTCTCCGTCAGCGTCCCCGGCCTCTGGGGCGCCTGGAACGTGCTGGCCAAGGGCACCCTCGGGGTCGCCGCCTCCGTGCTGCTCGCCTCCACCACCGAACTGCGCGAGCTGCTGCTCGGCCTCCAGCGCCTGAAACTGCCGCCGCTGCTCGTCCAGATCGCCTCCTTCATGATCCGGTACGGCGATGTGATCACCGACGAGATGCGCCGCATGTCCATCGCCCGCCGCTCCCGGGGCTTCGAGGCGCGCGGCGTACGGCACTGGGGCGTCCTCGCCAAGTCGGCCGGGGCCCTGTTCATCCGCTCCTACGAGCGCGGCGAACGCGTCCACCTCGCGATGGTCAGCCGCGGCTACGCGGGCACCATGCCCGTCATCGACGAGGTGACCGCCTCGCGCACCCAGTGGGCGTACGCCTCGGCCCTCCCGCTGCTCGCCCTCGCCGTGTGTCTGGTGGGATGGACCGCATGAGCCCCGACCCCGCCCCCGTACCGCCCTCCCTGGAGGTCAGCGGCCTCGCGTACGCGTATCCCGACGGCCACCAGGCGCTCTTCGGCGTCGACCTGACCGTCGGACGCGGCGAACGCGTCGCGCTCCTCGGCCCGAACGGCGCCGGCAAGACGACCCTGGTCCTCCACCTCAACGGCATCCTGGAGGCGGGCGCCGGGTCGGTGCGCGTCGCCGGGATGCCGGTGGACAAGCGCACCATGGCCGAGATCCGCCGCCGCGTCGGCATCGTCTTCCAGGACCCCGACGACCAGCTCTTCATGCCCACCGTCCGCGAGGACGTCGCCTTCGGTCCCGCCGCCGGGGGACTGCGCGGCGTGGAGCTGGAGGAGCGGGTCATGGAGGCGCTCCAGCAGGTCGGCATGGAGGAGTACGCGGGCCGGCCGCCGCACCACCTCTCCTTCGGGCAGCGCCGCCGCGTCGCCGTCGCCACGGTCCTCGCCATGCGGCCGGAGATCCTCGTCCTGGACGAGCCCTCCTCCAATCTGGACCCGGCGTCCCGGCGCGAACTCGCCGACATCCTGCGCTCCCTGGACGTCACCGTCCTGATGGTCACGCACGACCTCCCGTACGCGCTGGAGCTGTGCCCCCGCGCGGTGATCCTCAGCGAGGGGGTCATCGCCGCCGACGACCGCACCCAGGACCTCCTCTGCGACGAGCCCCTGATGCGCGCCCACCGCCTGGAGCTGCCCTTCGGCTTCGACCCGCGTTCCGTGACGGTGAATTCGGGGTGACCCGCCCCACCTCCCACCTGCGGTGCCGTGCACCATGGGGGGATGAGCGGCAGTGCGGCAGCAGGCGTGGACGTACGGGGCACGGCGGCGCCCGGATTCGAAGCGGTCCGGGACGCGTTCGTCCGTAACTTCGAGGAGCGCGGGGACCGGGGAGCGGCGGTCGCCGTCTACCGGCACGGGCGCAAGGTGGTCGACCTGTGGGCCGGCACCAGAGACGTGGACGGCACCGAACCCTGGGCGGTCGACACCGTCCAGGTCGTCCGCTCCGCCGGCAAGGGCATCGCCGCCGCCGTCCCGCTGCTGCTCCACCAGCGCGGCCAGATCGACCTGCACGCCCCGGTCTCCACGTACTGGCCGGAGTTCAAGGCGAACGGCAAGGAACGCGTCCTCGTCCGCCACCTCCTCGCCCACCGGGCCGGCGTCCCGGCCCTGGACCGGCCGCTGACCCCGGAGGAGGCCGCGGACGGGGTGAGCGGGGCGCACGCCGTCGCCGCCCAGGCCCCGGCCTGGGAGCCCGGCACCGCGCACGGCTACCACGCGCAGACCTACAGCTGGCTCATCGGCGAACTCGTGCGGCGCGTCACCGGGCGCACCGTCGGCCGCTGGGTCGCCGAGGAGATCGCCCGCCCGCTCGGCCTCGACTTCTGGTTCGGCATCCCCGGCGACGAGGCCCACCGGGTGGGGCGGATCGGGCCCGTCGAGGCCCCGGCCGCCGAGAACACCGGGGCGCTGCGGATGCGCCCGAAGCGGTCCGTCGTGGACGCCTACCGCGACCCGGGGTCCCTGACCCGGCGGGCGTTCGGCGCGATCGACCCGCTGCCCGACGAGAACGACGCGGCGTACCGGGCCGCCGAACTCCCCGCGTCCAACGGCACCGCGACCGCGCGCGGCCTGGCCCGCTGCTACGCCGCGATGATCGGCCCGGTCGACGGCCAGCGGCTGTTCGCCCCGGCGACCCTGACGCTCGCGCGCACCGAGGAGTCGGCGGGCCCGGACCAGGTCCTCGTCGTCAACACCCGCTTCGGCCTCGGCTACATGCTCCACGGCCCGGCGAGCCCGCTCCTCGCGCCGGGCTCCTTCGGGCATCCGGGCCGGGGCGGCTCGCTGGGCTTCGCGGACCCGGAGAGCGGGATCGCCTTCGGGTACGTGACGAATGGGCTCCAGAAGGGGGTCACGGCCGACCCCAGGGCGCAGGCGTTGGTGCGGGCGGTGCGGTCGGCGTTGTGACGGGTGGGTGCTCGGGGGGAGTTGCCGCTGGCCGCCCCCGGGCCCAGGTCCTGATCCGCGAGGTACGGTCGGCGTCATGACTCCTGCGCGCTTCGACGGATACGGCGTCCTCATCACCGGTGCGGGCCGGGGCATCGGCGCAGCCACCGCCCGCCTGCTGGCCTCGGAGGGCGCCCGCGTCCTCGTCACCGACCTGGACGCCGGCCGGGCGGATGCCGTGGCGGCGGAGATCCGGGCGGACGGGCGCGTGGCCGAGGCGCTGGTCTGCGACGTGGCGGACCGGGCGGCGGTCGAGGCGGCGGTGGCGTACGCCGTGGAGACCTTCGGAGGGCTCGACGTCCTCGTCAACAACGCGTACGCGTGCAGCCTGGACAGCACGCTCTTCGAGGACGAGCAGGACGAGACCTGGCACCGCGACCTCGACATCTCGCTGGGCGGCGCGTACCGCTGCTCGCGCGCCGCGATGCCGCACCTCGCCGCGTCGGGCCGGGGCGCCATCGTCTCCATCGGCTCCGTCAACGGACTGCAGGACTTCGGCAACCACGCCTACAGCGCCGCGAAGGCGGGCCTCGCGAGCCTCACCCGGACCCTCGCCGGCCACGCGGGCCCGCGCGGGGTCCGCGCCAACCTCGTCGTCCCCGGCACGATCCGCACCGACGCCTGGGCGGGCCGCGAGGCGGAGTTGGACCGGGTCAGCGCGCTGTACCCGCTGGGCCGGGTCGGGGAGCCGGAGGACATCGCGAAGGCGGTGGCGTTTCTCGCGTCGTCGGACGCGGAGTGGGTCACGGGCACGTCGCTGTGCGTGGACGGGGGGCTTACGGCGGTGAATACGGGGTTCCGGAACGCCGTCACCGGGTAGCCGCGAACGCTCACCCCGCCCGCGTGCAAGTACGGGGTGAGACCGCCGCCCGGGCGGGCTCGGACAGGAGAACCCATGGACCCGGACGAGGACCTGCTCACCCGTTCCGCACGGGAGCCCACGGCCTTCGAACCGCTGGTCGCCCGGCACTCCCCGGCCCTGCACGGCTACCTCGTACGCCGCGCCCCGGCCGCCGCCGACGACCTGCTCTCCGAGGTGTGGCTCCAGGCGTACGCCCACCGCGCGACGTTCGAGGCCGCGCGCGGCTCCGCCCGGGGCTGGCTGTTCGGCGTCGCCCGCAACGTGCTGTCCCGCCACCGGCAGACCACGGCGCGCGCCGCCGCCCGCACCGAGCCCGGGCCCGACGCCGAGGCCACGACGGCCGACCCCTGGCAGGCCGTCGACCAGCGCCTGGACGCGGCCTCGGTGGCCCCGGAGCTGCGCCGCAGACTCGCCGAACTCCCGTCCGCGGAGCGCGAACTGCTGCTGCTCGTGGCCTGGGAGCAGCTGACCCCCGCCGAGGCGGCCGCCGCCGTCGGCATCCCCGCCGGAACCGCCCGTTCCCGCCTGCACCGGGCCCGCGCCCGCCTGCGCGACGGACTGACCGGCCCCGCCCGTACGACCCTGACGGGAGATTTCGCATGACGCACGAGAACCGCCCCACGGACCTGATCGACTTCCCCGGCGCCGCCGCCCTGGAGCGCGCCGGCCGCACCGAACCCCTCGACCCGGCGGTCCAGGCCCGCGCGCACGCGCTGATCCTGGACGCCATCGCGGCGGACGCCGCGCCTGGCCCCGTTGCCGTTTCACGCTTCGGACGCCGCCGGGTGTTCGCCCTCGCGGCGGCGGTCGCGGCGGTGGCGGTGGGCGTGGCGGTCCTCCCGGTCACCGATGTCGGCGGCGACGGCCCGGCGGCCAGCGCGTCGGCGTCGGAGGTGTTCACGAGCATGGCCGGCCACATCACCATCTCCGACAAGTACAACGCGCAGACGATCACCGACGCGTACTGGAAGACGACCATCCGGACGTGGGTCGAGGGGGGCCGGGCCCACACCGACGACATCTACCTGGGCCGCGACAAGGTCGTCATCAAGACGCACAACGGCCGCACGGTCACCAAGGAGAACCCGAACGGCACCAGTTGGCAGGTCGGCGCCGGGCAGATCGGCTGGGACGACCTGAACACCCTCCCCACCCGCCCCGACGCCCTCCGCCGCACCCTCGCGGCCGGCGCGAAGGGCTCCGCCGCCGAGCAGACCGTCCGCCAGGCAGGCGAACTCCTCACCGGCGCCCCGGCCTCCCCACGCCTGCGCGCCGCGCTCTACCGGGTCCTCGCGGACACACCGGGCGCGGTGGTGACCGAGGGCGTCAAGGACGCGATGGGCCGCACCGGCACCCGTATCTCCTGGAAGTGGAAGGAGAAGTTGCCCGCCCACAGCGCCCACGACCCGAACTGGATCGTGCAACCGTCCACCGGCCGCCTTCTGGAACGCAACTACACCCCGGTCGGCCAGGACGGCCACATCACCGACCGCGACACGTACCTGTACGCGGGCCCGGCGAAGACGACGGGGTGAGCCCCACCGCCGCCCATGGCCGCACGGCGGACGGCCGCCGGGTCGTGGGCGGTGGCGCGGTCCACACCCGGTCCACCGGGTCGGCTCAGTCGCCGGAGGAGCCCCAGAAGTAGATCTCCCGCGGCTCCCCCTGTTCGTCATGGAGCACGGCGCACCGCCCGTACCAGCGCCGGCAGTCGAACTCCTCGAACCTCGGCACGTGATGCCGGGTGAGCTTCCGCGTCCCCAGGACACGCAGCGCCTCGTCCTCCGTCACCTGCTTCATCGTGGAGTGGCCCGGCTCCTCGTCCGGCCCGATGATCCGGAAGATGTCGAGGATCGAGTGCGTCCCCGCTTCCTGGGCGAACTCGTCGGCCCACAGATCCTCCTCGGTCTCAGGCCACGGCAACCGTTCCTCCTCCGGCCTCCAGTCAGCGCCCGAAACCCAGCAGTAGTCCCGCTCCTGGAAGACCTTCCGGCGCAGGGCATCGAACGCCCCGACGAGATCCTCCTGATACGGAACCGAGTAGTCCCACCCCGACGCGCCCATACGGCCCCTCCCTACACCTCTTCCAGAACGGCCGGACGCTAACAGCGGCCACTGACAACCGCCTGGGCCACAAGAGGTGAGGCTCCGCCGAGGTAGTCCGGCCAGCACGTCCCACACGCGACAGCGGTGCCTCCGACAAGCCGGACTCAGAGGGAACGCTCGGGTGGCAGGCGAGCCGGCCCCGAGCTTTCCTGAGCCACGCCGCCATGAAAGCGGCACAGGAGGTGCTCCGGACTCATGGTGAGGACGGATACCGGAAAAAGGGGGTGCAGCGCCCCTTTGCCGAACCTAGCCCTGGTCAGCCCCAGTCAGCCGCCGCTCTGCGATGCTGGAGGTCGATCGAGAGGGGCCGCAGCGATGCAGTGGAAGATCCACGGGGAACGTCCCATCTACGAGAACAGCTGGGTGAACCTGTGGCTCACCGACGTCGAGACACCGGACGGCAACCGTTGGGAACACCACGTCGTCAAGCTCCGGCACCTGGCGGTGGCCGCCGTCGTCAATGAGCGGCGCGAGGTCCTGATGATGTGGCGCCATCGCTTCATCACCGACGCCTGGGCATGGGAGCTGCCCATGGGACTGGTCGAGGAGGGCGAGACGCCGGCCGAAGCGGCGGCCCGTGAGGTGCTGGAGGAGACCGGCTGGCGCCCCGACCCGCTGAAGCCACTCATCTACGCCGAACCGGCCAACGGCATCACCGACTCCCAGCACCACATCTTCCGCGCCGACGGGGCGACGTACGAGTGCCCGCCGACCGAGAAGAACGAGTCGGACCGGATCGAGTGGATTCCGCTGGCCGATGTGCGGGCGATGATCGACCGCCGCGAGATCGTCAGCAGCGGCTCCCTGGTCGGGCTGCTGTACGTACTCATGGATGAGGCGATCCGCTGATCTGGCGGGGCAGCGATTCCCGGAGCCGGGACTCGAACGCGACTGCGGCTGGTTCCCGGCGATAGGGTCCCAACTGCTCGTAGAACTCCCGGAGGTGGCCGCCGACTCGTTGCGAGCTGACGGCCGCTGCCGGGGCAAGGGCGTCCATGGCTGTGTGGCACGCCTCGTCGAGTTTGCCGCGCTGGAGTTGGGTGCGGGCGAGCCAGAAGGCGTGGAAGGCGCGGCCTCGGTGGTTCGTCCGGTGCTCTCGGCGGAGGGCGTCCGCGATGAGGGGTTCGGCGAGGGCGGCTTCGCCCAGGCGGCCGTGCGCGATTCCGGTGTCAACGATCAGTTTCGTTTCGTCGAAGTAGGCGACCCAGGCCGGGTCCGGATCCCCGGTGCTGATCCGCCCGAACTGGGTGTGGGCTTCCGAGATCGCGGTGTGAGTCGCGCTGTGATTGCCGAGGGTTGCGTGGGCAAAGGCTTCGCGCATCGCGAGCATGGCGAGCACGCGCGCCGTCGTGCCCGCTGCTTCTCTGGCCTGGTCCCGGGCAGCGGTGACGAGTGCGAGGGCGTCCCCGGGCTTTTCCTCGTACGTGGCCTGAAGGCTCATGCAAGCGAGAACGTTGGCCATGAACTGGCGGTCTTCGATCGCCCTGGCGAGGCCGAGGGATTCGGTGAAGTAGGCGCGTGCCTGGTTGTACTGGCGGGCGTCGAAGTAGGTCCACCCGGTGAGTCGGGCCAACTCGGCTGCGATGTTGTGCAGCCCGGTTCGCAGAGGGTTCGGTCGCTGTTCCTTGAGGAGATCGACGACGTAACGGAGCTGGCCGACGACCGCCGGCCTTAAGGTCTCGCCCCCGTGCTCGTCGTCTCTGCGCCAGTAATCCGCGATTGATGAGCGCAGCGCGTCCAGCGTCGCGGGGCTGAGATCGTGCTCGGCCGCCAGGGCAAGAATGCTGTCGACGTCCGCCCCCGGCAGTCCGGCGCCAAGCGCCTCGACAGCTGTGGGGGGCACTTCGGCTGCTTCGCGGGGCGCGGCCGTCAGGCTGGGAGGCGTTTCCCAGGAGCGTCGCGCAAGCCCGAGCATGTGCCCGGGAATGCGCAGCCCGTCCGAGATCCGCTCGATCACGTCCATGTGCAGCAACTGCCGCGTACCGGAAATCACTTCGCCCACCCGGCTGGGAGTCAGGTCGCAGCGACGCGCGATCATCGACGGATAGATGCCCGCTCGCGCTTTGACCAGGTGAAAGATGCGGCCGAAGTCTCTGGCCCTGCACGCCTCGATCATCGCCGGATTCATGAGCAGGCTGACTGGGAGCTCCTGTGAGCGGGATGGCTCGGGCATCGGGCACGCTCCAGCATGAGGGCTACGAATTGCTGCGGTTGGCCTACTGACGGTGATGTTACCCAGGTTGAGTAACCCGCTTGGCCTTTCCGGGAGGGCCCGTGGATGGCGATGCTCCTGGTCATGGCGAACGGACAGAACGAGGTGCGGATGACGTTGCGGGTTTCCCGCGACTCCGGCCGGACGCGGGGGCCCCTCACGGCGGTACGCGTGTGTGAGGGACCGGTCGTCCCGGATAACCCGGGCCGCTACCCGCCGTGCGTCTGCCCCCGGTGCTCGCGGCAGGCCGGCAACGCCATCGCGTCCTTCCTGACGGTGTCGTGATGCGGTGCGCGCGCTGGCGCTGGGTGCCCCTCGCCCTGGCACGGGAAGCGCGAGAGAAGTCGGCTGCCCCGTACATCGACGGTGCCGTTCAGTGCCAGCTGTCCGCACACGACGAAGGCGAACACTTCGGCCTCCTCACCGACAACGGCGCGTACGGAACCGCGCTGTGGCTCCGCTGGCGCGGGGCGGACGAGCCGGAGCTTGTAGTGCTGTCGGACTGCCCGGTGGCCGCCCCGGGGCGCGACGGTGACGGCTGCTGCCTGTTCGCCGACCACGCCAAGCAGCACACCTGGGAAGACACCCACGAGGAGGCCCCGTGCACCAGCTGATCGCGAGCCCCTACAACGGAAGGTTCCTTATCGCCCGTCCCGGCTCCAAGGGCGGCATGCGCATCCCCCGGGCCCTGTACGAGGAACTGGCCTCGATCGCCGAGAGCAGCAGCCCTCTGCCGGCCTGGCTCCTCGACCACGCCCGCACAGCCTGGAACGTAGACCTGGCCGAGACTGCGATGCGGGACGCCGTTCTCGTACGCTCCCAGACCCGTCTCGGGTATGGCCGGGCCACGTACGAGATCAACAAGGGCTGCAACTTCAACTGCGAGCACTGCTACCTCGCCGAGCGGAAGTTCGAAGGGCTGCCCTGGCCTGACAAGGTCCGGCTCCTGCGCCTGCTGCGGGACGCTGGGGTGCTGTGGCTCCAGTTCACAGGTGGCGAGCCTCTGATCGATAGGGACTTCGTGGACGCGTACGCGCTCGCGCACAGCTCCGGAATGCTGATTGAGATCCTGACCAACGGCTCCCGGCTCCACCGTCCCGAGATCATTGATCTCCTGCGCGAACTGCCGCCGCACAAGGTGACCGTCTCCCTGTACGGGGCGACCCCGGACAGCTTCGACTCGCTCACCCGCAAACCTGGAGCGTTCAAGCTGGTCGAGAAGGGGCTCGTCGCGGCACGCGAGGCCGGAATCGCGCTGGAACTTGCGCTGATCATCACCCGGCACAACGCCCACGAGTTGGACGCCATGCGCGCACTCGCCGAGCGGTACGGGGCGAGCCATCAGGAGTACGGCACGATCTCGCCCACGTACACCGGCACGCCCGAACCGCTGGCAGCGCAGGCAGCCGGATTCCTGGACAAGAACAGCATCTTCAAGGGGTGCCCGGCCGGTCACACCTTTTTCCACGTCGACCCGCATGGTCTGGCGACCATGTGCAAGGTCGGCCGCGAGAACCCCATCGACCTCATGTCCGAGGGCCTGGACGGACTCCTCCGTCTGCCACGCATCGCCGATGCCCAAATGCTTCGCACCGGTGGCTGCGGCGGCTGTCAGCTTTCCGGCACTTGCCGGGTCTGCCGACCGCTCGCCAAGGCGTACCAGGAGGCGAAGGCACCACTGAACACCTACTGCCAACACGGAAGCGAGGAAGCGTCATGACCGCTGTCATGGTGGAGATCAGCCCCCGACCGCCGGTCCTGGAGGAGCCGGAGGGAGTGATCCTCCTGGACGACCTGGAGGCGCTGTCCGAGGGCGCCGTCCCGGGCTGCAACGACGACAACCCGTACCGGTAGACAACCGGTCGCGTACACCTGCGGGGGTTCCGGACATTTTTCCGCCCGGGGCCCCCGCACCACCGCCTTCTGGAAGAGTGAAGCCCCATGGCGACCACCCGCATCGTCCTTGATCAGCTGCCGCCCGCCGCTCGTACCGCCGTCGAGGAGCACACCGGTCCCCTCCTCACGGTCGAAGAAGCGACCGAGGGCTTCAACAGCGAGATCGCGGCCCGCGTCACGTCCGCCGCGGGCACGTGGCACGTCAAGGGGCTGCGTACGGACCACCCCCGCGCCTGGACCCAACACCGGGAAGCCACCGTCGCCCCCTTCCTCACCGGCCTGGCCCCCTCCCTCCGCTGGCACGTCGAGACGGCCGGCTGGGACCTCCTGGGCTTCGAAGCGCTCACAGGCCACCACGCCGTCTACGCCCCCGGCTCCCCGGATCTTCCCGAAGTCGCCTCTCTCCTGCGTCGCCTCGGCGATGCCCCCTGCCCCGGCATCGAACTCCGCCGGGCCGAACAGCGCCTGGAGCGGTACGCCGTCCACCCGGACGACCTCCACTTCTTCGCCGGACCTCATCTGCTCCACACCGACCTGAACAACACCAACGTCCTCGTGGACGACGACGCCCCGGCGGGCGAACGGGCCCGCTTGGTCGACTGGGCCTGGGCCACCCGCGGCGCGGCCTGGCTCGACGCCGGCTACTGGGTCATCTGGCTCATCGCATCCGGCCACACCCCCGCCTCGGCCGAACACCGGGCCGCCGAAATCCCCTCCTGGCACACCGCCCCCGCCGAAGGCATCACCGCCTTCGCCGCCGCCAACGCCAACGTCTGGTCCGAGATCAGCAGTGCCGACCCGGACCCGTGGACCCAGCGCCTCGCGGCTGCCGCCACCGCCTGGCACGTGCACCGTTCGGGCGGGTGAGAGGGCGGGGCGCCTACGCTGGTGACCATGACCTCAGTGGAGGAGGAGCGCCCGCGCGCGCTGCTCGCGGGTGCTTCGCGGCGGTGGGTGCGGGCGCTGCCGTGGGCCGTGGCGTTCGTGCTGTGCGTCGCTCTGCTGCCCACCACCATCCAGGTCCTCACCGCCGACTACGGTCTGAACGGGGGCGTCGCCGCCGCGCTGGCCGTCGCCCAGGCCGCACCGCTGCTGCTCGCCGTCGTACGGCCGCTGCTCGCCTGGTACGTGATCTTCGCGGGGGACGTGGCGGGGGCGCTCGCCCTGCTCGCCGTCGACTTCGAGGACCGCCTGCTGTGGCCGTTCCCGCCCATGCAGATCGTCGGGTACGTCGGGCTCTGCCTCGCCCTGGGCCTGCGCGAGCGGCGCCGGACGCTGATACGGGTGTGGCTGGTCACGGCAGGGGCGAACGTGGCCCTGGGGTTCGCCGCACCCCACGGCTTCGGCGCCCGGGACCTGCTGTTCACCATCCTCGGGGGCGTCGCGCTCCTGCTGGGCGGCGCGTTCCGTGAGCGGTCCGAGGTCCAGCGCAGACTGGCCGAGCAGGAGACGATCAGCGAGGCGGAGCGCGGCCGGCGCACGCTGCTGGAGGAGCGCGCCCGGATCGCCCGCGAACTGCACGACGTGGTGGCCCATCACATGTCCGTCATCACGGTCCAGGCGGACACCGCGGAGTACCGCCACGACGGGCTGCCCCCGGAGATGCGGGAGGAGTTCACCACCATCGCGGCCACCGCGCGTCAGTCGCTCGGCGAGATGCGACGGCTCCTCGGCGTACTGCGCAACGAGGAGGCGCAGGGCGAACTCGTGCCCCAGCCGGGCCTGGCGCAGATCGGGGCCCTGGCGGAGGCGACGGCGAGGGCGAGCGGGCCGGTGGAGTTCACCCCCTGCGACGCCGACGTGCCCGAGGCGGTGGGCCTGTCCGCCTACCGGATCGTCCAGGAGGCCCTGGCGAACGTCGTGCGGCACGCGCCGGGCGCGCACACGCGGGTCTCGCTGTCCGTGTCCGAGCCCGATCCGCCGGCCGGCCCCCGGCTCACCGTCCTGGTCGTCAACGGCCCGCCCCCGGAGCCTCCCACCGGGCCGCTCGAAACGAGCGGCACCGGGCACGGGCTCGTCGGCATGCGCGAACGGGTACGGATCATCGGCGGCACCCTCGACGCGGGGCCGCTCCCCGACGGCGGCTTCCGCGTCGCCGCCCTGCTCCCTCTGACCGGAACGGACCCCACGTGACGACACGGGTCATCATCGTCGACGACCAGGCCATGGTGCGGGCGGGCTTCGCCGCACTGCTGGCCGCCCAGAGCGACATCGACGTGGTGGGCGAGGCCCCCGACGGCGCGCAGGGCGTCGAGCTGAGCAGGCGCACCCGCCCCGACGTCGTGCTGATGGATGTCCGGATGCCCGGGATGAACGGCCTGGAGGCCGCACGCGAACTCCTGCACCCGCCGTCGGGCGTGACCCACCGGCCGCGCGTCCTGATGCTCACCACCTTCGACGTCGACGACTACGTCTACGAGGCGCTGCGGGCGGGCGCGAGCGGCTTCCTCCTCAAGGACGCGCCGCCGGCCGACCTGATCGCGGCGGTCCGCGTCGTGGCCTCGGGCGACGCGCTTCTCGCCCCCTCCGTGACCCGCCGCCTCATCGCGGACTTCGTCAAGCAGCGCCCCGCCGCCCGGGGCAAGCCCGCGCAGCGGCTGGGCGGCCTCACGGAGCGCGAGACCGAAGTCCTCTCCCTGGTGGCCCGCGGCCTGTCGAACGCGGAGATCGCGCAGACCCTGGTGCTGGCCGAGCAGACGGTGAAGACCCACGTCAGCCGCGTCCTCACCAAACTCGACCTGCGCGACCGCGCCCAGGCCGTGGTCTTCGCCTACGAGTCGGGGCTGGTGACCACGGGCGAGTAGGACGGGTCCGCCGCGCGTACGGGTGTGCCCCGCGTACGGGTGTGCCCCGCGTACGGGTGTGCCCCGCGTACGGGTGTGCCCCGCGTACGGGTTCACGCGCGCACGGGCCCCCACCCGCTCTCCGCCACCCCCTACCGCCGTAGCACAGCCACGTTGGCTCTCGGGTATGACGCCCCGCGCACAGCCTTCCCCGCACTCTTCACCCGTAGGAGAAACGCACGTGTGAGGGAGACCGGAAGATGAGGCTACGCAGGAGCAAGCGGGCGACGGCGGGGGCCCGGCCCGAGGCGGGCCACGGGCCCGGGGCCCCGGCCGCCACGCCCGGTCTCGCGGTCGAACTGCGCGACGTCCGGCGGCACTACGGACGCGGGGCGGGCACGGTGCACGCCCTCGCGGGCATCGACCTGGCCCTGCCGAGCGGCACGTTCACCGCGGTCATGGGCCCGTCCGGGTCCGGCAAGTCCACGTTCCTCCAGTGCGCCGCCGGGCTCGACCGGCCGTCGGCGGGCTCGGTGCGCGTCGGCGGTACGGAGATCACCGGCATGGACGAGAACGAGCTCACCGAGCTCCGCCGCAGCCGCCTCGGCTTCGTCTTCCAGGCGTTCAACCTGCTGCCGTCGCTGACCGTGGAGCAGAACGTCCTGCTGCCGATGCGCCTGGCCGGGCAGCGCCAGGACCGGCACCGGGCGCAGGAGGTGCTCGCGCAGGTCGGGCTCGCGGACAAGGCGCGGCGCCGGCCGTCCGAGCTCTCCGGCGGTCAGCAGCAGCGCGTGGCCGTCGCCCGCGCCCTGATCACCGGCCCCGACGTGATCTTCGCGGACGAGCCCACCGGCGCCCTCGACACCGGCACCGCCGCCGAGGTCCTCGGCCTGCTGCGCAACGCGGTGGATGCCCTCGGTGCCACCGTCGTCATGGTCACCCACGACCCGGCCGCGGCAGCCTGGGCCGACCGGGTGCTGTTCCTCGCCGACGGCGCCTTCGCCGACCACGTCGAGCGCGGCACGGCGGAGCGGATCGCGGCCAGGATGGCCGCGCTCACCGCACGTACCGCCCGAGCCGGGGCGATGTCAGGGGCGGCGGCATGAGGCGCCCCAACGGACTGGCACGCGAGGCCATCCGGTTCAAGCCCGCGTCCTTCGCGGGCACCTTCCTCGCGCTGCTGATGTCCGCGCTGATCGTCTCGGCCTGCGGAATCCTGCTGGAGACCAGCCTCCGTGCCTCGGTGCCGCCGGAGCGGTACGCCGGCGCGCCGGTCGTCGTGGCGGCCGACCAGAACGAGTACGTCGTCACCGGCAGCGGCGAGGACCTGGAGAAGGAGGCGACGCCGCTGCCGGACACCGCGCGGATGGACGCCGGGCTGGCGGCGAAGGCCGCCGAGGCGCCGGGCGCGGCCGCAGCCGTCGCGGACTTCACCTTCCCGGTGCACGCGCGGGGCGCTGCGCTCACCGCGCACGGATGGGGCTCCCACAGCTTCACCGGCACCTCGCTGACCGCGGGCTCCGCGCCCCGCGAGGGCGAGGTCGTGCTCGACACCGGGGCGGCCCGCGCCGCACGGGCCTCCGTGGGGGACACCGTCGCGCTGGAAACCGCCGCCGGGCAGCGGGACTTCCGCCTCGCCGGCGTCGCCGAGGCCGGTCCCCGGGAGACCGCGCGGGACTCCGGCGAAGCGGGCGCCACGGCCTGGTTCGCCGACGCCCAGGCCCCCGTCCTCGCCGGGCACCCCGGCAGGGCCGACGCCGTCGTCGTGCTGGCGGAGAAGGGCACCGGCGCCGGCACCCTCGGCGACGCCGTGAAGCGGGCCCTGGCCGGCTCCGGCGTCCAGGTCCACACCGGCGACGACCGCGGCGCCGTCGAGGACCCGGGCCTCGCGTCCGCCAAGCTGACGCTCTTCGGGATCGGGGGGTCCTTCGGAGGCATCGCCGCCATCGTCGCCGTCTTCACCGCCGCCGGCACCGTGGCGCTCTCGGTCGGTCAGCGGGCCCGCTCCTTCGCCCTGCTGCGTGCCATCGGCGCCACCCCCCGGCAGGTCCGCCGCGCGGTCGCCTCCGAAGCGCTGCTCGTCGCACCGCTCGCCGGCATCGCCGGCTGCCTGCCCGGCATCGGGCTCGCGCACTGGTGGTTCGGGCAGCTCCAGGACCGTGGTGCCGTCCCGCACGCCGTGGACCTGCACGTCTCCGGGCTCCCGCTGCTCGCCGCCGTCGTCCTGGGGCTGCTCACCGCGCTCGGCGCGGGCTGGATCGCCGGGCGCCGGCCGGCGCGGATCGCGCCGGGACAGGCGCTGTCGGAGGCGTCGGTGGAGCGGCTGCGGCCCGGGCTGGTCCGCACCTTCCTCGGCGTCGCCGCCCTCGTCGGGGGTTCGATCCTCACGGGTGTGTCCGCCCGTTCGGCGGGGGACGACGCGGCCGGTGCCGCCCTCGGCGTCGTCATGCTCTTCATGCTCGCCGTCGGACTGCTCGGCCCGCTGGTGGCGCGGCTGTGCGCGGGACTGTTCGGCCTGCCGCTGCGCGGCGCGGGCCCGGCGGCCGGACTCGCGGCGGCCAACTCCCGCGCCAACGCCCGCCGCCTCGCCTCCGCGATCACCCCGATCGTGCTCGCCGTGGCGTTCTCCTCGACCCTCGTGTTCATGCACACGAGCGAGAACCACGCCGCCGACAAGCAGTTGCGCGCCGGTATCACCGCGGACCACGTGGTGACGGACCCGGCCGGGCTCCCGGTGGACGCGGTGGCCCGCGCGGCCCGCACGCCGGGCGTGGAGACGTCCGTCGGACTGCTGAACACCCAGGTGCTGGTGCCGACCGGCTCGGGCGAGTTCAAGTCGCTGCAGGGTGCGGCCACCCAGGGCGTCACCGGCTCCGGTGCCGCCCTCGCGAAGGTCCAGGATCTGGACGTACGCGCGGGCAGCCTCGACCGGCTCGGCGCGGGCCGCATCGCCATCGACCGGACGCTGGCGGACTCGGCGGACGCCGGCGTCGGCGACCGGCTCCCGCTCTACCTCCCGGACGGGACCGAGGCCGCTCCCGAGATCGTCGCGGTCTACGGCCGTGGCCTCGGCCTGGCCACGGTGACCATGGACCGGGCGTCCCTGGCCGGGCACGTCACCTCGGGTTTCGACAGCACGGTGCTGGTACGGGGCGGCTCGGCGAAGGCGCTCGCCGGCCTGGGCGAGGTCACCGACGCCTCCGGCTACGCCACCGAGCGGAACGCGGAGGCGGAGCTGGGCGCCTGGATGAACTCCACCATGGCCGCGGTGCTCGGCGGTTTCGCGGCCGTCGCCGCGGTCAACACCCTGGTGATGACGGTCCGGGACCGCCGTCCCGAGCTCGGCGCGCTGCGCCTGATCGGCGCCACCCGCCGGCAGGTGATGACGATGCTGCGCTGGGAGGCCCTGCTCGTCTCTGCGGCGGGCCTGGTCCTCGGCTCCGCGATCGCCGCGGCCACGCTGATCCCGATGATGAACGGCGTGACCGGCGACGCGCCGTACGTGCCCCCGTTGATGTACGGGGCCCTCGCGGCGGCGGTCGGCGGCCTGGCCCTGCTCGCGGTCACGCTGCCGGCCAGGACCGGGCCGCGCGGCCGGGCTTAGGCGCCGCTGGGCGTAGGCGCCGCCGGCCCCCGGGGGCAGTCCCGGGGGCCGGCGGCGGCGTGACCGTTCCCTCAAACGGCACGCCGAGGTGGTGGTGCCGCCCCTTCGGCGGTCGGGGCGGACCCGCGGACGTCAGCTGTAGACGCCGAACTCGTACAGCGAGTAGCCCCAGCCCGTGCCGCGCGCGGTGCCGTTGACGCGGACGTAGCGGCCGGTGGCGGTGACGTCGAGGTCGTCGATGTCACCGTTGCCGTCGGTCACGGTCTTGATCGTCGTCCAGTTCCGGCCGTCCTCGGACGTCTGGATCTCGTAGCCCTTCGCGTACGCCGGGTCCCACGCGAGCTGCACGTGCTTGATGGCCGTGGAGGTGCCGAGGTCGACCTGGAGCCACTGCGGGTCGCTCCAGTCGCTCGCCCAGCGGGTGTCGGACCTGCCGTCCACCGCGTTGTCCGCGCCGCACGGGCAGCCGCCGGTCGGGTCCGTCTGGAAGGAGGAGGCCGTGGCGGGCTTGCCCTGCGAGACGTTGGTGCCGTCCACCTCGGGCGGGACCACCTTGAGGGACTTGGTCTCGATGCCCACGTTGCCGTGGCCGTCCCGGGCCTTCACGTACACCTTGTAGACGCCCGTCCTGCCGGGTGTCTTCGCGGTCAGGGTGCCGTCGCCGTTGTCCTTGGTCTCGGCGGGGACCAGGGCCTTGTTCTGGTCGATGTAGTTGCTGCTGAACAGGACCTGGTACGTGATCGCGTCGCCGTCCGGGTCCGTGGTGTGCGTGCTGACGCGCACGTCGGAGCCGGTGGGGACGCCCTCGGTGGCGTTCTCCACGGTCATGTCGGAGATCACCGGCGGGGTGTTGTCACCGGAGGTGCCGGCGCCGTACGCCTTCTTCACCGCGTAGTACGAGAGCCGCTTCTCGCCGCCCGGCAGCAGGTTGAACCACACACCGCCGAAGTCGTCCTCGGTGCCGTAGTGGAACATCGTGGCGCCCAGGGCCACTCCCGTGTGCCCCGTGACGCAGCCCCACGCCTCGGTGTAACCCTCCGCCTTCGCGGCGTCGGTGGGCTCCTCCGGTACGCCGTTGGCGTCGTCGTCCACCTCCCACTCACCGGCCGGACCGGTCTCCGTGACGATGTACGGCTTGTCGTAACCGCCCTGCTCCCAGTCCGACCTGACGTTGCAGACCGCGTCGTAGGAGTTGACCGCGTACAGGTCCAGGTCCGGGGCGTTCTTCTTGTAGTACGGCCAGGCGCCGGTCCACGCGTCGGTGGAGGTGACCGGGTGGTTGGGGTCGACCTCGTGGATCCTCTTTGCGATGTCGTTGACGAAGGAGGTGTACGCGTTGCGCTGGGCCTCCAGCTCGTCGCCGCCGTAGCAGTTCTGCAGGCCGAGCGTGGACTCGTTGCCCACGTTCCACATCAGCACGCCGGGGTTGTCCTTGTAGGTGTCGACCCACTTGGGGAACTCGGCGAGCATGTCGTTCTTGTACTGCGTGTCCGTGAGGTAGTCGACGCAGCCGCCGCTGCCGGGGCCGCCGCCGGGCTGGAGCCAGAAGCCGGCGATCACCTTGACGCCGTTGGCCGCCGCCGTGTCGAACAGCGGCTTGCTGGTGGCGTCCGTGCCCCAGGTGCGGATCGTGTTGACGCCCATGGACGCCAGGTCGGGCAGGTACTTCCCGGCGTCCGCGACCGAGGGGCCCCAGGTGAGGCCCTTGACCGTATACGGCGAACCGTCCACGGTCAGCTGCCAGTCGCCCTGCGTACCGGTGACCTTGACGACGTTGCCGGCCGCCTGTGCCGCAGGCGCCTGGAGGGCGAGCAGCCCGCCGCCGAGGAGGGTGGCCGCGGCGACCGGGGCCAGCAGGCGCCGGGTGGTGCGGGTCGTGCGGGTGGGGGGATGGTGCATGCGTCTCTCTCCTTGCGTGTGGGGGGAGTTGGGGGGTGTCGTGCGCGCGTGGTCCGGGGCCTCCGCGATCATGGAGAGCGCTCTCCGATGAGGGCCGAAAAAAGGCCCCGGACCTGTGGGGGTGCGCGCACCGCCGGTTACGGCAGCCGGTAGTTCCCGTCGAGCACCGCGCCCTTGTCGGGGTGGTTCTCGTCGTAGCCGTGCGGGTCGCACTGGAGGCCGCCCTTGATGCAGTGGGTGACCATCGCGTCCAGCGTGGCGGTGTCCCAGGCGTTCATGAAGTCGTAGTGGAACGAGTAGCCCGCCCCGCTCGCCAGCCTCACCTGCGACATGTCACCGTTGACCGGCCACGCCATCTTGAACTCGATCATCGGCAGCGCGACCGGGTGGTCCGCCGGGCAGGAGTTGTAGTTGGCGCCGCCCGCGACCGGGTATGCCATGTGGCTCTTGTGGTCCGGCGTGTCCAGGTGGATGCCGTCCCAGCAACTCGGCGCCTGGAGACGCAGGTTGAGCTGCACGTCCCGGCGGTCGGGGCAGGACGCGGGGAAGTCGTAGTTCTTGAACGAGTCACCGCACTCCCAGCCCTCCACGGTGCCCTTGAGGTTCTTGAACTCCTCCTTGCTCTGCATCGGGCTGCCGACGACGAACCGCAGGCCCTTGGGGAAGGTGCGGACGCTGCGGTAGTCGGTGACGCCCGCCTTGTAGTAGATGGTCTGGACGCCGTCGGGGAGGATCTTCTGGTCCCCCTTGAACAGGCTCGGCATCCAGTACGCCGACTTGTCACCGGGCGCCAGACACGTGGTGTTACCGGTCTCCAGCGAGGCGGCCGT
The DNA here is from genome assembly GCF_040632905.1 of Streptomyces sp. NPDC016469. Classification (NCBI taxonomy): domain Bacteria; kingdom Bacillati; phylum Actinomycetota; class Actinomycetes; order Kitasatosporales; family Streptomycetaceae; genus Streptomyces; species Streptomyces sp. NPDC016469. The sequence continues at coordinate 146,409 of NZ_JBEYCQ010000005.1, forward strand.
GGTGGTGGCGTTGGTCGTGGTGTTGCCCATGAACGTGTGGTCGTGGGACTTGCCGGGCTGGCCCGGGTAGACGATCGGGTCGTCCGGCGCGGTGTGCGTGGGGGCGCACTTGGCCTGGAACTCGTGGAAGTACGCCGAGGGCGGGACGTCCATCGAGGGGGTGACCCCGGTGACCGGCGGGTCGGCCATGATGTAGCCGTCCCCGTCCGGGTCGTCGCCCGACGCCCGGGTGGACGCCGGCATGCCGGGCATCCCCGGCATCGAGTAGGCCGCGTGCTCGGTGTGCGCGGCTGCGCCCGTCTCCGGGGCCGCGTTCGCCGTCGCGGCGATCCCGGCGATTCCGGCCGTGGTGAGGCTCAGCGAGGTGAACAAGAGCAGTCCGGTGAGGGTTCTGGACCTCCGTGGCATGGAGAGACCTCCTGCGCGTCGTGGGGGAGTGCGGGGTGGAGGAGAGCGCCCGGCCGGGGAGGACGGAAGCGGTGCGGTCATTCTTGGAGAGCGCTCTCCCGTTGGAGTGTTCCGTCCCTGACAAGAGCGTGTCAATACTTCGTGTCGGCACTTCATGAGTCGGTCCCGTCCGGTACGGGGATGCCGAGCGCCCCCAGGAACGCCGTCGTGGCCGGGGTGCGGCCGGAACGGCTCCAGATCGCGTGCTGGACGCGGACCGGCGCGTCGGACACCTCGACCGCGACGATGCCGGGGAGCCGGTCGGCGTACGCCGGGGGCAGCATCGCCACCGCCAGGCCGGGGGTGACGAGGCTCGCGATGTAGTCCGCGGTGGTGACTTCGAAGGCGACGTCCCGGACGAGTCCGGCGGCGGAGAACGCCTGGTCGGTCTGGGCTCGTCCGGCCGTGCCCGCCGGAAAGTCCACGAACACCTCCGAGGCGAGTCTCCGCAGGTCCACGGAGGGCGCCCCGGCCAGCGGATGGCCGGGTGCGACCACGGCGACGAGCCGGTCCCGGGCCAGTTCGTGGCGGCCGACGCCCCGGGGCACTGCGGTCGCGGGCAGTCCGAGGAAGGCCACGTCGAGGGTGCCCTCGCGGACCTGTTCGGCCAGCTCGTCGCTGGCGCCCACGCGCAGGCTGACGCGCACGTGGGGGTGGCGCCGGCGGAAGTCGCCCAGGGCGGCCGGGATGTCGACGGCGGTGACCGTCGGGATCAGGCCCACCGCGAGCCGGCCGCGCACCTCGCCGACCGCCGCCGCGACCTCGGCGGCGGCGCGGTCGGCGGCCTCCAGGCACTGGCGGGCGGCCGGCAGGAACGCCTCGCCGGCCGGGGTCAGCCGCACCCGGCGGGTGGTCCGTTCGAAGAGCCGCCCGCCCAGCTCCCGTTCCAGGCGGGCGATCTGATGACTCAGGGCCGACTGCACGACGAGGCACCGCTCGGCGGCCCGGGTGAAGCTGCTGGTCTCGGCCACGGCGATCACGTAACGCATCTGCTGGAGCTCCATGGGCGCATCGTCCATCCATCGCGATTCGAGATCAATCCCGTGACAGACATGTGTTGGACTCATCAATGGGCCCGGGCCGAGACTTCGAGACATGACAAGCCGACCCACGCGGGGGGCTGCCGGGGCGCTGCCCCGCACCGCCCTGACCGCGCTCGCCCCGGCGGTGTGGGGCACGACCTACATCGTCACCACGGAGTTCCTGCCGGCCGGGCACCCGCTGTTCGCCGGCCTCCTGCGCGCCCTGCCCGCCGGGCTGATCGCCCTCGCCGTCACCCGCACGCTGCCGCGCGGCGCCTGGTGGGGGAAGGCGGCGGTGCTCGGGGTGCTCAACATCGGGCTCTTCCTGCCGCTGCTGTTCATCGCGGCGGAACGGCTGCCGGGCGGTGCGGCCGCCACCCTCGGTGCCGCGCAGCCGCTCGTCGTCGCCGTCCTCGCGGTCGCCGTCCTGCGCCAGCCCCTGTCCGCCCGGCCCCTGTTGTGGGGCGCTACGGGGGTGCTGGGCGTCGGCCTCGTGGTCATCGGGCCCGGGGCGGAACTGGACGCCGCCGGGGTGGCCGCGGGCCTCGCCGGGGCCGCGACGATGGGGCTCGGGGTGACGCTCACCAAACGGTGGGGGCGGCCGGAGGGCGTCGGCCCGCTCGCCTTCACGGGCTGGCAGCTCACCGCCGGGGGCCTCTTCCTGGCGCCGGTGACCTTCCTGGCCGAGGGCGCGCCGCCCGCGATCGACGGCCGCGCCGCGCTCGGCTACCTCTGGCTGGGCCTGATCGGCGGGCTGCTGACGTACGCCCTGTGGTTCCGGGGCATCGGCGCGCTGCCGGTGACCTCGGTCGCCGTCCTCGGCCTGCTCTCGCCGCTCGTCGCGGCCGGCCTGGGCGCGCTCGTCCTCGGCCAGACGCTCGGCCCGGTCCAGCTGGCGGGCTTCGCGCTCGCCCTCGCCTCGATCGTCGGGGGCCAGCTCCCGGGGCGCGCTCCTGTCGTCCTCCCCACTCCCGTACCGGAAAGGACTCCTCGATGAGGATCGCCGTTCTCGGAGCCGCAGGCATGGCCGGCTCCCGCGTCGTCACCGAAGCCGCGCACCGGGGCCACGCGCTCCTCGCGGTGTACCGCTCGACCCGCCCGGACACCCTGCCGCCCGGGGTCACCCCGGTGGCGGGCGACGCGGACGACACCGACGCGATGTGCGCCCTGTTCGAGGGCGTCGACGCGGTGGTGGCCGCCACCCGTCCGCCGGTGGGGCGCGAGCACACGATCGCGGCGACGACGACCGCCCTGCTGGACGCTGCGGCGAAGACCGGGACGCGCGTCCTGGTGATCGGCGGCGCGGGCCCGCTGGAGGTGCCCGGGCACCCCGGGCGTCTGGTGGTCGACGATCCCGCGTACGTACCGCCGCAGTGGCGCACGGTGGCCGCCGCCAGCTCCGCCCAGCTCGCCGCCTGCCGGGCGCACCCGGCTGCCGACTGGACCTACCTCAGCCCGCCGGCCGTCCTCGAACCGGGCCCCCGCACCGGCACGTACCGCCGGGGCACGACCACCCTGCTCACCACGGAGGACGGCGCGTCCCGCATCGCGGCGGAGGACTTGGCGGCGGCGGTCCTGGACGAGCTGGAACGGCCGCGCGGGGAGCGGCACTTCACGGTGGGCTACTGAGGCCCGGCGGACCGCAGGGCGGCGGCGATCCTGTCGTGGATCAGGAAGTCGGCGGGGTCGCGGTTCTCCTTGAGCCGGTCCAGGTCCCCGGGGCCGAACCAGCCGTAGTCGCTGATCTTGGCCCACTCCAGGGCGGGGTGGTCCAGGTCGCCGTCCACCTCCACGAGGTAGTCCGCCTCGTGGCGCAGCCCGCCGTCGTCGCCGGTCCACGTGGTGACGCCGAGCAGGGTCCGTAGCCGGCGCAGGCGCCATCCCGTCTCCTCGCCCACTTCCCGGGCGAGGGCGGTCAACAGGGTCTCGCCGGGCTCCACATGGCCGCCCACGATGTCCCAGCAGCCGGGGAACAGCCGCTGGCGGGGGCCGCGCTTCTGGGCGAAGGCGCGGCCCAGGCCGTCGAGGATCACCGCGCCGACGGCCCACGTCTCGCCCTCGGCGGGGACGGGTACGCCGACGCCGGGGTCGACCGGCACGGGCCGGTCCGCCGCCGCCCCGGGCCCCTGGTCCGCCGGACCCGTCACGGCCCCGCCCGCAGGACCTCCGCGACGACCGGGCCCGCCGCGTCGCCGCCGTGGCCGCCGGACTGGACCAGGGCGGCGGCCGCCAGGTCGTTGCTGAAGCCGGTGAACCAGCTGTCGGACGTGGCGTGGCCGTCGACCTCCGCCGAGCCCGTCTTGGCGCCCTTGTCACCGCGCACGTTCGCCATGGCCTCGGTCGCGGTGCCCTCGGGGGCGGTCGCGGTGTAGCGGAGCATCTCCGTCAGCTGCGACGAGACCCCGGGCGGCAGCGGGCTCGCGACGGCGAAGGTCCGGTTGTCCAGGTCCTTGGGGACGATGTATGGCTGCAGGAATTGGCCCTTCACCGCGGTGGCGGTCACCGAGGCCATGTTGAGGGGGTTCATCTCGATCTTGCCCTGGCCGATGAACGAGGCGGCCGTCTCGGCGTCCTGGGACGCGGGGACGCTGCCGTCGACCGTGACGATGCCCGACTGCCAGTTCTGGCCGATACCGAAGTACTGCTTGGCCTCGTTGCCCAGCGCGGTGTCGCGCTTGTCGCCCAGGGGCAGCACCGGCTTGATGAACGCGGTGTTGCAGGACCGGGCGAACGCCGTCTTCAGCGTGGCGCTCGGCATCGAGAAGTTGTTCAGGTTGTGGAAGGTGACCCCCAGCCAGGGCACGGACGACGGGCACTTGACCGGGCCGTTGGCGCTGCCCAGGCCGTTCTGGATGATCATCGCGGCGGTGATGATCTTCATCGTGGAGCCGGGGGCGACCTTGCCCTTCCGGGCCGCGTCGAAGCCGTCGCCCCGGTTGTTCGCGATGGCCCGGATCGCCCCCGTCGACGGTTCGACCGCGGCGACCGACGCCTCCGCGAACTTCTTCACGCCCCGCTCGGCCGCCGCTTGGATCTTCGCGTCGATCGTTGTCTGCAGCTTGCCGGACTTGCCCTTGACCAGGGTCAGCAGCGTCTTGTCCGCGCCGTCGGCGTTCGCGCTGTTGATCCAGGTCTCGATGCCCGTCGTGCCGCCGGCCTTCTCGCCGTACTTATTGCGCAGCTCGTCCAGGATGCCGCCGAGCGACGGGTACTCCTCCTTGGTGAGCACCTGCCCGTTGCGGTCGAGTGCCTCGATCGACGCGGTGGAGGACTCGCCCGTCTCCAGGGACTCGCCCTTGGCGAGGTCCGGGTGGATGACGGAGGGCTTCCAGTCCACCAGTGGACGGCCCGTGGTCAGTCCGCGTACGACGGTGAGCTTCGAGGCGTACGACCAGGACTTCGTCGTGCCCTTGTACGAGACGGTCGCCTTCACGGTGTACGGGACCGTCGAGCCCGCCGCCTCGCCCGGGGTGATCACGGCCTTGGTGACGTGCGCCGTGTCGCTGTAACCGGTCAACGCGGTCTCCGCGTCGGCCTTGTTGTTGGTGAGCGCCGCCGCGACCGCCGCGTCGCCCTCCGCCCACGCGGCGAGGAACTTCTTCGACGTGTCGGCGATCTCCTCCCCGGTGACCGGGCCGGACCTCACCTCGGAGGAGTCGGCGGCCGTGCTCGTACCGCCGCCGACACCGCTGTCCCCGAGGCCGTCCAGGATGTTGTACGCCCCGTACCCCACCCCGCCCAGCACGAGCGCGAACACCCCGCCGACTATGCCTACCTTCGCTCCACTGCGCATTCCCTGCCGTCCCCATCCCCCGGAGCCTGCTTCTTGAACACGTTCAAGAAGGCTGTACGGGGCACCTTACGGGACCGTGGTGACGGGAGTACCGGTTGTTATCGGAATGCGACGCGGACATGACGTGAATGGCGGGAAGGGCGCCCTCAGATCCAGGTGTCCAGCCACATCCGGTCCCGCCACGAGTCCTCCGGGATCGGTGTCCCCGTGAACAGCGGCCAGAAGTAGATGAAGTTCCAGATGATCAGCAGCACCAGCACACCGGCCGCCACCGCCCCCAGCGTCCGCCGCCGCTCCCCGGAGGGATCGTGCTTCGCGAGCCCGAGCTCGTACCGGGGCCCCGTCTCCGCCGCCGGCCCCAGCATCGCGCCGATCATCATCGACACCGCCAGGCACAGGAACGGCACGAAGACGACCGCGTAGAACAGGAAGATCGTGCGCTCCTGGTACAGGAACCACGGCACCCACCCCGCGGCCACCCCGCAGGCGATCGCGCCCGCCCGCCAGTCGCGGCGGAACGCCCACCGCCACAGCACGTACACCAGGGCGAAGCAGGCCGCCCACCACAGCAGCGGCGTCCCGAGCGCCAGCACCTCGCGGGAGCACTTCCCGGTCACCGACTCCGCGCAGCCGTTCTGCTCCTCGTAGAAGTACGAGACGGGCCGGCCCAGCACGATCCAGCTCCACGGGTTGGACTGGTACGTGTGCCCGGACGTCAGGTGGACGTGGAAGTCGTACACCTGGTGCTCGTAGTGCCACAGGCTGCGCAGCCAGTCCGGCAGCCAGGTCCAGCTGCCGCCCCTGCCGTCGGTCGTCGCCCAGTCCCGGAAGTAGCCGTGCCGGTCCGGCGAGTTCCGCACGATCCAGCCCGTCCAGGACGCGAGGTACGTGACGAGCGCGACCGGGACCACCGAGACGAACGCCGGGAGCACGTCCCGCAGCAGCACCGCCGTGTACGGGCGCACGGCCCCGGCGGTGCGGCGCGCGCCCACGTCCCACAACACGGTCATCAGGCCGAACGCGACCATGATGTACAGGCCGTTCCACTTCGTCGCGGCGGCCAGGCCCAGCGAGACACCGGCGGCGATCCGCCACGGCCGCCACCCCAGGCGCAGGTGCTCCGCGATCCCCGCGTCGGGACGCAGCACGCCTTCCTCGTCCACCGGCAGCGCGGCCGCGAGCCGGGCCCTCGCCCAGTCGCGGTCGATCAGCAGGCAGCCGAACGCGGCCAGCACGAAGAACATCAGCACCAGGTCGAGCAGCGCGGTGCGGCTCATCACGAAGTGCAGCCCGTCCACCGCGAGCAGCCCGCCCGCCAGGCAGCCGAGGAACGTCGAGCGGAACAGCCGGCGGCCGATCCGGCACAGCATCAGCACCGACAGCGTGCCGAGCACGGCGACCATGAACCGCCACCCGAAGGGCGTGAACCCGAACATCTGCTCGCCGAGACCGATGATCCACTTGCCCACGGGCGGGTGCACCACATACCCGGGGTCGGTCGGCACCGGCACCTGCGAGGGGTCGTTCAGGATCAGCTTGTCGACGTCCTTGGGCCACGCGCCCTCGTACCCCTGGTTGATCAGCGCCCAGGAGTCCTTCGCGTAGTACGTCTCGTCGAATATCACCGCGTGCGGGCTGCCCAGCTTCCAGAAGCGCAGCACCCCCGCGACCGCCGCCACCAGCAGCGGACCGCCCCACGCCGACCAGCGGACCAGCCGGTCCGCGAGCAGCGGGGGCACGCCGAGCACCGCCCACAGCTGCTTCCCGGGCCGTGTGTACGGCGGGATCAGCCGCTCCCGCAACCCGATTCCCGGGCGCGGGGAGTGGCCGAAGCGGCGCAGCCGCCGCTGCCAGGAGGTCGGCTCCGGGCCGTGCTGTTCCCCGGCGTCTTGGCCCTGCCGGGCTTCGGGCGCAGTACTCGTCACCGCGCCATCGTAGGGAACACGTCTGTGGGAGCGGTGCTCCCCGTGCGGGAGGATGGGGCTTGTGACTGGAACGACTGGAACGCTCGTGCTCGCAGGGACCCCCATCGGCGACCTGGCGGACGCCCCGCCCCGCCTCGCCGCCGAACTGGAGGCGGCCGACGTCATCGCGGCCGAGGACACCCGCAGGCTGCGCCGGCTGACCCAGGGGCTCGGCGTCCACACCACCGGACGGGTCGTCTCGTACTTCGAGGGCAACGAGTCCGCCCGTACGCCCGAACTCGTGGAGGCACTGGCCGGCGGGGCCCGGGTGCTGCTGGTCACGGACGCCGGTATGCCGTCCGTCTCGGACCCCGGCTACCGGCTGGTCGCCGCCGCCGTGGAGCAGGACATCAAGGTCACCGCCGTGCCCGGCCCGTCCGCCGTGCTCACCGCGCTCGCCCTGTCCGCGCTGCCGGTGGACCGGTTCTGCTTCGAGGGGTTCCTGCCGCGCAAGGGCGGCGAACGCCTCACCAAGCTCCGTGAGGTCGCCCGCGAGCCCCGCACGATGGTCTTCTTCGAGGCCCCGCACCGCCTGGACGACACCCTCGCCGCGATGGCCGAGGTCTTCGGCGCCGAGCGGCGGGGCGCGGTGTGCCGCGAGCTGACCAAGACGTACGAGGAGGTCAAGCGCGGTCCGCTGGGCGATCTCGCCGCCTGGTCGGCCGCCGAGCAGGTACGCGGGGAGATCACCGTGGTCGTGGAGGGCGCGAGCTCCACGGGTGAGGAACCGGACGCCGAGGAGCTGGTGCGCAGGGTGCGGGTGCGCGAGGAGGCGGGGGAGCGGCGCAAGGAGGCGATCGCCGCCGTCGCCGCCGAGGCGGGCGTGCCCAAGCGAGAGGTGTTCGACGCCGTGGTGTCGGCAAAGAACGCTGCTCGGACCGGCCACGCGGACGGCAAAGGACTATCGTGAAAAGCAAAGCGAGAGCCGCGTACCGGCACCTTTGACCACGAGAAGGCCAAAACCGCTCCAACACTCGACAGGGCCCGGTGCGCTCCCGCCGGAGAAGGCGTCCACTGGAAGGCAGGGCGCATTCCCCGGAGTGCTTGTCCGACGGACAAGAGGAGCAGGCATGAGCGACACCACAGCAGCCACCGCACACGAGGCATACGCCTTCGCCTGCATGAGGTGCGGACACGGCTGGGAGCAGGCGTACGAGATAGAACACCACGTCGACGCGTCCGGCCACGCCTACGTGGTCTACAAGGCGGACGGGGAACGGGTGCCCTCGCCCCTGTCCACCCCCACCTGCGCCAACTGCGGCGGGCACGTCGTGCGGATCATGCGGGCCGGCCGGGTCTCGACCGTCCAGCAGCTCATGTACAACCAGAACCGTTCCCAGCCCGCGGCCGGGCCGCTGATCCCGGAGGAGCCGGCCGAGGAGCCCATGGCCGCCACCGCCGTCCCGGCCTCCGGCCACCACTGGCACCTCTCCGACCTCCTGCACCCGTTCCGCAAGTGACGTCGTAGCGACCCCGACGGGCGGACCGCCCCGATCCTCGTACGATCGTGGCCATGAGCCGCAGCGAAGCCCCGCCCCTGCCGGAACCCCTCCGGGTGCCGGTCGCCGATTCGCACACCCACCTGGACATGCAGGACGGCACCGTCGAGGAGGGCCTGGCCAGGGCCGCCGCGGTGAACGTGACGACCGTGGTCCAGGTCGGCTGCGACGTGAAGGGGTCCCGCTGGGCCGCCGAGACCGCCGCCGCGCACGCGAACGTCCACGCGGCGGTGGCCCTCCACCCCAACGAGGCGCCGCGCATCGTGCACGGGGATCAAGGGGGCACCTCCCAGCCCCCTGGGGCTGGGGGAGGCTGGTCGCGGCAGGGCGCGCGCGAGGCCGGCGGCACCGCCGCGCTGCACGAAGCCCTCGCCGAGATCGACGCGCTGGCCGCGCTGCCGCACGTACGCGGGGTGGGCGAGACCGGGCTCGACTATTTCCGGACCGGCCCCGAGGGCATGGCAGCCCAGGAGGAGTCGTTCCGGGCCCACATCGAGATCGCCAAGCGCCACGGCAAGGCCCTCGTCATCCACGACCGCGAGGCCCACGCGGACGTCCTGCGCGTCCTCGCGGACGCGGGGGCGCCCGAGCGGACCGTCTTCCACTGCTACTCCGGCGACGCGGACATGGCCCGGGTCTGCGCGGAGGCCGGGTACTTCATGTCGTTCGCCGGGAACATGACCTTCAAGAACGCCCAGCCGCTGCGCGACGCGCTGGCGGTCGCCCCGCTGGAACTGGTCCTGGTCGAGACGGACGCCCCGTTCCTGACCCCCGCCCCGTACCGGGGACGGCCCAACGCGCCGTACCTGATCCCGGTGACGCTGCGGGCGATGGCGGCGGTGAAGGGGCTGGACGAGGACGTGCTCGCGGAGGCGATCGCGGACAACACGGCCAGGGCGTTCGACTACTGAGTGGGGGCCCGCCCAGGGCCCCGTACGCTTTACGGGTGAGCACCACTGAGCCCGACGCCCTCCTGGGCCCCGCAGACATCCGCGAACTCGCCGACACCCTCGGCGTACGCCCCACCAAGCAGCGGGGGCAGAACTTCGTCATCGACGCCAACACGGTCCGCCGGATCGTGCGGACGGCGGAGGTCCGGCCGGACGACGTGGTGGTCGAGATCGGCCCGGGCCTCGGCTCGCTGACCCTCGCGCTGCTGGAGGCCGCCGACCGCGTGGTCGCCGTCGAGATCGACGACGTACTCGCGGCGGCCCTGCCCGCCACCGTCGCCGCCCGGATGCCCGCCCGCGCCGACCGCTTCGCGCTGGTGCACTCGGACGCCATGCTGGTACGCGAGCTGCCGGGCCCACCGCCCACGGCGCTGGTCGCCAACCTCCCGTACAACGTCGCCGTGCCGGTGCTGCTCACCGTGCTCGACCGCTTCCCCAGCATCGAGCGGACGCTCGTCATGGTGCAGGCGGAGGTCGCGGACCGGCTGGCCGCCCGGCCGGGCAACAAGGTGTACGGGGTGCCGTCGGTGAAGGCGAACTGGTACACGGACGTCAAGCGCGCCGGGTCCATCGGCCGCAAGGTCTTCTGGCCCGCGCCGAACGTGGACTCCGGGCTCGTCTCGCTGGTGCGCCGCCGCGAGCCGGTGGCGACGACCGCGAGCAAGGAAGAGGTTTTCGCGGTGGTGGACGCGGCGTTCGCCCAGCGCCGCAAGACGCTGCGCGCGGCGCTGGCCGGGTGGGCCGGTTCCGCGCCGGCCGCCGAGGCCGCGCTGGTCGCGGCGGGCATCTCGCCGCAGGCGCGCGGGGAGTCCCTGACGATCGAGGAGTTCGCGGCGGTCGCCGAGAACAAGCCGCGGACGGACCGGACCGCCACGCACGAGACCGGGAGCGCGCAGTGAGTGTCACCGTACGGGTCCCCGCCAAGGTCAACGTCCAGCTCGCGGTCGGCGCCGCGCGCCCCGACGGCTTCCACGACCTGGCCAACGTCTTCCTCGCCGTCGGCCTGTACGACGAGGTCACCGCCACCCCCGCCGACAGCCTGCGGATCACCTGCTCCGGGCCGGACGCGGCGCAGGTCCCGCTGGACGCGTCGAACCTGGCCGCGCGGGCGGCGTCCGCACTGGCCGCGCTCCACGGCATCGCGCCGGACGTGCACCTCCACATCGACAAGGACATCCCGGTCGCCGGCGGCATGGCGGGCGGCAGCGCGGACGGGGCCGGCGCCCTGCTGGCCTGCGACGCGCTGTGGGGGACCGGCACCCCGCGCGAGGACCTGCTCGCCCTCTGCGCCGAGCTGGGCAGCGACGTGCCGTTCAGCCTGGTCGGCGGCGCAGCGCTCGGCACCGGCCGGGGCGAGCGGCTGACCCCGGTCGAGGTGGGCGGCACCTTCCACTGGGTGTTCGCGGTGGCCGACGGCGGGCTCTCCACCCCGGCGGTGTACCGCGAGTTCGACCGCCTCACGGCGGGCACCCGCGTCCCGGAACCGGTGGCGTCGGACGCCCTCCTCGACGCGCTGCGATCGGGCGACCCGAAGGCCCTGGCCGGCACCCTGAGCAACGACCTCCAGGCCCCCGCGCTGGCCCTGCGCCCTTCCCTCTCCGCCACCCTGGCGGCGGGCACGGAGGCGGGCGCGCTGGCGGCCCTGGTCTCGGGCTCGGGCCCGACGACCGCGTTCCTCGTGGAGGACGAGGCGACGGCCCACGAGGTGGCCGCCGCCCTCACGGCCTCGGGCACCTGCCGCACGGCGCGCACGGCGGCCTCCCCGGCGCGGGGGGCGACGGTCCTGTAGGGCGGGTCAGCCCACCCGTACCGACGTCTTCGCCAGCTCGTACGCCGGCAGCATGCCCCCGTGCTCGTCCGAGTCGAGGCCGCCCAGGTGGATCACGACCGGGCCGTCGGGGGTCGGGAGGGCGAAGGCGTGGGCGGGGCGGTCCTCGTCCATGAGTTCGCTGTGGAGCGTGTAAGCCACCTCGGTCAGCGTCAGCTTTCCGGCCGTGACCTGCTTGTACGCGGCCTTCGAGGCGTCCTCGTCGGCCTTGACGAAGCCCTCCAGCGTCTCGCGCGGCGAAGCGCCCTTGCCCTCGCCCTGCCAGACCCGCAGGAACCCGATGTGCCCGGCCGGCTTCGCGTCGATCTCGCAGACCATGGTGACCGGGCCCTGCGTCCCGAGTTCGGCCAGCTCCGAGTCCGGGTCGACCTCGACGGCCTTCGGCTTCCAGTCCTTCGCCAGGTCGAACGTCACCGGCAGCTCGCAGCCGGAGCCGGCACCGCCGACCGTGCCGCCCTTGGCCGCGGTCTTCACCGCGGGCGCCGAGGACTTCTCCGGCTTCGCGTCCGCGCCGGAATCCGCGTCCGACGAGCAGCCGGTCAGCGCGGACGCGGCCATCAGTACGGGCAGCAGCCCGCGAACCGTACGACGTGTCATGGAAATCCCCACCCCTGATCGTTTGCGCGCAACGTACACCGGGGCGGATCGGCGCTCGTACGGAGGTCCGTGCGGCGGCGACTACGCTGGAAGGCCGGAGTCTTCCTCGTAGCTGGAGCGTTTGTGGCCGTCAACCTCATCAATGTCGAGCAGGTCAGCAAGGTCTACGGCACCCGTGCCCTGCTCGACGGTGTCTCCCTCGGCGTCTCGGAGGGCGACCGGATCGGTGTCGTCGGCCGCAACGGCGACGGCAAGACGACCCTGATCCGGATGCTCGCCCGGCTGGAGGAGGCGGACACCGGCCGCGTCACGCACAGCGGCGGGCTGCGCCTCGGCGTGCTCACCCAGCACGACTCGCTCGACCCCCGGGCCACCATCCGCCACGAGGTCATCGGCGACCTCGCCGACCACGAGTGGGCGGGCAGCGCCAAGATCCGCGACGTGCTGACCGGCCTCTTCGGCGGGCTCGGCCTGCCGGGCTTCGCCGACGGCCTGGACACGGTCATCGCCCCGCTCTCCGGCGGCGAGCGGCGCCGGATCGCGCTCGCCAAGCTGCTCATCGCCGAGCAGGACCTCATCGTCCTGGACGAGCCGACCAACCACCTCGACGTCGAGGGCATCTCCTGGCTCGCCGGCCATCTGCGCGCCCGCCGCTCCGCGCTGGTCTGCGTCACCCACGACCGCTGGTTCCTGGACCAGGTCTGCACCCGCATGTGGGACGTGCAGCGCGGCACGGTCCACGAGTACGAGGGCGGCTACAGCGACTACGTGTTCGCCCGCGCCGAACGGGAGCGGATCGCCGCGACCGAGGAGACCAAGCGGCAGAACCTGATGCGCAAGGAGCTGGCCTGGCTGCGGCGCGGTGCCCCCGCCCGCACCGCCAAGCCCCGCTACCGCATCGAGGCCGCCAACGAGCTGATCGCGGACGTGCCGCCGCCGCGCGACACCAGCGAGCTGATGAAGTTCGCCAACGCCCGGCTCGGCAAGACCGTGTTCGACCTGGAGGACGTCACCGTCCAGGCGGGCCCCAAGACCCTGCTCCAGCACCTCACCTGGCAGCTCGGCCCCGGCGACCGCATCGGCCTGGTCGGGGTCAACGGCGCCGGCAAGACCTCGCTGCTGCGGGCGCTCGCCGAGGCCGCCCGCAGCGAGGGCGAGGTCCAGCCCGCCGCCGGGAAGATCGTCGTCGGCAAGACCGTCCGGCTCGCCTACCTCTCCCAGGAGGTCCACGAGCTGGACCCGAACCTGCGCGTGCTGGAGGCCGTCCAGCAGGTGCGGGACCGGGTGGACCTCGGCAAGGGGCGGGAGATGACCGCCGGACAGCTCTGCGAGCAGTTCGGCTTCGCCAAGGAGAAGCAGTGGACGCCCGTCGGCGACCTCTCCGGCGGCGAGCGGCGCCGGCTCCAGATCCTGCGGCTGCTGATGGACGAGCCCAACGTGCTCTTCCTGGACGAGCCGACCAACGACCTCGACATCGAGACCCTGACCCAGCTGGAGGACCTGCTCGACGGCTGGCCCGGCTCCATGCTCGTGATCTCCCACGACCGGTTCTTCGTCGAGCGCACCACGGACCGGGTCATGGCCCTGCTCGGCGACCAGGCGCTGCGGATGCTGCCGCGCGGCATCGACGAGTACCTGGAGCGCAGGCAGCGCCAGGCCGAGACGTCCGCCCCCGCGGCCGCCCCGGCCGCCGCGCGGACCGCCGCCCCGGCGCCCGCGGTCTCCGCGCAGGCGGCCCGCGCGGCCAAGAAGGAGCTCCAGAAGGTCGAACGGCAGCTGGAGAAGATGTCGTCCCGCGAGACGACCCTGCACGCCCAGATCGCCGAGAACGCCACGGACTTCGAGAAGGTCGCGAAGCTGGACGCGGAGCTGCGGGAACTGGTCGCCGAGCGCGACGTGTTGGAGATGCGCTGGCTGGAACTGGCCGAGGACGCCTGACCGTCGTCACAGGTGAGGCGGGTGGTAGAAAGGATTTTCGCCCGGTACGGGGGACAACCGTGCCGCTTCACCAGTGACAACGGAACAGGGGGACGGGTCCGATGAGCCAGCCGCCCGGACAGCAGCCGCCGCAGGGCGGGTTCGGGGCACCGTACGATCCGGCGACCGGCCCGTACGACGCGCCCACCCAGCCGCCCGGCCCCTACGGAGCACCCCAGCCCGGCCCGTACACCCAGCCGCCCACCCGGCCCGGCTACGGCTACCCGCCGCAGCCCGGCCCCTACGGGCAGGCCCAGCCGGGCCCGTACACGCAGCCGGGGCTGCACCAGATGCCCACCCAGCAGCAGTACGCCGCCCCCGCCCCCGGCGGGCCGCAGGGCCCGGGCGGGCCGTTCCGGGGCCGGGTCGCGAAGATCGTCGGGGCAGTGGCCGCCGTGGCGCTCCTCGCGGGCGGCGGGATCTGGTTCGCCACCGGTGGCGGAGAGCACGACAAGCCCCTCGCCGGGCCGACCCACTCCGCCGAGCCCACCGTGACGCCGTCCCCGACCAAGGGCGGGGCCACCGGGAAGCCGGTGGTCAGCCCCGAGGAGGAGGCCCGGGCCATCAACGCCGGGGCCGAGCCGGGCGAGGCGAAGGTCGCCTGGATCCAGAAGGGCGGCATCGACCTGCCGCGCAACGGAGAAGACCAGTTCGGCCCCTGGTTCGCCGGGGACACCGTCGTCCGGGCCCTGTTCAACACGGTCTCCGGCTACTCGGTCTCCGACGGCACCCGGCGATGGAACCTCCGGCTGCCGGCCAAGATGTGCTCGGCGCCCTCGCAGCCCACCGCCGACGGCCGGATCGTCCTCGGGATCAGGCACGACACCGCTGCCGACGCCGAGTGCGACACGCTCCAGATGGTCGACCTGAAGACCGGCAAGGCCGGCTGGCGCAAGTCGTACGTCCGCAAGGGGGTCTGGGACGGGCTCTCCGACCTCGCGATGTCCATCAACGGCGACACCGTGACCGTCGGCCGCACCAGCCGGACCGAGGGCTTCCGGATCAGCGACGGCAAGCAGCTCTTCGGTGAACGGCCCGGCACCTGCCAGCCGTTCGGCCTCGCCAGCGGACCGGTGGCCATCGCGGCGGTCAGCTGCCACACCGCCGACGACCAGTACAAGGACCAGCAGGTGCAGCGGATCGACCCCGCCACCGGCAAGGCCCTGTGGACGTACAAGCTCAAGAAGGACTGGGAGGTCGCGCAGATCCTCTCCGTCAGCCCGCTCGTCGTCTCGCTCAAGCAGCCGGAGAAGTGGGCGATCCTCGTCCTCAACGCCGACGGCACCTACCGCTCCCAGCTCTCCGGCGGACCGGGCGACCTCCAGCTCAAGTGCGAGCGGGACATGATGTCGCTCGGCCGGAACCTGGACAACTGCGTGGGCGTGGCCGCCGACGCGAACACCCTCTACATGAGAACCGACTACGGCGAGTTCGGGGACCTCCACGCCAACAAGGTCGCGGCCTTCGACCTGGCCACCGGGAAGTTCCGCTGGTCGGCCGACGCACCGGGAGGCCAGGCCGTCACCCCGCTGCGCACCGAGGGCGGCAAGCTGCTGATGTACGTCCACGCGGTCAAGGGCAAGGGCGGCGGGATCGCCTCCCTCCCCTCCACCGGCGGCACCCCCCGGTTCGTGCAGCGCCACCCGGCGTCCGGCGCCGACCTGGAGCGCGGCATCTACGAACCGCGCATCGTGTACACCGGCGGACGCTGCCTGCTGACGCCGTCACGGCTCAGCGGCATCAGCGGCGACGACGAGGTGGACATGCGCTCCATGGTGGTCTTCGGCAGCTGACGGGCCGAAGCATCACAGCGGCATCACGGCCCGGTCCTCCCTTGGGAACAGGGGCGGACCGAACCGGAAGGCGCCCTCGGACGGGTGGTACAAAGAAGTCCCGCTCGACTGACGTGACACTGCGGGATCCATGCCCGATTCGCTCCATTTCGCCGTGGCTCAGGGGGCCTTGCCCCCAGGTGCCGGCGAGATCGCGGGGGAGTCCGGAACGGGCACCGGACCGCACGAAGGGGGACGCGCTGATGACCCAGCCGCCCGGACAGCAACCGCCGCAGGGAGGCTTCGGCGCTCCGCAGGAGCCGCCGCACGGGGTACCGCAGCCGCCCCAGGGCCCGCCGCAGACTCCGCCGCCGCCCGCCGCGCCGCCCCAGGCCCCCGCCGCGCCGCCGCCCCCGCCGCCCGCACAGCCGGGCTACGGCTACCCGCAGCAGCCCGGCCCGTACGACAAGCCGCAGCAGCCGGGGCCGTACGGCCAGCAGCCGCAGCCCGGCCCCTACGGACAGCAGCCGCAGCAGCCCGGCCCCTACGGACAGCAGCAGCCCGGCCCGTACAACCAGCAGCCCGGCCCGTACGGGCAGCCGCAGCCGGGTCCGTACGGCCAGCAGGCGCAGGCCGGTTACGGCTTCCCGCCGCAGCACCCCGGCGCGCCCGTGCCGCCCGGCCCGAACGGCCCCGGCGGCGGCCCGTTCAAGCGCAAGCCGGCCATGATCATCGGGGCTGCGGTCGCCGCGCTCCTGGTCATCGGCGGCGGCGTGTACTTCGCGACGAGCGGCGGCGACGGCGACGACGACAAGCCGGTCGCCAAGAAGAGCGAGCAGGTCGCGAAGCCGTCCGGGTCGCCCTCCGTCGACCAGGGAGACGGCAACGGCACCGGCCGGGAGGAGGACGACGACCTCAACAGCGGCCGCAAGGACGGCGAGGCCAAGGTCCTCTGGCTCCAGAAGAACGACGTCGACCTCCCGCGCAACGGCGCGGACGTCTACGGCCCCTGGATCGTCGGCGACACCATCGTCAAGGGCATGTACCGCACGGTCTCCGGCTACTCGGTCGCCGACGGCAAGCAGGCGTGGACGCTGAAACTGCCGGCCGACATCTGCTCCGCGCCCGAGCAGACCACCGCCGACGGCAAGATCGTCATCGCGATCAAGAACGGCACCACCGACAAGGCCGACTGCTCCGCCCTCCAGCAGATCGACCTCAACACGGGCAAGGCCGGATGGAAGAAGGAGGTCGAGAAGAGCGGCCTCTTCGACATGATGTCCGACCTCTCCATGGCCATCAGCGGCGACACCGTCACGGCCGGCCGCACCGGTGCGTCCAACGCCTTCCGGGTCAGCGACGGCAAGGAGGTCTTCGGCAAGCGGAGCGGCAACTGCCAGCCGTTCGCCTTCGCCGGCGGCCCCAAGCTCATCGCCGCGGTCAACTGCCGCACCGACGACATCGAGAACCCGCAGCAGGAGATCGAGGAACTCGACCCCAGCACCGGCAAGGCGAAGTGGACCTACAAGCCCGCCCGCGGCTGGGAGGTCGAGAAGGTCTACTCGGTGACTCCCCTCGTCGTCTCCCTCACCAAGGGCGACTCCAGCGACGACAAGAAGTGGACCATCATCGCGCTCCGCGAGAACGGCACGCTGCGCTCCCAGCTGTCCAGCGACAAGGGTGACAAGTTCTCCCCGGACTGCGGCGGCGGCTTCACCATCTTCGGCCAGCAGCTCCAGGGCTGCGTCGGCGTCGCCGCCGACGCCAACACCTTCTACATGTCCACCACGGACGACTCCAGCGGCTCCGCCCGCACCAACAAGGTCGTCGCGTTCAACCTGAACACCGGCAAGACGAAGTGGAAGGCGAACTCCCCCGCCGAGCAGACCATGGAGCCGCTCGGCATGGAGGGCGGCAACATCCTGCTCTACATCGACGGCGGCTACAGCAAGGGCGGCGGCATCGCGACCCTCTCCCCGGCCGGCGGCAGCCCGAAGACGGTGCTCCAGCACCCGGACTCGACCTCGGAGATCGAGCGCGGCTTCTACAACCCGAAGATCCAGTACGTGGACGGGCGTTCGTTCATCACGAGCGGGCGGGTCAGCGCGGGCAACGACAAGGAAGAGCTGCAGACGAACACCATGATGGCCTTCGGCAACTGACGGCTCACCCCTCCCTGACGAACCCGACCGATCTCCCTTCCCCGAGGTACGCAACGCCATGACCCAGCCGCCCCAGCAGCCGCCCAACGACCCGCCCCAGGGCGGCTTCGGCGCCCCGCAGGACCCGCCCCCCGGTGGCTTCGGCGCCCCGACCCCGCCCCCCGGCCCGCCTCAGCAGCAGCCGGGCTACGGCTACCCGCCGCCCCAGCCGCCCCAGCCGCCCACGCAGCCGGGCTACGGCTTCCCGCAGGCGCAGCCGCCCCAGCCGCCCACGCAGCCGGGCTACGGCTTCCCGCAGCACGGCCAGCAGCAGCCGCCCACCCAGCCCGGCTACGGCTTCCCGCAGCAGGGCCAGCAGCAGCCGTACGGTTACCCGACCGCCCCGATGCAGCCGGCGTACCAGCCGCCGCAGCAGGGCGGGGGCGGGAAGAAGTTCTCCACCCAGGCGCAGATCATCGTCGCCGCCGTGGTCGCGGTCGCCCTGATCGTCGGCGGCGGCCTCTGGTACGCCTCCAGCGGCGGGGACGACAAGAAGGACGAGGCGGGCTCCTCCGCCGGCACCTCCGGCGAGAACAAGGGCGGCAAGGGCGACGACGGCGGGAAGGGCGGCGGCACCGGCGGCAAGGAGAAGGCCCCGGCGAACGTCGACTCGGCCGTCGGCTTCCAGCTTCCGCAGCCCAAGGTCACCGACGTCACCACCGTCGACGGCTCCTGGGTCACCGACAAGGCGTACGTGAAGTCGGGCGTCAACGAGGTCGTCGGCTACGACCTGGACAAGGGCACCAAGCTCTGGTCGATCCCGCTGGACGGCCAGGTGTGCGCCGCGTCCCGGCACATGAGCAAGGACTACAAGACCGCCATCCTCTTCGAGGAGGCCAAGCGGACGAAGGCCAAGAACTACCAGAGCTGCAACAAGGTCGGCGCCCTCGACCTGGCCACCGGCAAGCTGCTGTGGAGCAAGTCGATCACCGCCTCCACCGGCGGTGACCGCCCGGTCCGCTTCGCCGAGGTCACCCTCAGCGGGAACACGGTCGCCGCCGGCGGCACCGACGGCGGCGCCGCCTTCAAGCTGGACACCGGCGCCGAGCTCTGGAAGCCGAAGGCCAGCACCGACGGCTGCTACGACGCGGGGTACGGCGGCGGCGAGGCCCTGGCCGTCGTCCGCAAGTGCGGTACGTACGACGACCCGCAGCTCGTCATCCAGTCGCTGAACCCGACGACGGGTGCCCCGCTCTCCTCGTACAAGATGCCGGCCGGCGTCGACTACGCGAGCATCGTCTCCACCAAGCCGCTCGTCGTCGCCGCCGACGTCGGCGACACCGCCGGCGACGGCAGCAGCATCTCGGACTTCTTCTCGATCGACGAGGCCACCGGCAAGCTGAAGATCCGCATCTCCGCCGACGCCGAGAAGTACGCGGCCAGGTGCGGTTCCACCGAGGTCGAGCAGTGCCAGCACCTCGCCGTCGGCAACAACCGCATCTACCTGCCGACCGAGGAGCACGAGGGGACCGGCGAGAGCTTCAGCCGGACCAACGAGATCGTCTCCTTCGACCTCACCACCGGCAAGCAGACCGGCGACCGGGCCGACGCGGGCGAGAAGTTCACGATGTTCCCGCTGCGCATGGACGGCAACAACATCATCGCGTACCGGGAACCCCCGTACGACAAGGGCGGTGAGGTCGTCTCCATCGACGGCAGCACCTTCAAGCAGACGGTCCTGATGCGCAACCCGTCCGACGAGGCCACCCGGGACGCGGAGACCAGCTTCTCCGCCGACTACGCGGAGTTCCGCTACGAGCAGGGGCACTTCTTCATCTCCGAGACGATGATCAGCGCACCGCGCAAGAGCTCGTACGACGAGAAGGAGTACCTGGTGGTGTCCTTCCGCACCAGCTGAGCGCGAATCACGGATGTGGGGGTGGAACCGGCCGGTTCCACCCCCACACGCGTACCCGGCCGTGTAACTTGCAGGCCCTGGAGGGCCGGGGGGCCCGTGCCGGTGCGACGGGGGGAATGGGGCGATGGGTGTCCGGCTGATGGTGGTCGACGACCACCGACTGCTCGCCGAGGCGCTGGCCTCGGCGCTGAAGCTGCGCGGCCACCGGGTGCTGGCCGCCGCCGCGCCCACCGCCGGGGCGGCGGACCTCGTCGTCGGACGGGCCCCGGAGGTCTGCCTGTTCGGTACCGCGTCGCCCGCCGTGCCCGGCACGTTCGACCCCGTCGTCCGGATCCGGCGCGAACGCCCGCAGACCGCGGTGGTCGTGCTCGGCCCGGTCCCCAGCCCGCGCGGGATCGCCGCCGCCTTCGCCGCCGGGGCCGCCGGGTACGTCCGGCACGACGAGCGGATCGAGGGCGTGGAGCGCGCCATGGTCAAGGCCAGGGCCGGGGAGGCGGCCATCGCGCCCCAGCTCCTCCAGGGCGCCTTCGCCGAACTGCTCGACCCGGTGGCCCAGCCGGACGACGAGGGCCGCAGGCTGCTGCGGCTGCTCACCCCGCGCGAGGTCGAGGTGCTGGTCCGGGTCGCTGAGGGCGAGGACACCCGGCTGATCGCGGCCGGGATGCGGATCGCGCCGAGCACCGCCCGTACGCACGTCCAGCGCGTCCTGATGAAGCTCGGCGTCGGCTCCCGGCTGGAGGCCGCCGCCCTGGCCGCCCGGACCGGGCTGCTGGACCGGGCGGCGGTGACACGCCAGGGGCCGGACCCCGTCGGCTGACGGTGTCCGGCCCCTGCCGCGTAACGGCGTATCAGCTCTCCGGGGTGTCCTCAGGAGCGGGCTCCGGGGCCTGGGCCGGGCGCAGCTTCATCCAGACCAGGAAGAACAGGCCGAGGGCCAGCATGGCGAGGCCGGTCCAGAGGTTGATGTGGACGCCCTGGGCCTTCTTCAGGTCCGCGTCGGACGGGCTGATCCCGGCGATCGTCACGATGATCCCGTAGACCACGAAGAGGCCGCCGATGATCCGCCGGATGTCGAAGAGGCGGGCCGCCGTGGCGGACTTCTGCTCCAGGTCGGAGACTTCCTTGTGCAGGTCGGACATGGTGGGTTGCTCCGATCAGAACGAGTAGGGGACGTAGCACAGGGCGGCGAGCACGATGGCCCCCCAGCCCAGGAGTGCGGGCCTGCGGTACCAGGCGCTGTCGCCCTCCTCGGGCACCTCGGGGGCGCCCGGGGACTCGGTTCCGTAGACGAGGCCGGCGAGTTCGGCCTCGGGCTTGGGAGCGGTGAAGAGCGTGACCGCGATCATGACGACCGCGCCGGCGACGAAGCCGACGATCGCGGAGACGAAGTTGGCGCCCTGGTCGCTCGGGATGTCGATGACGCCCTGCTTGTAGATGACGAAGTAGTTGACCATCGCGGCCGTGGTGCCCGCGAGCAGGCCCCAGACACCGGACTTCATCGAGGCGCGCTTCCAGAACATGCCGATGATGAAGACGACGAAGAGCGGCACGTTGAAGAACGAGAAGAGCGTCTGGAGGTAGCTCATGATGTTGGAGAAGCTGGCGGCGATGAACGCGGTGCCGATGGAGGCCAGCACGCCGAGCGCCGTGATCATCCGGCCGAAGCGCAGGTAGTACGCGTCGGACTCGTCCTTCTTCACGTACCGCGCCCAGATGTCCGTGGTGAACACGGTGTTGAACGAGGAGACGTTGGCGGCCATACCCGCCATGAACGCGGCCAGCAGACCGGTCACCGCGATGCCGAGCACACCGTTGGGCAGCAGCTCGCGCATCAGCAGCGGGATCGCGTCGTTGTACGTGGTGCCGGAGCCGGCGGCGCCGATGTTCGGCACGACCACGGCGGCGACCAGGCCGGGGATCATCACGGCGAAGACGATGAACATCTTCGGGAAGGCGGCGATCAGCGGGGTGCGCTGGGCGGCCGAGAGGTTCTTCGCGGACAGGGCGCGCTGCACCTCGGCGAAGTTCGTCGTCCAGTAGCCGAAGGAGAGCACGAAGCCGAGGCCGAGGACGATCGTCAGCCAGTTGGCGCCGAGCGGGTTGGCGTCACCGATGCCCGTGCCGCCCCAGGCCGACATGAAGTTGGAGCCGTGCTTCGACGTCAGCGAATCGCTCAGCCCGTCCCAGCCGCCGACGCGCTTGAGACCCAGCAGGGTCAGCGGGATCAGCGCGGCGAGGATGACGAAGAACTGGAGGACCTCGTTGTAGATCGCGGAGGAGAGCCCGCCGATCGTGATGTAGACGAGGACGAAGAGGCCCGCGACGACGATCGCGACCCACTGCGGCCAGCCGAGCAGCGCCTCCACGACGATCGACAGGGCGTACAGGTTGACGCCCGCGATCAGGATCGCCGAGAAGGCGAAGAGTATGGAGCTCAGCAGGTGCGCGGACTTGTCGAAGCGCTGGAGCAGGAACTCCGGCACCGAGCGCACCTTCGAGCGGTAGTAGAACGGCATCATCACGAGGCCGAGGAAGACCATCGCGGGGATGGCGCCGATCCAGTACCAGTGCACCACCGCGACGCCGTACTGCGCGCCCGTCGCCGCCATGCCCAGGATCTCGGTGGCGCCGAGATTCGCCGCGACGAAGGCCAGCCCCGTCACCCATGCGGGCAGTGACCGTCCCGAGAGGAAGAAGTCGAGGCTGGTTTTGACACTCGCCCGGGCGGCGAAGCCGATGCCGAGCACGACGACGAAGTAGATCGCCAGGATCGTGTAGTCGAGCCAGTTCGTGGGGAGCCGGAGCTCTGCTGCCAGATATTGCATGTGGGGGACTCGCTTCGTTGCGCGAACGGAACCCGAAGGAAACTACGCTCTTGTGTTCGGAAAGTGAACAGTTCCCCAGCGGTTCTTTGTTTGTTTGTGATCGTATTGGTGGAATCGCAGCCTTCAAGCGGCCGTGATCCCCCCTCGCATCGCCCGTATGCCCCCGCCGTCGACTCATTGACGCATCTGTTGACTTGTGGTTCATTGTGTTGGCTTATGTTTGGTGGGAGGAGTCTGGTGAAGAAGACGGTTACGACGCTCGCCGACGGCCGGGAGCTGATCTACTACGACAGCCGCGACGACCTCGTGCGCGAGGCCGTCGACACGCGCCCGCTCGACGCCGTCTCCACCTCGTCCGAGATCCGGCGCGACCCCCTCCTCGGCGACAGCGTGGCCATCGCCTCGCACCGCCAGGGCCGGATCTACCACCCGCCCGCCGACGAGTGCCCGCTGTGCCCCTCGCGCGAGGGCCGGCAGAGCGAGATCCCGGAGCCCGACTACGACGTCGCCGTCTTCGAGAACCGCTTCCCCTCGCTCGCCGGCGACTCCGGCCGCTGCGAGGTCGTCTGCTTCACCTCCGACCACGACGCCTCGTTCGCCGACCTCACCGAGGAGCAGGCCGGGCTCGTCCTGGACGCCTGGACCGACCGCACCGCGGCCCTGGCCCGGCTCCCGCAGGTCAAGCAGGTGTTCTGCTTCGAGAACCGGGGCGCCGAGATCGGCGTCACGCTCGGCCACCCGCACGGCCAGATCTACGGCTACCCCTTCATCACCCCGCGCACCGAGCTGATGCTCCGCTCGATGGCCGCCCACCACGCGAAGACCGGCCGCAACCTCTTCGACGACGTGACCGCCCGCGAGGAGGCGGACGGCTCCCGGATCGTGCTCGCCACCGAGCACTGGATCGCCTTCGTCCCGTACGCGGCCCACTGGCCGTACGAGGTCCACCTCCACCCGCGCCAACGCGTCCCCGACCTGCTGGAGCTGGGCAAGGAGGCGCGCACGGAGTTCCCACAGGTCTATCTGGAACTGTTGAGGCGATTCGACCGGATCTTCGGACCCGGAGAGCCGCCGACCCCGTACATCTCCGCCTGGCACCAGGCGCCGTTCGGGATCCCCGGACGTGAGGACTTCGGGCTCCACCTCGAGCTTTTCACCATCCGACGGACCTCCGGCAAGCTGAAGTTCCTCGCGGGTTCCGAATCCGGCATGAGCGTGTTCATCAACGACGTGCCGCCGGAGACCGCGGCCCAGCGACTGCGAGAGGTAGCGAGCCAGTGAGCAAGACCCCGAAGAAGTACCTGGTCACCGGTGGCGCCGGTTACGTGGGCAGTGTCGTCGCCCAGCACCTGCTTGAGGCCGGCCACACCGTCACCGTCCTGGACGACCTCTCCACCGGCTTCCGCGAGGGCGTCCCGGCCGGGGCCGGCTTCATCGAGGGCCGCGTCCAGGACGCCGCCAAGTGGCTCGACGCCTCCTACGACGGGGTCCTCCACTTCGCCGCGTACTCCCAGGTCGGCGAGTCCGTCACCGACCCCGAGAAGTACTGGCTCAACAACGTCGGCGGCTCCACCGCCCTGCTCGCCGCGATGCGCGACGCCGGGGTGCGCACCCTGGTCTTCTCCTCCACCGCCGCGACCTACGGCGAGCCGGTCTCCAGCCCCATCACGGAGGCCGACCCCACCGCCCCGACCAGCCCGTACGGCGCGACCAAACTCGCCGTCGACCACATGATCACCGGCGAGGCCGCCGCCCACGGCCTGGCCGCCGTCTCGCTGCGCTACTTCAACGTGGCCGGGGCGTACGGCGACTGCGGCGAGCGGCACAGCCCCGAGTCCCACCTCATCCCGCTGGTCCTCCAGGTCGCCCTCGGGCGGCGCGAGTCGATCTCCGTCTACGGCGACGACTACCCGACCCCGGACGGCACCTGCGTCCGCGACTACATCCACGTCGCGGACCTGGCCGAGGCGCACCTCCTCGCCCTCGACGCCGCCACCCCCGGCGAGCACCTGATCTGCAACCTCGGCAACGGCAACGGCTTCTCGGTCCGCGAGGTCATCGAGACGGTCCGCGAGGTCACCGGCCACCCCGTTCCCGAGACCGCGGCCCCGCGCCGCGCCGGAGACCCGGCCGTCCTCGTCGCCTCCGCCGCCACCGCCAGGGAGCGGCTCGGCTGGCAGCCGTCCCGCGCCGACCTGGCCGGAATCGTCTCCGACGCCTGGACGTTCGCCCGCCGAGAGGAGCCCACCGCACCATGACCGAGGACCACGCAGAGCTGACCGCCTCCTTCACCGAGCTGTACGGAAGCGAGCCCGAGGGGATCTGGGCCGCACCCGGCCGGGTCAACCTGATCGGCGAGTACACCGACTTCAACGACGGCTTCGTCATGCCGCTCGCGCTCCCGCACACCGCGCGCGCCGCCGTCGCCCGCCGCACCGACGGCGAACTGCGGCTGCACTCCACCGACGTGCCCGGAGGCGTCGTCCGGCTCCGCGTGGACGGGCTGACCCCGAACGAGGGCCACGGCTGGGCCGCCTACCCGGCCGGCGTCGTCTGGGCGCTGCGCGAGGCGGGCCACGCGGTCACCGGCGCCGACATCCAGCTGACCTCCACCGTCCCCACGGGCGCCGGGCTCTCCTCGTCCGCCGCCCTCGAAGTGGTCACCGCCCTCGCCCTCAACGACCTCTTCGGCCTCGGGCTCGACGCGGCGGAGCTCGCGGTCATCGCCCAGCGCGCGGAGAACGCCTTCGTCGGCGTCCCCTGCGGGGTCATGGACCAGATGGCGTCCGCCTGCTGCACCGAGGGCCACGCCCTGCACCTGGACACCCGGGACCTCGGCCGCCGCCAGGTGCCCTTCGACCTGGCCGCGCACGGGCTGCGGCTCCTGGTGGTCGACACCCGCGTCAAGCACGCGCTCGGCGACGGGGCCTACGCGGAGCGCCGGGCCGGCTGCGAGGAGGGCGCCCGCCTGCTCGGCATACCCACCCTGCGCGACCTGCCGTACGAGGAGCTGGGCGCCGCCCTGGACCGGCTCGCGGAGGCCGGCGCGGACGAGTCCGTCGTGCGGTACGTACGCCATGTGGTCGGCGACAACCAGCGCGTCGAGCAGGTCATCGCGCTGCTCGACGCGGGCGACGTGCGCGCGGCCGGCCCGGTCCTCACGGCGGGACACATCTCGCTCCGCGACGACCTGCGGGTCTCCTGCGTGGAGCTCGACGTCGTGGTCGAGGCGGCCAACGCGGCCGGGGCGCTCGGGGCGCGGATGACCGGGGGCGGCTTCGGCGGCTCGGCGATCGTGCTGGTCGAGGAGGAGCGGGCGGACGCGGTCACCAAGTCCGTCCTGGAGGCGTTCACCGCGGCCGGCTACGGCACCCCGGGCGTCTTCCCCGCGGTGCCGTCTGCGGGCGCACGCCGGCTGGTCTGACCCGGCGGACGCCCGCGGGCGTCAGCGGAGTTCCTTGGTGAGGGTGAACTCCGTGACGCCCGGCGGGAAGTCGTCCACCCGCCCGCGCACCTCGTACCCCTGCTTCCGGTAGAAGCCGGGGGCCTGGAAGTCCCAGGTCTCCACCCGGGAGCGGGTGCAGGCCCGGTCCGCCCGCGCCACCCGTTCCGCCTCGGCGAGCAGCCGCGCGCCGAGGCCGGAACCCCGGTGCGCGGTATCGACCCACAGCAGCTCCAGGTGGAGCCAGCGCGCCCAGGTGTGGGCCGCGAGACCGCCCGCGAGGCGCCCCTCGGCATCCAGCGCCCAGACGTGCAGCGGCTCCTCGTGCGCGTCGGGCGCGCCGCGCAGGGCGGCCATGTGCGGTGAGCGCGCGGTGTTGTCGTCCCGCAGCCGCCGGTGCAGCTGCACACGTCGTTCCTTGTTCACTTCCGTCTCAAGATGGAACATGCGCCCCACCCTAGGGCGCACCCCTGGACAACTTCCGCCAATTCCCTTCCCCCCGGGCCCCCCGCCCGTACCCTGATGCTCAGCGCCGGCGGGGGGCCTGCGCCGTATTCAGGGGCACGGGACAGCCGGGCGCAGCACCGTGCGGGTCCGGCCCCGTCGGGGGACGCACGCTTGGGGGCGCCCCGTCATTCACAGCATGGGGGTGCCTGTGGCCCGTATCCGGGTTCTCGTGGTGGACGACCACCGGATCTTCGCCGAGTCGCTGGCGGCCGCGCTCGCGGCCGAGCCGGACGTCGAGGTGGCCGCGGCCGGCAGCGGCCCGGCGGCGCTGCGCTGTCTGGAGCGCGCGGCGGCCGAGGGCCGGGGGTACGACGTGCTGCTGGCCGACGCGGAGCTGGGCGCCGTCGCCGCGCCCGCCCGCACCGGCGCGGGCCCGCTCCCGGTGCCCGCCCCGCGCTCCGGACCCGGCCCGGCCGGTCCGGTCGACGGGATCGCCCTGGTCGGCGCGGTGCGCGTGGCGCGTCCCTCGGTGCGTACGGTCGTGCTCGCCGAGAAGGACGACCCGGCCCGGGCCGCGCTCGCCCTCCAGGCCGGGGCCTGCGGCTGGGTCGCCAAGGACAGCTCGCTGCAACGGCTGCTGGCGGTGATCCGGGGGGTGCTGCGCGACGAGACACATCTGCCCGCCGCCCTGCTGACGGGGGTGCTGCGGGAGCTGCTGGCCGACCGCAAGCACCGCACCGAGAGCGAGAAGCTGGTCGAGTCGCTGACCCCGCGCGAGCGCGAGGTGCTGCGGTGCATGGTCGCGGGCCTGGGCCGCAAGGCGGTCGCGGAGCGGCTGTTCCTCTCACCGCACACCGTGCGGACGCACATGCAGAACGTGCTGGGGAAGCTCGGCGTGCACTCGACGCTGGCCGCCGTGGCGCTGGCCAGACGCGCGGGCGTCGGCCCCGTCGACCTGGAGGAGCCGGAGCTAGCCGGGGATGTTGTCGAACGGGGCGGTCAACTGGCGTAGCAGCCCGGCCAGTTCGCCGCGCTGCTGGCGGGAGAGCTCGCCGAGGATGGCCCGCTCCTGGGCCAGGAGGCCCGCCAGGGACTGGTCGGCCTTGTCACGGCCCTCGGCGGTGAGCCGGACCAGCACGCCGCGCCGGTCGCTGGGGTCGGGCAGCCGCTCGACCAGGTTCTTCTTGGTGAGGCGGTCGATGCGGTTGGTCATCGTGCCCGAGGTGACCAGGGTCTGGGTGAGCAGCTGGCCGGGGGAGAGCTGGTAGGGGGCGCCGGCCCGGCGCAGCGACGTGAGGACGTCGAACTCCCACGGTTCGAGCTGGTGCTCGGCGAAGGCGATGCGGCGGGCCCGGTCGAGGTGCCGGGCCAGGCGGGAGACGCGGCTGAGGACCTCGAGCGGTTCCACGTCGAGGTCGGGGCGCTCGCGGCGCCATGCAGCGACCAGACGGTCGACCTCGTCCTCCATGTGGATCAGTGTAGAGGGTCTGTCGACATGAAGTCTCTTGAATTCGAGTGTCTTGACATCAAGATACTCGCGGTCGATCCTGGAAACCATGACCGCACCCCTCTGGGACCCGCAGCAGTACCTGCGCCACGCGGACCACCGCACCCGCCCCTTCCACGACCTCCTGGCCCGCGTCCCCGACCCGCCGGACAGCCCCGGAGACGCCCCCGCCCCCCGCATCGCCGACCTCGGCTGCGGCGCCGGCAACGTCACCGCCCTGCTCGCCGAGCGCTGGCCGCACGCCCGGATCACCGGCTACGACAACTCCCCGCAGATGCTGGAGAGGGCCCGCGCCCACGCCACGGAACTGCTGGACTTCACCGAGGCCGACGCGGCCGTCTGGGCGCCCCCGGAGCCGTACGGCCTGATCGTCTCCAACGCCCTGCTCCAGTGGGTCCCCGGCCACGCCGCCCGCCTGCCGGTCTGGCTGGACGCCCTGCTCCCCGGCGGCACCCTCGCCCTCCAGGTCCCCGGCAACTTCGACCAGCCCTCGCACGTCCTGATGCGCGAACTCGCGGAGTCCCCGCGCTGGCGCCCCCGCCTCGGCGGCCTGCTGCGCCACGCGGACGCCGTGCTGAGCCCCGCCGGATACCTGGACGCGCTGACCGGCCCCGGGACCACCGCCGACGTCTGGGAGACCACCTACCTCCACCTGCTCCCGGGCGAGGACCCCGTCCTGGACTGGGTCAAAGGCACCGGGCTGCGCCCCGTGCTCACCGCGCTCGCCGATGACGAGGAGGCCCGGGACGCCTTCCTCGCCGACTACCGCGACCGGCTGCGCACGGCCTACCCGAAGGGCCCGCACGGCACGGTCCTCCCGTTCCGCCGCATCTTCGCCGTCGCCCACCGGGAGCCCCGATGATCGCCTCGCTCGACCACGTCCAGCTCGCCGCTCCGGAAGGCAGCGAGGAAGCCCTGCGCGCGTACTACACGGACGTCCTCGGCATGACGGAGATCCCGAAGCCACCTGTGCTCGCGGCCCGGGGCGGCTGCTGGTTCGCCGCCGGGCCCGTCCAGCTGCACCTGGGCATCGAGGCGGACTTCCGCCCCGCCCGCAAGGCCCATCCGGGCCTGCGCGTCACGGACATCGAGGCGTACGCGGCCCGGCTGGCCGAGCGCGGCGCCGAAGTGGTCTGGGACGACGACCTCCCGGGCCACCGCCGCTTCTACAGCCACGACCCGGTGGGCAACCGGCTGGAGTTCCTGGAGCCGGTGACCGGCTGAGCCCCGGCACACGGGAGCGCCCCGCCCCCGCGCGTGCGGGAACGGGGCGCCGTGGGGCACGCGGGCCTAGAACAGGCTGTTGTAGATGTCCCAGCCGTAGCCGATCTTGACGCGCTTGCTGATCGTGCCGGTGCCGGTGGACGAGTAGCGGTACACGTCGCCCTTGCCGTCGACGCCGATCAGGTCGGCGAAGCCGTCGCCGTCCATGTCGCCCGGGGCCGCGAGCTGCTTGTACGTGTTGTAGCCGTAGCCGAGCCCGACGCGGGCCGAGAGCGGCTTGGCGGCCTTGCCGGTGCCCTTGTACAG
Source organism: Streptomyces sp. NPDC016469 (assembly GCF_040632905.1). Classification (NCBI taxonomy): domain Bacteria; kingdom Bacillati; phylum Actinomycetota; class Actinomycetes; order Kitasatosporales; family Streptomycetaceae; genus Streptomyces; species Streptomyces sp. NPDC016469. Next base: position 176,068 of record NZ_JBEYCQ010000005.1, read on the forward strand.
GTACAGGTCGCCCTTGGTGTCGCGGGCCACGACGTCGGCGAGGCCGTCGCCGCTGAGGTCGCCGGCGCCGACGAGTGCGGTGTAGGTGTCGTAGCCGTAGCCGACCTTGACCTTGGCGGCGAAGCCGGTGCCGAGCCCGTTGCCCTGGTACAGGTACAGGTCGCCCTTGGTGTCGCGGGCCAGCAGGTCGCCCTTGCCGTCACCGCTCAGGTCGCCCGGGCCGGTCAGGTTGTTGTAGTCCTGCCAGCCGTCGCCGATGAATTCGTCGTTGATGCCGAGTCTGCCGTCGAAGTTCTGGACCAGTTCGGCCGTGCCGTCGTGGCCGAGGGACGACGCGAACGCCAGCCCCACGTTGTTCCAGCCCTCGTCCTCGCCGTTGTGCCCGCGCGGGCCGAACGTCCCGTCGTTGCGCGAGTCGTACCAGTACAGGCCGCCGGGCTTGGTGCGGGCCAGGACCTCGTGCTTGCCCCAGTCGGGGTTGCCGCCCGCGCCGGCGAACAGCGCCGCCTTGTTCCACCCCGTGGCGCCGGCCTCGCGTGCCTTGAAGGTGCCGTCGCCGATGGAGTGGTACACGTAGCTGTCGCCGCCGGGCTTACGGGCGAGGAGGTCGCCGAGACCGTCGCCGTCGACGTCGTCGACGGCGATCAGCTGGTTGTAGACGTCCCATCCGTAGCCCACCTTGACGCGCGTCTTGAAGGGCTTCGCCGCGTCGCCGGTAGCGGCGTAGAAGTACACGTCACCGGCGGGCGTACGGGCGATCACGTCGCCCAACCCGTCGCGGTTGACGTCGTTGACGCCCACGACCTGGTTGTAGACGTTCCAGCCGTACCCCACCTTGACGCCGGCCTTGAAGGGCGCGCTCTTCACGTCGCCGGTGGAGATGTAGACGTAGACGTCACCGGAAGGCGTCCGCGCGAGGAGATCGGCGCGGCCGTCGCCGTCCAGGTCACCGGGGGCGGTGACCTTGTTGAACTTCTGCCAGCCGTTGCCCGACCAGGTGGCGCTGCCGGTGCCCTTCTCGCCCGTGCTCCGGAAGAGCGAGAGCTTGCCCGAGGCCGACAGCGCCAGGATCTCGGGCTTGGCGTCGCCGTCCAGGTCGCCCGGCGTGATGATGTCCTTGAACATCTCGTACCGGTCGGCACTGTCGATCTTGTACGGGTGCGTGCCGTACGTGTTCGTCGAGGTGTACAGGACACCGTCCAGGTCGCGGTACAGCATGTTGCTGGAGCCGTCGCCGTCCAGGTCGCGCAGCGGCTTGGCCGGGACGACCGAGGACGGGGACTGCGCGGTGGCGCCGCTCGGGGCGGACGCCGGGTCATCGGCCGAGGCCGGAGCCGCCAGCAGCATGCCGGCGGAGAGAACGAGTGCGGTGCAGGCCGCGATCCGGCTCGCGCGCTTCGGGCGCACGACGGAACGGCCGGGTATCACAGAGGACAAAGCCCCCCCAGGGGTTGCAGCGCCCCGTCCCCGCGGGTGCGGGGACGGGGGCGCGATCGTTGACGCGGTGACGCGGGCCTAGTACAGGCCGTTGTAGATGTCCCAGCCGTAGCCGATCTCGACGCGCTTCTCGATCGTGCCGGTGCCGGTGGACGAGTAGCGGTACACGTCACCCGCGCCGTCGACGCCGACCAGGTCGGCCTTGCCGTCGCCGTCGAGGTCGCCCGGGGCCGCGAACTGCGTGTAGATGTTGTAGCCGGTGCCGATCTCGGAGCGGGCCGAGAGCGGCTTGGCGGCGTCGCCCGTGCCCTTGTACAGGTACAGCGTGCCGTCCGTGGCACGGGCCACGACGTCCGCGAGGCCGTCGCCGCTGATGTCACCGGCGCCGACGATCTTGTTGTACGTGTCGTAGCCGTAGCCGACCTTGACCTTGGTCGCGAACTTCGTGCCGAGCCCGTTGCCCTGGTACAGGTACAGGTCGCCCCCGGTGTCGCGGGCCAGCAGGTCGCCCTTGCCGTCGCCGGTCAGGTCGCCCGGGCCGGTCAGGCTGTTGTAGACCTGCCAGCCGGAGCCGATCTGCTCGGCGCCGACGTAGAGCGTGCCCTTGTAGACCTGGAGGAGGTCGGCCCAGCCGTCGTTGTCCAGCGAGGAGGCCAGCGACAGGCTCACCTGGTTCCAGCCGGTGTCCGAGCTGTCCAGCTGACGCGGGAAGAACTTCTCGTTGTTCCGGCTCTGGTACCAGTACAGGCTGCCGCCCTTGGTACGCGCCTCCAGCTCCTGCTTCCCGAAGACCGGGTTGCCGCCCGCCCCGGCGTACAGCGCGGCGGCGTTCCAGCCCGTGCCGGCCTCCTCGCGGGGGGAGGACGTCCCGTCGCCCACGGCGCGGTAGAAGTAGAGGTCACCGCCCGGCTTGCGGGCCATCAGGTCGCCGAAACCGTCGCCGTCGACGTCGTCACAGCCGATGATCTGGTTGTAGATGTCCCAGCCGTAGCCGACCATGGGGAGCCGCTTGAACGGGTTCGTCGCGTCACCGGTGCCGAGGTAGGCGTACACGTCGCCACTGGGCGTACGGCCCAGGACGTCGCCGATGCCGTCGCCGTCCACGTCGTTCATGCCGACGATCTGGTCGTAGATGTTCCAGCCGGAGCCCACCTCGACACCGGCCTCGAACGGCGCGCTGTCCACGCTGCCGGTGGAGATGTAGAGGTAGATGTCACCGGCCGGCGTACGTGCGAGCAGGTCGCCGCGGCCGTCGCCGTCCAGGTCACCGGGGGCGATGACCTTGTTGAACTTCTGCCAGCCGTTGCCCGACCAGGTGACGGGGCTGGTCGTGTTCGCGTCCAGGCTCCGGTAGAGCGAGAGCTTGCCGGTCGCCGACAGCGTCAGGACCTCGGCGTTGCCGTCGCCGTCGAGGTCGCCCGGGGTGATGATGTCCTTGGACATCTCCAGCTGGTCGTCACTGTTGATCGTGTACGGGTGCGATTCGCCGGCGGCGTCCGTGACGGCGTACACATTGCCGTCCAGGCCCCGGTACAGCTGGTCGCTGCGGCCGTCGCCGTCCAGGTCCGCACGCGGCTTGGCCGGGACGACGGAGGACGGGGACTGGGCACCCGCCACGCCCGGCGCACCGGACTTCTTCTTCGCCGCGGGCTTCGGCAGGCTGAGCGTCGGCTGCCCGCCGAGCGCGGCGGTGGACTGCGCGGTGGCGCCGGCCGGGGCGGGCGCCGGGCCATCGGCCGAGGCCGGAGCCGCCAGCAGCATGCCGGCGGAGAGAACGAGTGCGGTGCAGGCCGCGATCCGGCTCGCGCGCTTCGGGCGCGGGACGGAACGGCCGGGTTCCACAGAAGTCAAAGCCCCCCCAGGGGTGATGTGGTGGAACCGGGAGAAACGCCTTCACGGGCACGGTGCGTGCAGGGTGAAGCATTCCCGGGATGTGCCCAGACTGTACAACGCCCCGTCCCCGCGCGGGCGGGAACGGGGCGTCACGATGGGGCGGTCACGCGGGCCTAGTAGAGGCCGTTGTAGATGTCCCAGCCGTAGCCGATCTTGACGCGCTTGCTGATCTTGCCGGTGCCGGTGGACGAGTAGCGGTACACGTCGCCCTTGCCGTCGACGCCGACCAGGTCGGCCTTGCCGTCGCCGTCCAGGTCACCCGGGGCCGCGAGCTGCTTGTACGTGTTGTAGCCGTAGCCGAGCTTGACGCGGGCCTTGAGCGGCTTGGTGGCGTTGCCCGTGCCCTTGTACAGGTACAGGTTGCCCTTGGTGTCGCGGGCCACGACGTCCGCGAGGCCGTCACCGCTGAGGTCACCCGCCCCGACGATCTTGTTGTACGTGTTGAAGCCGTAGCCGACCTTGATCCTGGCCGCGAGCTTGGTGCCGAGCCCGTTGCCCTTGAACAGGTACAGGCTGCCGGACTTGGTGCGGCCGAGCAGGTCGCCCTTGCCGTCGCCGCTGAGGTCGCCGGGGCCCACGAGGGCGGTGTAGCCGCTCCAGCCGCCGCCGAGGCCCGTGCCCTCGTTGTAGAGCGTGCCGTTGTACGTCTCCAGCAGGTCGGCGTAGCCGTCCTTGTCGAGCGACGACGGGAAGTTGATGTTCGCCCCGGCCCAGCCGCCGCTGTCGCTCGCCTGAATGCGGGCGCTGAGCTTGCCGTTGTTCTTCGCGTAGTACCAGTAGAGCGTGCCGCCCTTGGTACGCGTCATCAGCTCGTTCTTGCCGAAGTCGGGGTTGCCGCCCTGACCCGCGAAGAGGGACGCGGCGTTCCAGCCGGTACCGCCGCCCCTCCGCTTGAGGAAGGTGCCGTAGCCGGTGGACTCGTAGAAGTACAGTGCGCCGCCCGGCGTGCGCGCCAGCAGGTCACCGAGGCCGTCGCCGGTGTAGTCGTCGGCCGGGATGATCTGGTTGTAGATGTCCCAGCCGTAACCGGCCTTGACGCGCGCCTTGTACGGCGCCGAGGCCTTCCCGGTGCCCGCGTAGTAGTACAGGTCACCGGCGGGCGTACGGGCGTAGAGGTCGCCGATCCCGTCGCCGTTGACGTCGTTGGCGCCGACGATCTGGTCGTACGAGCCCCAGCCGTAGCCCACCCTGACGCCGGCCTTGAAGGGCGCGCTGCCCAGGTTGCCGGTGGCGGTGTACAGGTAGATGTCGCCCGACGGGGTGCGGGCCAGCAGGTCGCCGCGGCCGTCGCCGTTCAGGTCGCCCGCCGAGACGACCTTGTTGTACCGCTGCCAGCCGGTGCCGCTCCAGTAGGGGTAGGACGCCCCGGTGGAGTCCTGGCCCGAGCGGAGCGAGAGCGTGCCGGACGCGGACAGCGTGAGGATCTCCGGGCTGCCGTCCTGGTTCAGGTCGCCCGGCGTGATGATGTCCTTGTACTTCTCGTCGACGTCGTCCATACCGATGTAGTACGGGTAGTCGTCGGCGCTGCCCGCCGGACTGATGTACAGGTTGTCGTCGATCGCGCGGTACAGCATGTCGCTGTTGCCGTCGCCGGTGACGTCGAAGCGCGGCGCGGCGGGAACGACCGCCGCCTGCGCGCCCTCGACCCCCGCCGCCCGCGACTTCTTCTTCGCGGTGGGCGCGGGCAGGGTCAGCGTGGGCTGCGCGTCGAGGGCGGGGACGCGCGGCTGGGTGGCGCGGTGCGGCGCGGGCGCCGCGTCATCGGCCGAGGCCGGAGCGGCCAGCAGCATGCCGGCCGAGAGGACGAGAGCGGTGCAGGCGGCGAGCCGCCGCGCACGCTTCGAGCGTGCGGGCATGGCACGGCCGGGTTCCACAGAAGTCAAAGCCCCCCCAGGGGTACGTGGTGGAACCGGGAGAACGGCCTTCACGAGTGCGTCACGCGCAGGGTGAGGCATTCCCGGGATGTTCACAGACTCTACAACTGTGACTGCCGGGACTGAAGTGGTTTACCGATGAAACAAGACTGCTTCGGCCGTCAGCTCCTGCGGTGTCCTATCAGCCGCGGCTTCGACTCCAGGTTCTCCAGACCGTGCCAGGCCAGGTTCACCAGATGGGCCGCGACCTCCGCCTTCTTCGGCTTGCGCGCGTTCACCCACCACTGGCCGGTCAGCGCCACCATGCCCACCAGCGCCTGCGCGTACAGTGGGGCCAGCTTCGGATCGAAGCCCCGGGCCTTGAACTCCAGGCCCAGGATGTCCTCGACCTGGGTGGCGATGTCGCTGATCAGGGAGGCGAAGGTGCCCGTCGACTGGGCGACCGGGGAGTCCCGGACCAGGATGCGGAACCCGTCGGTGTACGTCTCGATGTAGTCCAGCAGCGCGAACGCCGCCTGCTCCAGGAGCTCCCGGGGGTGCCCCGCGGTCAGGGCACTCGTCACCATGTCCAGGAGCTGGCGCATCTCCCGGTCCACCACGACCGCGTACAGCCCCTCCTTGCCGCCGAAGTGTTCGTAGACGACAGGCTTCGACACCCCCGCGCGGGCCGCGATCTCCTCGACCGACGTGCCCTCGAAGCCCTTGTCGGCGAACAGGGTGCGACCGATGTCCAGCAGCTGCTCGCGGCGCTCCTTCCCCGTCATCCGCACCCGGCGGGCCCGCCGGGACGAAGGTGTACGGGTGTTCTCGCTGCCTGCGCTGGAGTCGGTCGCCACGTCGTCCATCATGCCGCGTCGGCCGCCGCGCGGTTGCGCCGGGACTCGATACGGGCCTCGTCCGGCCAGCGCACGTCGTACGCCCAGCCGGCCTGCTCGAACCAGCGGATGAGACGCGCGCTCGAATCGATCTGACCGCGCATCACGCCGTGCCGCGCGCTCGTCGGGTCCGCGTGGTGCAGGTTGTGCCAGGACTCGCCGCACGACAGGACCGCCAGCCACCACACGTTGCCGGACTTGTCCCGCGACTTGAAGGGGCGCTTGCCGACCGCGTGGCAGATCGAGTTGATCGACCACGTCACGTGGTGCAGCAGCGCCACCCGTACCAGCGAGCCCCAGAAGAACGCCGTCGCCGCGCCCCACCACGACATCGTCACCAGGCCGCCGACCAGCGGGGGGATCGCCAGCGAGATGATCGTGAAGGTCAGGAAGTGGCGCGAGATCCGGCGGATCGCCGGGTCCTTGATCAGGTCCGGCGCGTACTTCTGCTGCGGGGTCTGCTCCTCGTCGAACATCCATGCGATGTGGGCCCACCACAGGCCCTTCAGCAGCGCCGGCAGCGTCTCGCCGAACCGCCACGGCGAGTGCGGGTCACCGTCCGCGTCCGAGAACCGGTGGTGCTTGCGGTGATCGGCCACCCAGCGCACCAGAGGGCCCTCGACGGCCAGCGAACCCGCCACCGCGAGCGCGATGCGGAGCGGACGCTTCGCCTTGAACGAACCGTGCGTGAAATACCGGTGGAAGCCGATCGTGATGCCGTGGCAGCCGATGAAGTACATCGCCACCAGCAGACCCAGATCGAGCCAGCTCACCCCGCGGCCCCAGGCCAGCGGCACCGCCGCCACCAGGGCCACGAACGGCACGACGATGAACAGCAGGAGCGCGATCTGCTCGATCGACCGCTTGTCGTCCCCGCCGAGCGTGGCGGAGGGAAGAGCCTGACCACCGGCCGCCGGGGTGGCGGCCTCGATCACATCGGGGCTGGTCTTCATGGGGAGTCCCCTGAGGGTGAGAACGGGACGGACAACCGTGGTTACGCACCCGTAACCTACGGCCTCGTAAGTATGGCAGTGCGAAGGCCCGCCCACGAGAGGGCGAAACACCGCGCACAGACGCACGAATACCGGGTAGACACACACCGCGTACCCCGGACGGACCCCCCGACAACACGGACGGCCGTCCGGGGCGCGAACAGCACCGAAAGCACGGACACCTATCCTGGAGAGGTCGGACAGCGCGGTCCGCACCCTGCTTTCCGGGGTGGCGTCGGCATCCGCCGACCGCGGCCCCGGGTCCCGTGCACCACCACTGCAAGGAGCCGCACACTGTGAGCAGTGCCGACCAGACCCCCGCCGCCAGCCCCGAGCTGCGCGCCGACATCCGCCGCCTCGGCGACCTGCTGGGCGAGACCCTGGTACGCCAAGAGGGTCAGGAACTCCTCGACCTCGTCGAGCGCGTACGCGCCCTGACCCGCACCGACGGCGAGGCCGCCGCCGAGCTCCTCGGCGACACCGGCCTGGAGACCGCCGCCAAGCTCGTCCGCGCCTTCTCCACCTACTTCCACCTGGCCAACGTGACCGAGCAGGTCCACCGCGCCCACGAAATGCGCGACCGCCGGTCCGCCGAGGGCGGCCTCCTGGCCCGCACCGCCGACCGCCTCAAGGACGCCGACCCCGAGCACCTGCGCGCCACCGTCAAGAACCTCAACGTGCGCCCCGTCTTCACCGCGCACCCCACCGAGGCCGCCCGGCGCTCCGTCCTCAACAAGCTCCGCCGCATCGCCGCCCTCCTGGAAACCCCGGTCATCGAGGCCGACCGCCGCCGCCAGGACCTCAGGCTCGCCGAGAACATCGACCTCATCTGGCAGACCGACGAACTCCGCGTCGTACGACCCGAGCCCACCGACGAGGCCCGGAACGCGATCTACTACCTGGACGAACTGCACGCCAACGCCGTCGGCGACGTCCTGGAGGACCTGGCCGCCGAACTGGAGCGCGTCGGGGTCGAGCTCCCCGCCGGCACCCGCCCCCTCACCTTCGGCACGTGGATCGGCGGCGACCGCGACGGCAACCCCAACGTGACCCCCCAGGTCACCTGGGACGTCCTCATCCTCCAGCACGAGCACGGCATCACCGACGCCCTCGAACTGGTCGACCAGCTCCGCGGACTGCTCTCCAACTCCATCCGCTACACCGGCGCCACCGACGAACTCCTCGCCTCCCTCCAGGCCGACCTGGACCTCCTCCCCGAGATCAGCCCCCGCTACAAGCGGCTGAACGCCGAGGAGCCCTACCGGCTCAAGGCCACCTGCATCCGCCAGAAGCTCGTCAACACCCGCGAACGCCTCGCCAGCGGCCGCCCCCACCGCCCCGGCTGCGACTACCTCGGCACCGCCGAACTCGTCAGCGACCTCGCCCTCATCCAGGACTCCCTGCGCCGCCACAAGGCCGGCATCGTCGCCGACGGCCGCATGGACCGCACCATCCGCACGCTCTCCGCGTTCGGCCTCCAACTCGCCACCATGGACGTCCGCGAACACGCCGACGCCCACCACCACACCCTCGGCCAGCTCTTCGACCGGCTCGGCGAGGAATCCTGGCGCTACGCCGACATGCCCCGCGACTACCGGCAGAAGCTCCTCGCCAAGGAACTCCGCTCCCGCCGCCCCCTCGCCCCCACGCCGGCCCCGCTCGACGCCGCCGGCGAGAAGACCCTCGGCGTCTTCCACACCATCAAGGAAGCCTTCGAGCGCTTCGGCCCCGAGGTCATCGAGTCCTACATCATCTCGATGTGCCAGGGCGCCGACGACGTCTTCGCCGCCGCCGTCCTCGCCCGCGAGGCCGGCCTCATCGACCTCCACGGCGGCTGGGCCAAGATCGGCATCGTGCCGCTCCTGGAGACCACCGACGAACTGCGCGCCGCCGACGTCATCCTCGACGAGATGCTCGCCGACCCCTCCTACCGACGCCTCGTCTCCCTGCGCGGCGACGTCCAGGAGGTCATGCTCGGCTACTCCGACTCCTCCAAGTTCGGCGGCATCACCACCTCCCAGTGGGAGATCCACCGCGCCCAGCGCCGCCTGCGCGACGTCGCCCACCGCTACGGCGTACGGCTCCGCCTCTTCCACGGCCGCGGCGGCACCGTCGGCCGCGGCGGCGGCCCCTCGCACGACGCCATCCTCGCCCAGCCCTGGGGCACCCTGGAGGGCGAGATCAAGGTCACCGAGCAGGGCGAGGTCATCTCCGACAAGTACCTCATCCCGGCACTCGCCCGCGAGAACCTGGAACTGACCGTCGCGGCCACCCTCCAGGCATCCGCCCTGCACACCGCACCCCGCCAGTCCGACGAGGCCCTCGCCCGCTGGGACGCGGCCATGGACACCGTCTCGGACGCCGCCCACGCCGCGTACCGCAAGCTGGTCGAGGACCCCGACCTGCCGTCGTACTTCCTCGCCTCCACCCCCGTGGACCAGCTCGCCAACCTGCACCTGGGCTCACGGCCCTCCCGCCGCCCCGGCTCCGGCGTCTCCCTCGACGGACTCCGCGCCATCCCGTGGGTCTTCGGCTGGACCCAGTCCCGCCAGATCGTCCCCGGCTGGTTCGGCGTCGGCTCCGGCCTCAAGGCCCTGCGCGAGGCCGGTCTCGACACCGTCCTGGAAGAGATGCACGAGCAGTGGCACTTCTTCCGCAACTTCATCTCCAACGTCGAGATGACCCTCGCCAAGACCGACCTGCGCATCGCCCGGCACTACGTCGACACCCTCGTCCCCGACGAGCTCAAGCACGTCTTCGACGTCATCGAGGCCGAACACGCCCTCACCGTCCAGGAAGTCCTGCGCGTCACCGGCGGCGAGAAGCTGCTCGACACCAACCCGGTGCTCCAGCAGACCTTCTCCATCCGCGACGCCTACCTGGACCCGATCTCCTACCTCCAGGTCTCCCTGCTCGCCCGCCAGCGCCAGGCCGCCGAACGCGGCGAGGAAGAGGACCCCCTCCTCGCCCGCGCCCTGCTGCTCACCGTCAACGGCGTCGCCGCGGGCCTCCGCAACACCGGCTGACCCGGCCACACACGCAGACGGGGCGCGGGGATCTCCTCCCCGCGCCCCGTCGCACGTCGGCACCCGCCCGCACCACCTCGGCCGCCCCCCGCGCGACCGGTCGGGCCGGACCCGTACCCCTCAGCAGTTGTACGCGGACTGCGCCCGCTCCAGACCCTCCGCCAGCAGACACTCCACCGCGTCCGCCGCCCGGTCCACCTCGAACGCCAGCTCCTTGCGCTCAGCGGACGAGAAGTCCTTCAGCACGAAGTCCGCGACCTGCATCCGCCCCGGCGGCCGGCCGATCCCGAACCGCACCCGGTGATAGTCCGCACCCATCGCCTTCGTCATCGACTTCAGCCCGTTGTGCCCGTTGTCCCCGCCGCCCAGCTTCAGCCGCAGCGTCCCGTAATCGATGTCCAGCTCGTCGTGGACCGCCACCACATGGTCCAGCGGCACCTTGTAGAAGTCCCGCAGCGCCGCCACCGGACCCCCGGACAGATTCATGTACGACATCGGCTTCGCGACCACCACCCGGCGGCTCAGCGGCCCGGGCGGACCGATCCGGCCCTCCAGCACCTGCGCCTGTGCCTTCGGGGCACGCTTGAACCTGCCGCCGATCCGCTCGGCGAGCAGGTCGGCGACCATGAAACCGACGTTGTGCCGGTTCGCCGCGTACTCGGGGCCGGGATTGCCCAGCCCCACGATCAGCCAGGGGTCGGTGGCGTCGGACATCGCGCGAAGTCTCCTCGTTCGTGCACGGTGCGTCCGTGCACAGCGGGCATGGACGGGAAAACGGGGCGGCGGCTCCCGTAAAGGGAGACCACCGCCCCGTCAGTCAAGCAGGCGGGACGGGACTCAGCCCTCCTCGCCCTCACCCTCGGCGGACTCGGCGGCCGGCTCCTCGGCCTGCGCGGCGACGACCTGGAGCACGATGGCATCCTCGTCACCGGCGAGCACGGAGCCCTTGGGCAGCGGGATGTCCTTGGCGAGGATCGACGCACCGGCGTCCAGACCCTGCACGGAGACCGTGACGGACTCGGGGATGTGGGTGGCCTCGGCCTCGACGAGCAGGGTGTTCTGCACGTACTCGAGCAGGTTGCCGCCCGGGGCCAGGTCGCCCTCGACGTGCACCGCGATCTCGACGTTGACCTTCTCGCCGCGCTTCACGGTCAGCAGGTCGACGTGCTCGATGTCGCCCTTGAGCGGGTTGCGCTGCACGGCCTTCGGGATGACCAGGGCGTCCTTGCCGTCGAGCTCGATGCCGATCAGGACGTTGGCGGTACGGAGCGCGAGCTGCAGCTCGTGGGCCGGGAGCGTGATGTGGACGGACTCGGCGCCGTGGCCGTAGACGACCGCGGGGACCTGCTGGGCACGGCGCGCGCGGCGGGCGGCACCCTTGCCGAACTCGGTACGGACCTGGGCGGCGAGCTTGATCTCGGCCATGGCGGCACTCCTCGTGAGGTGACGGAAGAACGAACGGTCACCCGGCCAACAACTGGCCTGCTACGAAGAGCGCGCCGATAACGGATCGCCGTACATGAGTACGGCCTCCCTCGCCGAGCAACTCGCTGAGTCTACCCGGCGGGGAGGCCGCACCCCAAAGTGGATCAACGACGGCGCACTCGCCGCCCCGGTCCGACCGCTCCTACTGCTCCTCGAACAGGCTCGTGACCGAGCCGTCCTCGAAGACCTCGCGCACCGCGCGGGCGATCGTCGGGGCGATCGAGAGCACCGTGATCTTGTCGAGCTCCAGCTCACCCGGCGTCGGCAGGGTGTCCGTGAACACGAACTCGCTGACCTTCGAGTTCTTCAGGCGGTCCGCCGCGGGGCCCGAGAGCACACCGTGCGTCGCCGTCACTATGACGTCCTCGGCGCCGTGCGCGAACAGGGCGTCGGCGGCGGCGCAGATCGTGCCGCCCGTGTCGATCATGTCGTCGACCAGGACGCAGACCCGGCCCTTCACATTGCCGACGACCTCGTGGACGGTCACCTGGTTGGCGACGTCCTTGTCACGGCGCTTGTGCACGATCGCCAGCGGGGCGTCGAGCCGGTCGCACCAGCGGTCGGCGACGCGCACCCGGCCGGCGTCCGGCGAGACGATCGTCAGCTTGGAACGGTCCACCTTGGCGCCCACGTAGTCCGCCAGGATCGGCAGCGCGAACAGGTGGTCCACCGGGCCGTCGAAGAAGCCCTGGATCTGGTCCGTGTGCAGATCGACGGTCAGTATCCGGTCCGCGCCCGCCGTCTTCATCAGGTCCGCGATCAGACGGGCCGAGATCGGCTCGCGGCCGCGGTGCTTCTTGTCCTGGCGGGCGTAGCCGTAGAACGGCACGATCACCGTGATCGAACGGGCCGACGCGCGCTTCAGCGCGTCGATCATGATCAGCTGCTCCATGATCCACTTGTTGATCGGAGCCGTGTGGCTCTGGATCAGGAAGCAGTCGGCGCCGCGCGCCGACTCCTGGAAGCGGACGTAGATCTCACCGTTGGCGAAATCGAAAGCCTTCGTCGGCACGAGGCCCACACCCAGCTGGTGCGCGACCTCCTCGGCCAGCTCGGGGTGGGCGCGGCCGGAGAAGAACATCAGTTTCTTCTCGCCGGTCGTCTTGATCCCGGTCACAGCACAGTCTCCTCAGACGTGTTCCTGGCGCCGCACGCAGATGTCCCGATGTGCAACGAGCCAGCCGAAATGGGGTGAGCACCTATCACGGTACGCGGTGTGGGACGCACCTGTTTCCGGTCAGCTTTCGCCGGCCGGCCTCTCCTCCGCAGCCTGAGCCGCCTGCGCGGCAGCGCTTCCGGGACGCTTGCGCGCCACCCAACCCTCGATATTCCTTTGCTGGCCCCGGGCCACGGCCAGCGAACCGGACGGCACGTCCTTCGTGATGACCGAACCGGCGGCGGTGTAAACCCCGTCCCCGACCGTGACAGGCGCCACAAACATATTGTCCGACCCGGTACGGCAGTGCGACCCGATCGTCGTGTGGTGCTTGGCCACCCCGTCGTAGTTCACGAACACGCTCGCGGCGCCGATGTTGGTGTGGTCGCCGATGGTCGCGTCACCCACGTACGACAGGTGCGGGACCTTGGTCCCCTCGCCGATCGTCGCGTTCTTCATCTCGACGTACGTCCCGGCCTTGGCCTTCGGCCCCAGCTTGGTGCCCGGCCGCAGGTAGGCGTACGGGCCCACCAGCGCGCCCGGGCCCACCTCGGCGCCGTCCGCCACCGTGTTGTCCACCCGCGCGCCCGCGTGCACGACGGTGTCCGTCAGCCGCGAGTTCGGGCCGACCTCGGCGTCCTCCGCGAGGTGCGTGGCGCCCAGCAGCTGCGTCCCCGGGTGCACGATCGCGTCCCGCTCGAACGTCACCGTGACGTCGATCAGCGTCGAGGCGGGGTCGACCACGGTCACACCGGCCGTCATGGCACGCTCGAGCAGCCGCTGGTTCAGCAGCCGGCGGGCCTCCGCCAGCTGCACGCGGTTGTTGATGCCCAGGATCTCCCGGTGGTCGCCCGCCACGCAGGCGCCGACCCGGCGCCCGGCCTCGCGCAGGATCGACAGCACGTCGGTGAGGTACTCCTCGCCCTGGCTGTTGTCCGTCCGCACCTGGCCGAGCGCCTCGGCCAGGAGCTTCCCGTCGAACGCGAACACCCCGGAGTTGATCTCCCGGATCGCCCGCTGCTCGTCCGTGGCGTCCTTGTGCTCCACGATCTCGGTGACCGCACCGCTCGCCGCGTCGCGCACGATCCGCCCGTAGCCGGTGGAGTCCGGCACCTCGGCGCTGAGCACGGTGACCGCGTTGCCGTCGGCGGTGTGCGTGGCGGCGAGCGCGGCCAGCGTCCCGCCGGACAGCAGCGGGGTGTCCCCGCACACGACGACGACGGTGCCCTCGACGCCCCCGCCCAGCTCGTCGAGCGCGACCCGCACCGCGTTCCCGGTGCCCTTCTGCTCGGCCTGGTAAGCGGTGCGCACCTGCGCGTCGGCGCCGCTGAGGTGGGCGGTGACCTGCTCGTGGGCATGGCCCACGACCACGACGAGGTGCTGGGGGTCCAGCTCACGGGAGGCGGCGACGACATGACCGACGAGCGAGCGCCCGGAGATCTCGTGCAGAACCTTGGGGGTCTTCGACTTCATGCGGGTGCCCTCACCCGCTGCGAGGACGACGACGGCTGCCGGGCGTACGGAGCTCAACGGATAGGCCCTTCGGCTTCGGGTGGTGGACATCCGCAGGATACCGGGGGGTGTCGGGCCGGACATGGGCGCGGGCCCCGACCTAGGTGGTCGGGGCCCGCGTACAGGAGCTCCCCCGCCAGGACTTGAACCCGGACAGATGGCACCAAAAGCCACAGTGCTGCCAATTACACCACGGGGGATTAATTCGAGCTAAACCGGACATTACTCCGGTCTGCTCGATCGGCACCCAACACTATGCCGTACCAAGCCCCTTCGACGCGACGATAGAGGTCGGCACTCTTGGTCACGTAGATGACGAGGCAGCCGTGATAAGTGGCTCCGGTGTTCTTGCGGTTGGTCTTCGGGTGGTGCTTCTTGAGGGTGGCTCGCTTGAACGCGGTGCGCGGCACTCCTGCCAGCGCCGCCCAGAAATCCTCGGCGGCCGCCACGTCCGCTGTCTCGTGGATGCTGACGCGGAGGTGCAGGCGTTCCCGCGTGACACCAAGCAGGTCGAGCCACGTCAGGTACACCTTGATGACGTGGGGATCGCTGTTGATGAAGACCAGGTTCTCCCGGCGGCTGTAGGGCTTGTCCTTGGCGCCCTCGGCCCAGTAGAGCGTCACCCCTGCCAGGAAGAGTTCCCGGTCGGAGAGCCGGCCCACTGACTCGCGTGCCACTCGCTTGGTCGCCTCGCGCATCTCGTCCCGGGCGGCGCGCAGACCGGCCAGGCCGGCGTTCATGAGCGCCAGGCGCTCTTCCTCCGTGTAGCGGGGTGCGGGCTTCGGCAGATCCCGTACCCACAGCGAGATCGAACTCTTCGAGCATCCCAGCTCCACCTGGATCTGGTCGTACGTCTTCCCCTCCAGCCGCAGTTCCCGAGCCTTCGCCCTCAGGTCGTCCTTGGCGCGCGGGCGCTTGGTCCACCCCGGTGGGGGCTCGCCCTCCAGGAGGCGGTGGAGGATGTCGTTGTTGAAGACCTTCAGCCGGTCCCGGATCTGGCGCACGCTCAATCCCTCGCGCCGCAACGCCACCGCCCGTTCGCGCAGGCCCTCGAAATCCGCGTACTTGCTCGTGATCTCCGTCATGCGCCAAGCGTTGTCCGGAATCCGGACGTCCGGGTCGAAGGGGCGGTCGATTCGTTATTTCGGGCGGTTGTTCGTCATTCGGCCCCGATCGAACGTACGACGTGCTGCGCAGGTCACCCGAAAATGGGATGCGGGCGCCCGTACGCTGGATGCCATGACCGCAACGGGGGAAGACCGGGAAGCGGCGGGTCCGACCACCCGTGGCTACTGGTGGTGGGAACGGCGACGGAGTGTCGCGCTGGATGTGGGACTGGCGCTGGCGTCGGCGGTGGAGTGCGGGTTCGAAGGGGTGGACTTCGCGGGGGACACCGGGCTTCCGGTGCCCTTCGGGGTGGTGTTCGGGGTGATCGCGGGGGCCGTGCTGCTGGTGCGGCGGCGGTGGCCGATCGCCGTGGTGCTGGTCTCGATCGCGACGACGCCCGCCGAGATGGGCTTCCTGATGGGCCTCGTCGGGCTGTACACGCTGGCCGCGTCCGAGGTGCCCCGGCGGATCACCGCGGTGCTGATGAGCATGGCCCTGGTCGGGACGTTCATCGTGACGTACGTACGGCTGCGCCAAGGCGTCGACGAGAACGCCGACTTCGGGCCCGGCGACTGGTACGTGCCCATGCTGTCCCTCTTCATGGCCGTCGGGCTGACCGCCCCGCCCGTGCTGTTCGGGCTGTACATAGGGGCCAGGCGCCGGCTGATGGAGAGCCTGCGGGAGCGCGCGGACTCGCTGGAGCGGGAGCTGTCGCTGCTCGCGGACCGGGCCGAGGAGCGGGCCGAGTGGGCCCGTACGGAGGAGCGGACCCGGATCGCCCGCGAGATGCACGACGTGGTCGCCCACCGGGTGAGCCTGATGGTCGTGCACGCGGCGGCGCTCCAGGCCGTGGCGCCCAAGGACCCCGCGAAGGCCGTGCGCAACGCGGCCCTGGTCGGTGACATGGGGCGCCAGGCGCTCACCGAGCTCCGCGAGATGCTGGGCGTCCTGCGGAGCGGTGACCCGGCAACGGCCCGGGTGGAGCAGGTGCCGCTGGCTTCCGTGGGCCGGGCGGCGCAGGCCGCGGCGGAGGACGGGCCGCGGCTGGACGAGGTGGAGGCGCTGGTCGGCCAGTCGCGGGCGGCGGGCATGACCGTGGAGCTGTCGGTCGAGGGCTCCGCCCGCACGTACGCGCCCGAGGTCGAGCAGACCGCGTACCGGGTGGTGCAGGAGGCCCTGACCAACGTCCACAAGCACGCGGCGGGCGCGAAGACGTGGGTGCGGCTGGCGCACCGGGGCGCCGAGGTCGCCATGCAGGTGGAGAACGGCCCGACGGACGCGGCGACGGCCGACGCGGGTCTGCCCAGCGGTGGCAACGGCCTCGTCGGCATGCGCGAACGCGTGCTGGGCCTGGGCGGAGTCTTCGTCTCGGGCCCGACGGACGCGGGCGGCTTCCGGGTCTCGGCGGTCCTGCCGGACGAGGGCGGCGCCTGAAGCCTGCGGCGCCGCTCCCGGCCCGTCCGGCGGGGGCATTTCAAGCCGGTCCGGCGTTTGAGGACGGAATCCTCGCGGTGGTGACCCCGCGCCAGGCGTGAACCGGCAGTCCGGGGGCCCGACGCGACCGCGCACCCGCGCGCGGCGTGAGGCCGCGGCCCGGCGGGCCCCTCAGCCCGAGACCAGCCGCTCCGGCTGCAACCCCGTCACCAGCGTCGCCAGCGCCGTGTCGATGTCCTGGCCGAGGTACCAGTCCCCGGTGTGGTCGATGGAGTACACCCGCCCCGTCAGGTCGATCGCCAGGACGGCCTGGCCGTCCCCCTCCTCGCCGAGCGGTGCGACCTCGGTCGCCAGCGCGCGGCCGAGGTCGCCCAGGGTGCGGGCCAGGTGCAGCCCGCACAGGGGGTCGATGCGGACGGCCGGCGGTGCGATCTGGCGGCCGGGCGCCGTGGCGGTGATCCGGAGGCCGCCGAACTCGGCCCACGCCTCGACGGCGGCCGGGAAGACGGCGTGCTGGTGCCCGGCGGGCGAGGCGTGCGAGCGCAGGGCGTCGGCCCATTCCTCGGCCTGGCGGATGTCCCAGCGGCCGGGCGCCCAGCCGGCGGCGCGCAGGGCGGCGTCGACGGCGACGGGGAAGCGGGTGGTGGACTGGCGGTCGGGGCCGGTCTGCCGGGGCAGGTCGGTGCGGTCGTGCATGGCGCGGTCAGCTCTTCTCTGCGCTGGTGGCCGCGCCGGTCGCGGTGAGGTCGACCGGGCGTACGCCGAAGTGGGCGAGCATGACGGCGCAGGAGCGGCAGGGCGCCGCGTAGGTGCCGTGCAGGGGGTCGCCGTCCTCGCGGATGCGGCGGGCGGTGAGCCGGGCGTGCTTGAGGGCGCGGCGGGCCTCGCCGTTGGTGAGGGGCTTGCGCTGGGCGCGCTTGGAGCGCCCGGCCTCGGCGGCGGTGAGGTGCCGGGAGAGGAGTATGGCCTCGGGGCAGCGGCCGGTGAACCGTTCGCGCTGGGCGCTGGGGAGGGTGTCCAGGAAGTCCTGGACGAGGTGGTGGAGTACCGGCGGCTGGTCGCCCTTGCCGGCGGTGCAGGTGAGTGTTTCGCCGCGTACGGACAGGGCGGCGGCGACGGCGGGCAGGATGCCGTCGCGTCGCTGGCCGAGGCGGGGCGCGGGGCCCTTCTCGGTGCTGCTCCAGCTGAGTCGTGGGTCTCCGGTCGTGACGGTCTGTGCAGAGTGTGCGGTGTGCATGGTGCTGTGTCCCTCCCGTGCCCGCAGCGGCCGCTGCCTTCTGTGCACGCCCCCGTGTTTGCGGGTGACAGCCTGCCAAATGTGTCGGGTCCTGTGAAAGCTGGGTCGGTGAAACGTGTCTGCGTGTCGCGGTTCGGTGGCGCTCCCGTCGCCCGTCCGTCACCTGGTTGTGACGTTTGGTGACGGTTGTGGCCAGGGGACGGCGGGGCCGGTCCCCGTACGGGTGACACCGCTTAGGCTGTGCCTGGACCGCCTCCTGGGCAGGTCGGTCCTCATCAGCCAGACGCAGCAGGGGGCAACCGCCATGACGACAGGTCGGCTCGGGCAGCAAGCCGCGCCACCGAACGCGGCCTACGCCGGGCAGCTCGTGCACTTCCCGGACCCGGTCCGGGCGTCCCGCCACCCCAGAGGGGTGCGGATGGACGAGAACGGCTGTCCGGACTTCTCGCCGTACGCGCGCGCCGCGGCGGAGATCGCGGAGCCTCCGCAGGGTTTCGGTGTGGATGAGCTGCGGCTCACGGACTACGTGTCCGCGAACGCGGCGCTGGCCGAGGCGGGGCACGAGTTGTGGGACACGATCCCGCCGGTGGCGACGCCGCACGGCTGGACCTGGCACCACGTGCCGGGCGGCCGCCGGATGGAGCTGGTCCCGGTCGAGGTGAAGGCGCTGCTGCGCCATCACGGTGGGCTGGCGTCCACGGAGGTGGACCAGGACAAGCGGGGGACGCGCCCGCTCCAGGAGACGCGCCCGGCGCACTTCCGGCTGCCGAAGGGCGCCGTGGCGGTGAGCGAGCAGCAGATCCTGGGTGCCGAGGAGGACCTCGGTTACCGGCTGCCGGGGGCGTACCGCTCGTTCCTGAAGGCGGCGGGCGGTTCGGCCCCGGTGGGTGCGGCGCTCGATGCGGAGCTGGGGCTCCTGATCGACCAGCCGTTCTTCACGGTGCGCGAGGAGGCCGCCGTGAACGACCTGGTGTACGTCAACAAGTGCCTGCGTGATCACCTGACGAAGGACTACCTCGGTGTCGCCTTCGTGCAGGGTGGTCTGCTCGCGGTGAAGGTGCGGGGCGAGGGCCTGGGTTCGGTGTGGTTCTGTGCGTACGACGACGCCCGGGACCGTGACGGCTGGACGGTGCAGGAGCGGGTGGACCGGCTGCTGCTGCCGTGCGGTGAGGACTTCGACGCGTTCCTCCAGCGGCTCGCGGGCAATCCGCCGGAGCTGGAGACGGTGGCGAACCTGATGGTGGACGGCGGCTTCGCGCAGGCCGTCCCGGTGGAGGGGTGAGCGCGATGGTGACCTTCGCTCAGGCGCAGGAGCGCGCGGACGAGTGGGTGAACGGTGACGTTCCGGCGTATCAGCATCGCGAGGTGCGTGTACGTGAATTCGAACTCGGATTCGTGGTGTGGGCCGAGGACCGTGCGGACGGACCGGTCTCCGACGGTGGCCGGCAGCGGCTGGTGATCGCGCGGGACAGCGGTGAGGCGACGCTGTGGCCCGGGCTGCCGGTCGGTGAGGTGATCCGGCGGTACGAGGAGGAGTACGGCGCGCACGAAGTGGAGCCGGCCGCCCCGGCGCCGCCCGAGCGGGTGGACCTGAATCAGACGTCGTTCCTGCTGAGTCCGCCGGAGTGGCTTCAGGAGGCGGCGGACAAGCTGGGCATCCCGGACCGGCGTGCGGAGCGGGACGGCACCCCGCCGCCCGCGCCGGAGGCTCCGTCGTCCTTCCCGCCGCCGGCGCCGATCCCGTCGCCTTCGTCGCCTTCGCAGGGCGGTTCGGTGGCGTACGAGCCGACCGCGTCGGACGGCGTGCCGGCGTCCTCTCTGCAGCCGCCCGTGGGGGCCACGCCGTGGGCGGGGACCGATGTGAACGGGGACTCGGACGATGCGGAGGTGGCGCTTCCGGCGACGGTGTTCGCGCCGCCGCTGTCGGGCGCCGACGACGAGGAGGAGCTGCCCCCGGTCGTCCCGGCGGACGCGCCGACGGCGTTGATGTCGGGCGGCAGCCAGTTGCCGAAGACCGCGATCGCGCCGAGCCTGGGCGGCGGGCGCCCGCCGACGGGTCCGCCGGTGCCGGGTCCGCCGGTGCCGGGGACCGCCGTGCCGGGGCCGCCGGTTCCAGGGACGGGCGTGCCCGGTCCGCCCGTGCCCGGGCAGCACACCCCGCCGCCCGCCCAGCACACCCCGCCTCCCGGTCCGCCCGGCGGGCCGGGGGACATCGCCGACGCCGCGACGAGCAAGGCGGCCATCACGCCGCGCGCCCAGCGCGGGGGCACGCCTCCGCCGCCGCCCGGTGCCCCCGGTACTCCGGGCGCCCGGCCGGGTGCGCCGGTGCCGCCGCCCGGTGCCCCCGGTACTCCGGGCGCCCGGCCGGGTGCGCCCGTGCCGCCGCCCTCGGGTCCGGGTGCGCCCGGCGCGCCCGCGGGCGGCTATGTGCCGACGCAGCTCGTCTCCCAGCTGGGCCCGCCCGGGGCTCCGCAGCCGCCCGGTCCGCCGTCGCCGCCGCCCGCCGGCGGGGTGCACCAGGCGGCCACGATGTTCGCGGACCCGAACGCGTCGTCCGGCGGACCGGGCGTCCCGCAACCGCCCGGTCCGCCGGGTGTTCCGGGCGCGCCCCAGCCGCCCGGCCCGCCCGGTGCGCCGGTCGGGCAGCAGCCGCCTCCGCCGCCGGGGGCGATGCCTCCGCCCGGCCCGGGCGGGGTGCATCACGCGGCGACGATGCTCGCGGGGCCGGCGCAGGCCGGTCCGGGGGCGCCGCAGCCGCCGGGTCCGCCGATGGGCGCGCCGCCCGCGTACGGCTATCCGCAGGCGCCGCCCGGTCAGCCGACCGTGGGTCCGGGCTATCAGGCGGTGCTGCGGTTCCGGGCGCCGGACGGCAGTGAGCAGCAGCTGATCCGCCGCTCGGCGCCGGGTACGCCGCACCCGGAGTGGCAGATGCTGCACGAGCTGCGGGCGATGAACGTGCCGCCGCAGCAGGTGATCGAGCTGCACACGGAGCTGGAGTCCTGTGAGCTGCCCGGCGGGTACTGCGCCCGGATGATCCGGGAGACCTGGCCGCAGGTGCGAATCACGTCGGTCGCCCCGTACGGCACGGACCACGCGAGCCGGCAGCAGGGGATGCAGCATCTGCTGACGCACCAGGGTGAGCTGCACCAGGTGGCGGACGGTCCCGCGCGGCCCGCGCCGGTGCGGGCTCCGCTGCCGCAGATGCAGCCGGCGCCGCCGGTGCCGCCGGAGGCGCTGGCCGAGGAGATGATGCAGACCTTCGGTCCGCAGGGTGTCCTCCGCTTCGACCAGCGAGCGGTGTCGCGTCAGGGCGTGCCGGAGATCGTGGCGCGGACCCTGGTGTGGGCGGGTCTGCCCGCCGACTTCGGGCCGTTCTTCTGGGCGCAGCCGGGACAGCCGGTGGTGCCGACGCTGGCGGAGCTGGCGGCCCAGCGGCAGGTGCAGCCCGCGTCGGACGCGGGGTCGTATCTGGTGATGGGCTCGGACTTCGGCCGGGCGGTCTGCGTCCAGTACGGCACGGCGCACATCGTGGCGGTGCCGGTGGAGTCGGGGCCGGGTGGTGCGCCGGTGCCGCCGCAGTTCGTGAACACGGGGCTGCCGGAGTTCGTGCGCTGTATGGCGTTGCTGGGCCGGATGTGGCGGCTGCGGTACGGCCTGAACCCGGAGCAGGCGGGCCGCTGGACGGTGGACTTCCAGGCGCAGCTGGTGGCGCTGGACGCGGCGGCGCTGGCGTCGCCGGAGAGCTGGTGGTCGGTGCTGCTGGAACAGATGTGGGACGGCCTCATCTGACCGTTCCGTGTGCGGGGCGTGGTGCCCGGTCCCTTGCGGGGGGCCGGGCACCACGCCTTTCCCGTGTGTGATGCCGGTCGCTTCCGTCCGGAAAGCGCCGCATCGATTCAGACTTCCCGACCAATTGCCGCATCCTTGACCTATCGCTCGTTGGCCGGAGCGTCGGAGTCGGGAAGATCGGAAAGAGGCGTCAGGGATGAGTTCTGCACCGGGGTCCGCGTACGGGTTCGTCGGTGTACGGGGCCGTGGGTACCGTCCGGAGCAGGTGGACCGTGCGGTGGCGGCCCTGTCCGCGGAGTGCGACGAGGCCGTGGCGCGGGTGGCCCGGCTGACGGAGCTGGCGGAGGAGCTGGCGGCGGAGTCGGCCCGGCTGGACGAGGCCGT
Organism: Streptomyces sp. NPDC016469; assembly: GCF_040632905.1. Lineage (NCBI taxonomy): Bacteria > Bacillati > Actinomycetota > Actinomycetes > Kitasatosporales > Streptomycetaceae > Streptomyces > Streptomyces sp. NPDC016469. The sequence goes on from NZ_JBEYCQ010000005.1 coordinate 198,269, forward strand.
GGCGCGGCTGGCCCCGCCGGACTACGCGCCGCTGGGGGAGCGGGCGCAGCGGATCCTGGCGCTGGCGGAGGAGGAGGCCGGGGAGCTCCGGGGTGCGGCCCAGGAGGAGGCGCAGGCGCTCCGGGACGAGGCGGACGCGGCGGCCCGGGCTCTGAGGGACGCGGCGCGCACGGACGCGGAGGCGGTCCGGGCGGCGGCGGAGAGCGCGGCCGGTGAGCTGGTGGCGGCGGCGGAGGCGGCGGCCGGTGAGGAGCTGGAGGCGGCTCGTGCCGAGGCGGCCGGGCTGCGCGAGGAGGCCGAGTCCGCGATGGCGGCGACCCGCAGTCGTACGGCGAGTGTGCTGGCGCACCAGGAGCAGGAGCACGCCGAGCGGTGGAAGGCGGCGGAGCGGGAGCTCGCGGACGCCGAGGCGGCGCAGGCCGCGGAGCACGCCGGGCTGATGGAGCGCGCGGAGGCGGATCTCGCGGCGGCGCGCCGGGCCCGGGCGGAGGCGGAGGAGGCCGCGCGGCACGGTCAGGAGGACGCGGAGGCGCGGGCCGCCGAGCTGATCGCGCGGGCGCGGGTGCGCGAGGAGCGGGTGGTGCGGGAGACCGAGCGCGTCCTGCGGGTGCACGAGGAGGGCCGCGAGGAGGTCCGGGCCCACATGGCCCATGTGCGCAGTTCGCTCGCGGCGCTGACGGGGCGGGTGTCCCCGGCGGCGGAAACTTCGCGGGAGGACGCGGCACAGGTGCCCGCGCAGGACAGGGCGCGCGGCTGACGTTCCCTCAGGGGCGCGGCCAGGGGCGGCGCGAGAGCTGCTCGATGCTGCTGTTGAACCGTTTGAGGTAGTCGGCGAAGGCCGCGATGTCCTCGTCGGGCCAGTCGTGCATGACCTGGTCCAGGGAGCGCACGACGCGTTCTCGTTCCGCGTCCAGGAGCCGTGCGCCCTCGTCCGTGATGCGGAACTTGCGGGCCATGCCGCCGTCGGGGTCCGGGATGCGTTCGGCGAGGCCGGCGCGGGTCACGGCGGCGGTCTGGCGGTTGAGGGTGGAGGCGTCGAGGCCGAAGGCGTCGCTGAGTTCGCCGTTGGACATGGGGCCCTGGACGCGGAGCCGGCTCAGCAGGATGTACGCGCTGCGGTCGAGGAGGGCGTATTTGTGGCGTCCGCCGCGGTGGTCGGCGAGGCTGTGGCGGCCGAGCAGCATCTGCTCGTACTCCACCTCTTCCGTGGGCCTGGGCATGGGGGCGCCTCCTGCTTCTGCTGCTTGTGGGCGGCGGCTCATTCTCGCATGGAATGTGTATGTGACACATAATGTGTATGACACATTGGGCATGTACGATGCATGTCGCTGTCCCGGCAGGCGGGACCATGCCCCAAGGAGCCCCCCTTCATGGATGCCCCCCAGCCGACGGCGAGGTCGGGCGCCGTCGTCGCCACCCTGGCCTTCGCCGGCACCGTGGCAGCGGTCATGCAGACGCTGGTCACGCCCCTCATCGCGGAACTGCCCAAGATCCTGGACACCTCGTCCTCCAACGCGGCCTGGGTCATCACCGTGACCCTGCTGGTCTCCGCGGTGTGCGTGCCGGTCTCCGGCCGGCTCGGCGACCTGCTGGGCAAGCGGCGGATGCTGCTCGCCTGCTCGGTGCCGCTGATCGCCGGCTCGGTGGTCTGCGCGCTCTCGTCCTCCGTCGTGCCGATGATCGTCGGCCGCGGGCTCCAGGGCATGGGCATGGGCATGGTCCCGCTCGGGATCGCCCTGCTGCGCGACGTGGTGCCGCCGGAGAAGATGAGCTCGTCCATCGCGCTGGTCAGCGCCTCGCTCGGGATCGGCGGCGCGCTCGGGCTGCCGATCGCCTCGGCGGTCGCCCAGTACGCCAGCTGGCGCGTGCTGTTCTGGGGCTCGGCCGTGCTGGCCGCCGCGATCTGCGCGCTGATCTGGTTCCTGATCCCGGACGTCCCGGCGGGCGCCAAGGGGCAGCGCTTCGACGTGCCCGGCGCGCTCGGCCTCGCGGCCGGCCTGGTCTCGCTGCTCCTCGCCGTCTCCAAGGGCGCCGACTGGGGCTGGGGCTCCACGACGACCATCGGCCTGTTCGCCGCCGCCGTCGTGATCCTCCTCGCCTGGGGCTTCTGGGAGCTGCGCACCACGGACCCGCTGGTGGACCTGCGTACCACCGCCCGCCCCCGGGTCCTCATCACCAACATCGCGTCGCTCTTCGTCGGCTTCGGCATGTACGCGGGCATGCTGATCGCGCCGCAGCTGCTCCAGTTCCCCGAGGCCACCGGCTACGGGCTCGGCCAGACGATGCTCCAGGCCGGCCTGTGGATGGCCCCCGGCGGCATCATGATGATGGTCGTCTCCCCGTTCGGCGGAAAGCTCACCGACGCCCGCGGCCCGAAGTTCACCCTGATCTGCGGCGTCCTCGTCATCGCCGCCGCCTACGGCCTGGGCATCCTGCTGATGGGTTCCGCCTGGGGCCTGATGCTGTTCCTCATGGTCAGCAGCAGCGGCGTCGGCCTCGCGTACGGGGCGATGCCCGCCCTCATCATGAGCGCGGTCCCGGCCTCCGAGACCGCCGCCGCGAACGGCTTCAACACCCTCATGCGCGCCCTCGGCACCTCGGTCGGCGCCGCCGTGATCGGGGCGGTCCTCGCCCAGATGACCACCGAGGCGGGCGGCTACACCTTCACCTCGGAGTCCGGCTTCCGCACCGGCCTGATCTTCGGCTGCGGCGTCGCCCTGATCGCGGTCGCCATCTCCGCCTTCATCCCGGCGGTACGAGGCTCCGCCACGGCCTCCGACAAGGCGGACACCCCGTCCGCCCCGGAGACGGCGGCGGCCAACGGCTGACCCACCGCACACCCCGGACCGCCCGGCTCGCCGCCCCCGCACGGGGCACCGAGCCGGGCGGTCCGCGTCGCACGGAGCTTCACGCCCCCAGCCCGTGCCGGTCCGCCCACGCGCTGATCGCCGAGGCCAGCTCCTCGGGACGGTCCTCCGGGGAGTGGTGGCCGGCCGGGCCGTGGCGGGAGACCTCCAGGCCCGCGATGTTCGCCTCGCACCAGGCCACGGCCGCCGCGTCGGTCATGGCGCCGGGGCCGGGCTCGAACGCGGCCAGGAGCTTGGGCACCTCGGGGCTCGCGGCGAGCCAGGCGTCGTAGCGCTCGATACGGGCCACGACGTCGGCGGGCTCACCGTCCAGCGGCATCATGCGCGTCCACGCCAGGACCGGGCGGCGGCTGTCCGGGGTCGGGAAGGGGCGGCGGTAGACGTCGAGATCGGCGGGGTCGAGCGGGGTGGCGAGCGTCCCCGGCAGCCCCTCGATGAACGCGCTCTGCTCCAGGACGATGCTCTCGCCCACCCCGGGCGTCCGCAGGAGGGTGAACAGCTCGCGTCCGGCGGCCGGGAACTCGTCACCGTACAGCGGTTTGACGATCGTCTCCGTGAAGGCGAGCGCGCGGACGGCCCCCGGGAGGCGCGCGGCCCGGTCGAAGGCGAGCGCGCCGCCCCAGTCGTGACCGATCAGTACGGCCTCGGACAGGCCGAGCGCGTCGAACCAGGCGTCCAGGTGCCGGGCGTGGTCCTCGAAGGAGTAGGCGAGGCCGGGCTTCCCGGAGTCGCCCATGCCGATGAGGTCGGGGGCCAGCAGCCGGCGGCCGGGCGCGGCCACCCCCGGCAGGACGTTGCGCCAGAGGTGGGAGGAGGTGGGGTTGCCGTGCAGGAAGACGAACGGCAGACCGTCGGGGTCGCCCGACTCGCGGTAGTGGACGGTGGTGCCGAGGACGGGAACGGTGGACATGGCGGAGCGTCACATCGCTTTCAGGTCGCAGGACTTCATACGTTGAGGCGCAGCACCCGGTCGACGGTGATCTCGATGACGACCGGGTCCGGCGGGGCGGGCGGTGCGGAGCCGTACCGGGCGGTGTAGCGGCGTACCGCCTCCGCCAGGCGTACGGGATCGGTGTCGACGGACGCCCGGCCTTCGAGGGTGATCCAGCGCGGCCCGTCCGCCTGGCAGAGGGCGACCCGGGCCGCCGGGCCGCCCGCCGCCACATTGCGCGCCTTGCGGGTGCCGGCCCGGGTGGTCACCCGGGCGAGGCCGGTGGCCGCGTCGAAGGTGAAGCGGACGGGGGCGACGTGCGGGGTGCCGTCGGGGCGGAGCGTGGTGAGCGTGGCGGTGCGCGGGAGGGCGAGGAAGCCGCGGGCGGCGGCGGTGAGGCGGGGCAGGTCCCGGCTCACTTCTTCCTCACCCCCTCGTTCCAGATCAGCTTGGCGATGTTCGGCTTCACGGCGGTCGTGACGACGCCCATGGCCGTACGGACATGGCGTCGTTCCTCCAGTTCGCGCAGCATGCTCGCGGCGAGGTCGGGGCGGGCCGTGAAGACGCCGTCGGCGCTGGACGGGGCGGTGCGGTAGTCGGTGACCTCCGGGTGCTCGAAGAGGCCCGACGGCCGGACCAGGGTCCAGTCGAGTGCCGTGCGGCGGACGACGTCCTCCATGCGGCGCATGTCCGCGTGCAGGGTGCGGCCGAGGCGCCGGTTCACCAGCGGGTCGAGCACATGGTTGAAGAAGTGCGCCCCGGTGGGCCGCCAGCCGGGGTCGGCGATGCTGGAGCTGACGACCAGCAGCCGCCCCACGCCGTGCCGGCTCATGGCCCGCGTGATGGCCGCGGCGCTCTGCGAGTACAGGGTGATGGGCTGCTTGCTGAAGCGGGCGCCGAGAGCCGACAGGACCGCGTCCGCCCCCTCGACCGCGGCGTCCACGGCCGCCGGGTCGGTGGCGTCGGCGACGGCCGGGGTGACCCCGGGGCGGGCCCGCAGCGAACCGGGACGGCGGATGACGGCGGTGACCTCGTGACCGGCGGCGACGGCCTGCTCGGTGAGGTGGCGTCCGGTCGGGCCGGTGGCGCCGAAGAGCGTGATGCGCATGGCGGGGCTGCTTCCTTCGGGGTGCGGTGGGAACTCCCTTGACTGTGCGGATCACGCCCCGCACGCTCAACGCTGATGAATAACGCCGTGTCCGCCCCCGCCAGGCCCCGTGGCCGTCCACGGGGCAATCCGCCGACCCGCGCTTCGCTCGTCGTGGCGGCGCGGGCGCTGTTCCTGGAACGCGGCTACCGGGCCACCACGCTGCGCGCCGTGGCCGCCGCCGCCGGGGTCGACCCGGCTCTGATCTCGTATCACTTCGGTTCCAAGAAGGGCCTGTTCGCCGAGGTGATGCAGGTCGGGTGCGCCGAGGCGCTGGCGGTGGACGAGGTGCTGGGCGGTGATCCGGCCACCCTGCCCGGACGGCTCATCGACGCGGTGACGGGCCTGTGGGAGGACGCCGAGTTCCGCCGGCTCGCCACCCGGGGCGAGGCCGCCGAGGAGGCCGTCCGCGACTACCTGGAACAGGAACTGCTGGGGCGGCTCGTTGAATTCCTCGGCGGACCGGACGCGACCGCCCGCGCCACCGCCGTGGTGACCGTGCTCGGCGGGATCATCTACACCCGCTATCTGAACCCCCTCCCCACCCCGGCCGCCCTCACCCCGGCCGAGACCCGCGCCGCCCTCAGCCCGGCCGTACGCGCGGCACTCGCCCCCCGGCGCCGGTAGGAAGCTCCTCTCCGCCCTGCGGCGTGGACCCCTGGGTGCACTCCCTGAGACCGGGGTCCACCCGGGGGTCCAACCCCCTAGGGGGAGCTCCTTACTGCGGGCCAGGGGCCGTTCCTCCCGGTGGAGGACGTGCGGGGGCGGGGTCTCTCCGTAGCGTGGTTGTCGTACCGCAGACGTACCGCAGACCTGCCGCCGAAGGGCGGACCTCAGGGGAAGGGGTGGGGAAAACCCCACCGGAAGACTGCGCTGGGCACCAGCGCGCCGGACCCCCTGCGCACAGCAGACTTCACAGCAGACGGCGACAACCCGTCGCTGACCGACATAGGAGAAAAACCGTGACAACGGCTGTAACCATTCCCAGGCACGGGGGCACTGGAGGGCGTACGGCCGTGGCTGCGCGGGCGCGGCAGGTCGTCAAGGCGTACGGGACCGGCGAGACCCGGGTCGTCGCGCTCGACCACGTCGACGTGGACATCGCCCGCGGGCAGTTCACCGCGATCATGGGCCCGTCCGGCTCCGGCAAGTCGACGCTGATGCACTGCCTGGCCGGGCTCGACACCGTGACGTCCGGGCAGATCCACGTCGCCGACACCGAGATCACCGGGCTCAAGGACAAGAAGCTCACCCAGCTCCGGCGCGACCGCATCGGGTTCATCTTCCAGGCGTTCAACCTGCTCCCGACGCTGAACGCGCTGGAGAACATCACGCTGCCGATGGACATCGCCGGCCGCAAGCCCGACGCCGCCTGGCTCAACCAGGTCGTGGAGACCGTGGGCCTCGCCGGCCGGCTCAAGCACCGGCCGACCCAGCTCTCCGGCGGCCAGCAGCAGCGCGTCGCGGTGGCCCGGGCCCTCGCCGCCAAGCCGGAGATCATCTTCGGTGACGAGCCCACCGGCAACCTGGACTCCCGGGCCGGCGCCGAGGTCCTGAGCTTCCTGCGCAGGTCCGTGGACGAGCTGGGCCAGACCATCGTCATGGTCACCCACGACCCGGTCGCCGCCTCCTACGCGGACCGGGTGCTCTACCTCGCCGACGGGCGCATCGTGGACGAGATGCACAACCCCACCGCCGACCAGGTGCTGGACCGCATGAAGGACTTCGACGCGCGCGGGCGGACGTCATGACCGTCTGGAAGACCTCGATGCGCAACTTCCTCGCGCACAAGGGACGCATGGCGCTCTCCGCCGTCGCCGTCCTGCTCTCGGTGGCGTTCGTCTGCGGCACGCTCGTCTTCACCGACACCATGAACACCACGTTCGACAAGCTCTTCGCCGCGACCTCCGCCGACGTCACCGTCAGCCCGAAGAAGGCCAAGGCCGACGACATCCCGGAGAACGGCAGGCCGGAATCGCTGCCCGCCTCCGTCCTCGCGAAGACCGGCAAGGCCGACGGGGTGAAGAAGGCCGAGGGCGGCGTCTCCAGCTCGTCCGTCACCGTGGTCGACAGCCACAACGAGAACATGGGCTCCGAGACCGGCGCCCCGACGATCGCCGCCAACTGGACGCAGAACGACCTGCGGTCCATGGAGATCACCTCCGGCCACGCCCCGCGCGGCCCGACCGAGATCATGGTCGACGCCGACACCGCCGGGAAGCACCACCTGAAGATCGGCGACGAGCTGCGCACGATCGCGGCCACCGGCGACCTCAAGGGGAAGATCACCGGCATCGTCGCCTTCAAGGTGACCAACCCGGGCGCGGCCATCGTCTACCTCGACACCGCCACCGCCCAGCGCGCGCTGCTCGGCGCCCCCGACGTCTTCTCGCACATCTCCCTCACCGCCGAACCCGGCGTCAGCGACACCCAGCTGAAGCAGAACGTGGCCAGGACGCTCGACGGCTCGACCGCGTACAAGATCCAGACCCAGCAGGAAGCGGCCGACGCCAACAAGGACTCCATGGGGTCGTTCCTCGACGTCATGAAGTACGCGATGCTCGGCTTCGCCGGGATCGCCTTCCTCGTCGGCATCTTCCTCATCGTCAACACCTTCTCGATGCTGGTCGCCCAGCGCACCCGTGAGATCGGCCTGATGCGGGCCATCGGCTCCAGCAGCGAGCAGGTCAACCGCTCGGTGCTCCTGGAGGCGGTGCTCCTGGGAGTCGTCGGCTCGGTCCTCGGCGTCGGCGCCGGCGTCGGGCTCGCCATCGGGCTGATGAAGGTCATGGGCGCCATCGGCATGGAGCTGTCCACCGAGGACCTGACCATCTCCTGGGTGACCCCGGTCACCGGGCTCGCGCTCGGCATCATCGTCACCGTCCTCGCCGCCTACATCCCGGCCCGCCGGGCCGGCAAGGTCTCCCCGATGGCCGCCCTGCGCGACGCCGGCACCCCGGCGGACGCCAAGTCGGGCTGGGTCCGGGCGGGTATCGGCCTCGTCGTCACCGGCGCCGGCGCCGCCGCCCTGTGGGCGACGACGCGGGTGGACGAGGCGAGCGACGGTTCGGGCCTCCTCGGCCTGGGGGTCGTGCTGACGCTCGTCGGCTTCATCGTCATCGGCCCGCTGCTCGCAGGAGTCGTCGTACGGGGACTGAGCGCGGTCCTGCTGCGGTTCTTCGGCCCCGTCGGCCGGCTCGCCGAGCGCAACGCGCTGCGCAACCCGCGCCGCACCGGCGCCACCGGCGCGGCCCTGATGATCGGCCTCGCCCTGGTGGCGTGCCTGTCCGTGGTCGGCTCGTCCATGGTCGCCTCGGCCACCGACGAGCTGGACAAGTCGGTGGGCGCGGACTTCATCGTCCAGTCCTCCGTCCCCGACCAGCTGATCGTCCCGCAGGCAGCCGAGGCCCTGGCCTCCGCGCCCGGCATCGACCACCTCACCCACTACAAGGTGATCGGCGCGAAGCTGACCGGTCCGGACGGCAAGACGGTCGACGAGGACGTCACCGCGGCCGACCCGACCTACGCCCAGGACGTGCGCCGCGAGGTCCTCTCCGGCGACCTGGCCGCCGCCTACGGCAAGGACGCCATGTCGGTCGGCGAGGAGTTCGCCACCGCCCACCGCGTCAAGGTCGGTGACACCCTCACCGTCGCGTTCAAGGGCGGCGAGCCGGCGAAGCTGAAGGTCGCCGCGATCACCTCGGACGAGACCAGCCTCGACCAGGGCGCCATGTACCTCAACACCACGACCGCCCAGCGGTACGTCCCCGCCGACAAGATGCCCCAGAACATGATCATGTTCGCCAAGGCGAAGGACGGCCAGGAGGACGCGGCGTACGCGGCGCTGAAGAGCTCGGTCGCGAAGTACCCGCAGTACAAGGTGCAGAATCAGGCCGACTTCAAGGAGGACCTGAAGGACCAGATCGGCCAGCTCCTGAACGTCGTGTACGGCCTGCTCGCCCTGGCGATCATCGTCGCGGTGCTCGGTGTGGTGAACACGCTGGCCCTGTCGGTGGTCGAGCGGACCCGCGAGATCGGCCTGATGCGCGCCATCGGCCTCTCCCGCCGCCAGCTGCGCCGCATGATCCGGCTGGAGTCCGTGGTCATCGCCCTCTTCGGCGCCCTGCTCGGCCTCGGCCTGGGCATGGGCTGGGGCACCTCGGCCCAGAAGCTGCTGGCCCTGGAGGGCCTGGGCGTCCTGGACATCCCGTGGCCGACCATCATCACGGTGTTCGTCGCGTCCGCCTTCGTCGGACTGTTCGCGGCCCTGGTCCCGGCCTTCCGGGCGGGCCGGATGAACGTCCTGAACGCGATCGCCACGGACGGGTGAGACGGACGGCCCCACGCTGACGGAATCCGGCCCCGGTCACGCTCCTCGGAGTGTGACCGGGGCCGGTGGGGTGTACGGCCTCGCGCAAGCGGCCGCCTTCCCCGAGTCGTAGGCTGGAACCCCCGGTGCGTTTCACGTGTCGGGCCCTTCGCGTTGCCCCCGGGGCAGCGCGCCCTGGCGGCAGCCGGCCGTCAGAGGCCCTTCTCCTCACCCGGACGGAAGCCCTTCATGAGCCTGAACGGTCTGCTGGATGTCGTCGTACGTGATCCGGCGCTCGACGAAGCGGTGACGGCCGCCGGTGACGGCCACCGGATGCACATCGACCTGGTGGGCCCGCCCGCCGCGCGGCCCTTCGCCATTGCCGCGCTGGCCCGGGACGCCGGGCGGACGGTGCTCGCGGTCACCGCGACCGGCCGGGAGGCGGAGGACCTGGCGGCCGCGCTGCGCACCATGCTGCCGCCGGACACGATCGCGGAGTTCCCGTCCTGGGAGACCCTGCCGCACGAGCGCCTCTCGCCCCGCTCCGACACCGTGGGCCGCCGGCTCGCCGTGCTGCGGCGCCTCGCGCACCCGCGCGCCGACGACCCGGAGACCGGGCCGGTCTCGGTGGTCGTCGCGCCGATCCGGTCCGTACTCCAGCCCCAGGTCAAGGGGCTCGCGGACCTGGAGCCCGTCGCGCTGCGCACCGGGCAGAGCGCCGACCTCGGTGAGACCGTGGAAGCGCTGGCGGCAGCCGCGTACGCCCGGGTCGAACTGGTCGAGAAGCGCGGGGAGTTCGCGGTGCGCGGCGGAATCCTGGACGTGTTCCCGCCCACCGAGGAGCACCCGCTCCGGGTGGAGTTCTGGGGCGACGACGTCGAGGAGGTCCGCTACTTCAAGATCGCCGACCAGCGGTCCCTGGAGGTCGCCGAGCACGGCCTGTGGGCGCCGCCCTGCCGGGAGCTCCTGCTGACGGACGAGGTGCGGGAGCGGGCCGCCGCGCTCGCCGAGGCCCACCCGGAACTGGGCGAACTCCTCGACAAGATCGCCGAGGGCATCGCGGTGGAGGGCATGGAATCCCTGGCGCCGGTCCTCGTGGACGACATGGAGCTGCTGCTCGACGTGCTGCCCAAGGGTGCGATGGCCGTCGTCTGCGACCCCGAGCGGGTCCGGACCCGGGCCGCGGACCTGGTCGCGACCAGCCAGGAGTTCCTCCAGGCGTCCTGGGCGGCCTCGGCGGGCGGCGGCGAGGCCCCGATCGACGTCGGCGCGGCCTCGCTGCGGGGTATCGCGGACGTGCGCGAGCGGGCCCGTGAACTGGACATGATGTGGTGGTCGATCTCCCCGTTCGCCGCCGACGCCGAGCTGGACGCGGACACGCTGGCGCTCGGGATGCAGGCCCCCGAGACGTACCGGGGCGACACCGCGCGGGCGTTCGCCGACACCAAGGGCCGGCTGGCCGACGGCTGGCGCACGGTGTACGTCACGGAGGGCCAGGGGCTCGCCTCCCGTACCGTCGAGATGCTGGGCGGCGAGGGCATCGCGGCACGGCTCGACCCGGACCTGGAGGAGATCACCCCGTCCGTGGTCCACGTCTCGTGCGGGGCCATCGACCACGGCTTCGTCCACCCCGGCCTGAAGCTCGCCGTGCTCACGGAGACGGACCTCACCGGGCAGCGCACCGCCACCAAGGACCTGGGCCGGATGCCGGTCCGGCGGCGCAAGACGATCGACCCGCTGACGCTGGAGACCGGCGACTACATCGTGCACGAGCAGCACGGGGTGGGCCGCTACATCGAGATGGTGCAGCGCACGGTGCAGGGCGCGACGCGCGAGTACCTGCTGGTCGAGTACGCGCCCGCCAAGCGCGGGCAGCCCGGCGACCGGCTGTACATCCCGACCGACCAGCTGGAGCAGGTCACCAAGTACGTCGGCGGCGAGGCCCCGACCCTGCACCGGCTCGGCGGCGCGGACTGGACGAAGACGAAGGCGCGCGCCAAGAAGGCCGTCAAGGAGATCGCCGCCGACCTGATCAAGCTGTACTCGGCCCGGATGGCGGCCCCCGGCCACACCTTCGGCCCGGACACCCCCTGGCAGCGCGAGCTGGAGGACGCTTTCCCGTACGCGGAGACGCCCGACCAGCTGACGACGATCGCCGAGGTGAAGGAGGACATGGAGAAGTCGGTCCCGATGGACCGGTTGATCTGCGGCGACGTGGGGTACGGCAAGACGGAGATCGCGGTCCGCGCCGCGTTCAAGGCGGTACAGGACGGGAAGCAGGTCGCCGTCCTCGTCCCCACCACGCTGCTCGTGCAGCAGCACTACGGCACGTTCACCGAGCGCTATTCCCAGTTCCCCGTCAACGTACGCGCGCTGAGCCGCTTCCAGTCCGAGTCCGAGTCCAAGGCGACCCTCGCCGGGCTGAAGGACGGCTCCGTGGACCTGGTCATCGGCACCCACCGCCTGTTCTCCTCGGAGACGAAGTTCAAGGACCTGGGTCTCGTCATCGTGGACGAGGAGCAGCGGTTCGGCGTCGAGCACAAGGAGCAGCTGAAGAAGCTCCGCGCCAACGTGGACGTGCTGACCATGTCCGCGACGCCCATCCCCCGTACGCTCGAAATGGCGGTCACCGGCATCCGCGAGATGTCCACCATCACCACCCCGCCCGAGGAGCGCCACCCCGTCCTGACTTTCGTCGGGCCGTACGAGGAGAAGCAGATCGGCGCCGCGATCCGGCGTGAACTGCTGCGCGAGGGCCAGGCGTTCTACATCCACAACCGGGTCGAGTCGATCGACCGGGCGGCGGCGCGGCTGCGCGAGATCGTGCCCGAGGCGCGGATCGCCACGGCGCACGGCCAGATGTCCGAACAGGCCCTGGAACAGGTCGTGGTGGACTTCTGGGAGAAGAAGTTCGACGTGCTGGTCTCCACGACGATCGTGGAGTCCGGCATCGACATCTCCAACGCGAACACCCTGATCGTGGAGCGCGGCGACAACTTCGGCCTCTCCCAGCTCCACCAGCTGCGCGGCCGCGTCGGCCGTGGCCGCGACCGGGGTTACGCGTACTTCCTCTACCCGCCGGAGAAACCGCTCACCGAGACCGCCCACGAGCGCCTGGCGACGATCGCCCAGCACACCGAGATGGGCGCCGGCATGTACGTGGCCATGAAGGACCTGGAGATCCGGGGCGCGGGCAACCTCCTCGGCGGCGAGCAGTCCGGCCACATCGCGGGCGTCGGCTTCGACCTGTACGTACGCATGGTGGGCGAGGCGGTCGCGGACTACCGGGCGTCCCTGGAGGGCGGCGTGGAGGAGGAGCCGCCGCTGGAGGTCAAGATCGAGCTCCCGGTCGACGCGCACGTCCCGCACGACTACGCCCCCGGCGAGCGGCTGCGCCTCCAGGCGTACCGCTCGATCGCCTCGGCGTCCTCGGAGGACGACATCAAGGCGGTCCGCGAGGAGCTGACCGACCGCTACGGCAAGCTCCCCGAGCCGGTCGAGAACCTCCTCCTGGTGGCGGGCCTGCGCATGCTGGCGCGCGCCTGCGGAGTCGGCGACATCGTGCTCCAGGGCCCGAACATCCGCTTCGCACCGGTGGAACTGCGCGAGTCGCAGGAGCTGCGCCTGAAGCGGCTGTACCCGAAGACGGTCATCAAGCCGGCGGTCCACCAGATCCTGGTCCCGCGCCCGACGACGGGCAAGATCGGCGGCAAGCCGGTGGTGGGACGCGAACTGCTGGCGTGGACGGGGGAGTTCCTGACGACGATCCTCGGGTCGTAGAACCCCGGAAGGCTGCTGGAGTCCATGTGTGAGAGTTGACTCTCACAATATGTGAGAGGATACTCTCACGTCATGGACTCCAGCAACCGCATGGGCGACCTCGACATCACCGACCCGCAGACGATGCGCGCCCTGGCGCACCCGGTGCGCCTGGCGATCCTCGAACGGCTGGGCCGGGACGGACCGGCGACCGCCACCGAGCTGGCGCCGGACGTCGGGGCGACCCCCTCGGTGACCAGCTGGCACCTGCGCCACCTCGCGACGTTCGGCCTGGTCCGCGACAGCGCCCCCGGCCCCGACCGCCGCAGCCGCCGCTGGGAGGCGGTCGCGCGCGGCTTCCGCTTCGAGGCGCCGCAGGACCCGGCGGACGGCGAGGGCCACTCGGCCGCGCGGGAACTGTCGCGCCAGATGTTCCTGCGCACCGCGGACCTCCCGGCCCGCTGGGCCGCCGAGGTCGAGCCCGGCCTCGACCCGAAGTGGCGCGCGGCCGCCGGTCTGGCCCACACCCGGGTCACGGTGACCGACGAGGAACTCGCCGCGATCGAGGACGGGATCGAGCGGGTGCTCGCCCCGTACGTCACCCGCGACGCGGCGGACCGCCCCGAGGGAAGCCGGGGCGTGGCGCTGCTGCGGTACGCGCTGCCGGAGAGCGGGACCGAAGAGGGGCCGGCCTCGTGACCACCGAATCCGGTGCGTCCGCCGAGGCATCCCCGTCCGCGAACGCGCCGTCGTTAGGGCGGGACCGGCGGTTCACCCGCTTCTGGGCGGGGAACACCGTCTCCCAGTTCGGCGACCGGATCACCGAACTGGCCCTGCCGCTGATCGCCGTCAGCACCCTGGGCGCCTCCGCCAACCAGGTCGCCTGGCTGACCGCCCTCGTCTGGGCGCCCAACCTGCTCGGGATATTCGTGGGTGCGTGGGTGGACCGGCGCCCCCGCAAACGCCGTCTGATGGTCCTGGCCGACATCCTGCGCGCGGCGGTCCTGCTGAGCCTGCCGGCCGCGTACCTCCTGGGATCGGTGACGCTGACCCAGCTGTACGTGGTGGCGGTCCTGGCGGGCGCGGGCGGGCTGCTGTTCAACATGGCGTACCCGCCGTTCTTCGTACAGCTCGTGCCGAGGGCGTCGTACGTGGACGCCAACAGCAGGATCAGCACCAGCCGTTCGGCCTCCTACGTGGCCGGCCCCGCGCTCGGCGGCGCGCTGGTCCAGGCGCTGACCGCGCCCGTCGCGATCGTGGTGGACGCGCTGTCGTTCCTGGCGTCGGCGGCGCTGATCGGCCGCATCCCGGTCGAGGAGCCGCCCGTCACCGGCCCGGCGGCGCCCCCGCTGCTGCGCGGCGCCCGCGAGGGCCTGGCGTTCGTGGCGCGCCACCCGGTGCTGCGGGCGTCCCTGGGCTGCGCGACGACGGTCAACTTCTTCACCTTCGTCGGCGGCAGCGGCCTGCTCGTTTTGTTCGCGACGCGCGACCTCGGCCTGTCGGCCGGCGCGATCGGCCTCGCCCTGGGCCTCGGTGCGTCCGGTGCGCTGCTCGGCGCGGTGTGTGCCCCGGCGCTCTCCCGCCGCCTGGGCGTGGGCCGGGGCATCCTCGTGGGGGCCGTCCTCTTCCCCGCCCCGATCGCCCTCGCCGCCGCCGCGAACGGCCCGCTCTGGCTCCGCGCCACCGCGCTGGCCGGGGCGGAGTTCCTCTCGGGCTTCGGCGTCATGCTGTTCGACGTCAACCTCAACTCCCTCCAGACGGCGGTGATCCCGGACGGGATGCGCAGCCGGGTGGCGGGCGCCTTCGGCACGGTCAACTACGGCGTACGCCCGGTGGGCGCGGTGGCCGGAGGCGCCCTGGCCACCCTCCTCGGCCTGCGCCCCACGCTCCTGACGGCAGCGGTGGGCGGCTGCCTCTCCCTGCTCTGGCTCCTGCCGTCCCCGATTCCGCGCATCCGGTCGCTGGGAGAGTCGGACGTGGGGGCGTACGAGGTCAGTTCCCGCCCGGAGTGAAGCACCCGGCCCGGCGGGACAGGTACAGCAGCTCGCCGCGCTCGTCGGTGCGGGTGTGGGCGTGTGCCATGCCGAGGCGGCTCAAGACCTTCAGCGAGGCGGCGTTGTGCGGGCGCACCGTGGCCCAGACACGCGCGATCCCGGCGGCGTCGCACTCCGCCAGCACCGCGCGGGCGGCCTCACCGGCGAGCCCCCGGCCCTGGTGCGAGCGGCGGATCTCGTAGCCGATCTCCGGTCCGGCGCGGCCGGTCCGGCCCGCGAAGATCCCGCAGTTCCCCACCAGCGGGCCGCCGTCCCGCAGCCACGCCCCGTACCAGACGAGCCCGGTCTCGGCGTGGAACGCGGTCCGGCGGGCGATCCACTCCTCGGTGCGGGCGAGCGAGGCGACGGGGCCGGTTCCGATGGTGTGGGTCTCCGGATCCCCGAACAGCTCGTGCAGGGCGGGGGCGTCGTCCGGCCGGAAGCGCCGGAGGAGCAGCCGGGGCGTGTCGATCCTGTCGCGCATCCGTCCTCCGGGGTGGCGTCGGGGCCCTCATCGTGTCATCCGGCCGCCCCGGGGCCCTCCGCGAGCAGCAGTCGGCCGAGGAGGCGGAACACCTCCTCCGGGTCGCGGCCCCCCACCGCGCCGTCCAGGTTGCCGCTGAGGAGCAGCGTGGCGAAGCCGTGGGCCAGGGACCAGGCGGCGATGCCGGAGAGGCGGGGGTCGTCGGTGGGGGGCAGGGTGGCGACGCCCGCGCGCAGTTCCGCCGTGGCGCGGTCCTTCGCGGCGAGGAGGTCCGGGTCGTCCGTGCGGTACAGGTCCGGCTGGAACATCACCTGGAAGTGGGCCGGGTGCTCCCTCGAGAACCGTACGTACGCCACGCCCCGCTCCCGGAGGTCCGGCGCCCCGGCCAGGGCGTCCGCGAACAGGGCGTAGCCCTCGGCGGCGATCGCGGTGAGCAGGCCCGTGCGGTCCTTGAAGTGGTGGGCGGGCGCGGCGTGGGAGACGCCGGCCCGGCGGGCGAGGTCGCGCAGGCTGAGCGCGGCGGGTCCCTCGGTGCGGATGACGTCGAGGGCGGCCGTGAGGACGGCCCGCCGCAGGTCGCCGTGGTGGTAGGCGCGGTCGCTGGTCATGGACAGCAGGTTACGCGGGATCTAGGCGTTGACAAGTTCGCGGTCGGCGCGCACTCTTGGGATCTAGGCACCGGCTAGATGGCCGGTGCGCGGCGGAGGGTGTGGTCATGTCCGATGAGCTGGGTCGCGTACGGCAGCTGTGGCACCTGCTGGAGCCGGTGCACGCCGTCCTGTACTACGCGCCGGAGGCGTTCGAGGAGGCCGCCGCCCTCGGGTACGCCGTCGACGAGCGGTGGCCGAGCTACTTCGCCTGGCGCGCGGCGCCGCTGGGCGATGCGGGGGCGGACCTGGTCGCCGAGACGTTCTACAGCTTCAGCCCGCGCATGGTCGGCGTGCACGTCCCCGCCGTCTGGTCGGTCGCCTCGCCGGACGCGGTGCTCGCCGCGCGGGGCCGGGCCGTGGACCGTGCGTACCGGAAGTTGCTGGGCGAGGCGGTCGCCGCGCCGGGGACGGCCGAGGCCGCCGCGCTGCTGCGGCGCGTGGTGGAGGCCGCCGACACGGCGGACCGGCCGCTCGCCGCCGCGAACGCCGCGCTGCCCGTGCCGGGCGAACCGCACCTCGCGGTCTGGCACGCGGCGACGGTCCTGCGCGAACACCGGGGCGACGGTCACCTCGCGGCGCTGGCGCACGCGGAGCTGGACCCGGTCGAGGCGCTGGTGTCCTTCGCGGCGATCGGGGCGGCCCGGCCGGAGGTCTTCGGCAGCCGGGGCTGGGGCGACGAGAAGTGGCGGGCGGCGCTCGAACGGCTGGAGAAGCGGGGGCTGGTGGCCGGTGACGGCACGGCGACCGAGGCGGGCCGGGCGCTGCGGGCGGAGGTGGAGCGGCGTACGGACGAGGCGGCGGCGGGGCCGTGGCGGGTGCTCGTGCCGGAGGAGCGGGAACGGCTCGCGGAACTGCTGGGGCCGCTGTGGGTGGCGGCGATCGGGTCGGGGCTGCTGCCGTCGGAGAACACGTTGGGCATCGGGAAGGTATGAGGGCGGGTGACCCGGCCCGCACAGGGGAACGGGTCGCAGCCATGAAATCCTCCTCGCGGGGAAGGCATTCATAGAATTCCCTGGTTGGTTCGGCTTTCTCACCGTCAGGACGGCTACGAGTGATATCTCCCCGCGTGTGTCGAGTGGTGGCGCCCGCCCTGGCCGCCACGGCCGTGCTGGCGCTGAGCGGCTGCGACCCCGATCAACTGCCCAAGGACATCGACACCACCGGCGGCGGCGCGGACGGCGGCGGCCAGTCCGTCACCGGCTTCGGTGCCAGCCCGCTGACGAACGACGACGGTACGAAGCCCGGCCTCGCGCCCCTCACCTCCGACAAGGACCGGGCGGCGGCGCGGAAGGTCATCGAGAAGGTCGCCACCAAGGGGCGCGGCCCCAAGACCGGTTACGAGCGGGACGAGTTCGGGTACGCGTGGAAGGACTCGGTGGACGACGTCCCCCTGTCCCACAACGGTTGCGACACCCGTAACGACCTGCTCGCCCGCGACGGCAAGGACGTCGAGCTGCGCTCCGGCTCGAAGTGCGTGGTCGTCTCCATGACCCTCAAGGACCCGTACACCGGCAAGACCATCGAGTGGCGCAAGCAGCAGGCGACCAAGGTGCAGATCGACCACGTCATGCCGCTGTCGTACGACTGGCAGATGGGCGCCGCCCACTGGAACGAGGCCAAGCGGCAGCAGATCGCCAACGACCCGCTCAACCTCATCCCCGTGGACGGCCCGGCCAACAACGCCAAGCGCGACGCGGGCCCGGCGACCTGGCTCCCCCCGTACAAGCCGATCCGCTGTGCGTACGTGCTCCGCTTCGCGCAGGTCTCGCTGAAGTACGACCTGCCGGTGACGCGCGCCGACAAGGACATGATGCTGAAGCAGTGCGGCGGCTGACGCGGCAGTAGTCGCGTGGGGCGGCCGGCCCGGTCCGCCGCCCCGCGGCCGCGCTCTCCTCAGAGCCCCGAGCCCCCCGTGGCGTCGATCACCGTGCCCGTCACCCAGCGGGAGTCGTCCGAGGCGAGGAACGCCACGATGTCCGCGACGTCCTCCGCCTGTCCGACCCGGCCCAGGGCTGCCAGCGACGCGGACCGGGCCTGGGCCTCGGCGTCGCCGCGCAGCCAGTCCGCGTTGATGTCGGTGTCGATGATGCCGGGGGCCACCGAGTTGACCGTGATGTTGCGCGGGCCCAGCTCCTTGGCGAGGGTGCGCGTGAAGTTGTCCAGGGCGCCCTTCGTCGCGCTGTAGGCGATGATGTCCGGCATCGCGATCCGGGCCGCGCCGCTGGATATGTTGATGACCCGGCCGCCGTCGCGCAGCCGGTCGAGCCCGTGGCGGACGATGAAGAACGGCGCCCGCACGTTGACGGCGAACACCGCGTCGAACGCCTCCTCGGTGAGCGAGGACAACTCCGAGTAGAGCCCGGCGCCCGCGTTGTTCACGATGATGTCAACGCCGCCGCCGGGCGCGTGCGCGGTGATCCGCTCGTCGAACGCCTCCCACAGTGCGGCCGCGTCGCCATGGGCGCCCAGCTCGGCGCGGAGGGCGAACGCGGTGCCGCCGTTCTTCCGGATGACCTCCACGACCTCGTCGGCCGCTGCCGCGTCCCGGGCGTAGGCGACGGCGACGACGGCCCCGTCCCGCCCCAGCCGTTCCGCGATGCCTCTGCCGATGCCCCGGCTGCCGCCGGTGACCAGTGCGACCTTGCCCTCAAGTGCGTGTGCGGACATGGCTGTTCCCCTCAGCAATTTGTTGAGTGATCGTTCCAGAAAGAACGTAGCACGACTTCTTGAGTGGGCGCTCTAGAATGTGGGGCATGGGTGAGACAGGTGCGGCGCGCGGACGGCCGCGCTCCTTCGACCGGGACGCCGCGCTCGCGGCGGCCGTCCGGCTGTTCTGGGAGCGGGGCTACGGGGCGACCTCGATCGGTGAGCTGACGGAGGCGATGGGCATCCGGCCCGCGAGCCTCTACGCCGCGTTCGGCGACAAGCGGTCGCTGTTCGAGGAGGCGGTCGCCGCGTACGGAAGGACGCCGGGCGGGAGCTTCATGGGCGACGCCCTGGAACAGGAGCCCACCGCCTACCGCGCGTTCGCGCGCATCCTGCGGGAGGCGGCCCGGATCTACGCCGACCCCTCGCACCCGGCGGGCTGCATGGTGATCACGGCGGCCGTCAACGTCGCCCCGCAGGACGCCGGGGTGGGCGCTCGGCTGCGAGAGGTGCGCAACGGCAACATCGAGGCGTGGGAGGCGCGGCTGCGGGACGCGCAGCGCACGGGCGAACTGCCGGAGCGGGTGGACCCCCGGGTCCTCGCCGGGTACTTCGCCACGGTCGTCCAGGGCATGTCCCAGCGCTCCTGCGACGGGGCGGGCCCGGAGGAGCTGGCCGAGATCGCCGAACTGGCGCTGGCCGCCTGGCCGGGGGAGCGGCAGGGCTGAGCGGACGCGGAAAACCCGCCCTGGGGGCGGGTTCCACGGGTGCCGGGCGCGCCGCGCGGGTCAGAGCTTCAGGTCCCACTGCGTCGAGTCGTACGAGAAGTCGGGGTTGACCTCGATGGTCAGGTTCTTCACGTCGGCCGGTGCGTCGAACGCGTAGAGCACCGTGACCTTCTTGCCGGGCAGGATCGTGCCGCTGAAGCCCTCGCCGACCTTGTCGTCGAAGATCTGCTCCGCGTCCACCCCGTCCTCGCCGGCCCGGGCCTCGACGGTGACCAGCGCGGAGTCGAACTTCTCCTTGCCCGCGTTCTCGATGACGACGGGGACGCGGTACGCCTTGTTGCCCTTGGTGTGGCCGACCGCGTACTCGCTCGGGGAGTACTTCGCCGCGTCGCCGACCGTGACCGTGAGGTCGTCGTCGTACACGGCCGCGTCGCCGGCCTCCAGCGCCTCGCCGGTGGGCTTCTCCTCCTTGCCGGCCTTGTCGCCGGACTTCCCCTTCTCCTCGCCCTTGCCGGAGCCCTTGCCCGCCTTCGGCTTCGCGGAGGCCGTCGTCTCCGACACCGCCTTGTTGAGGTCGTCCACCGCGTCGTCCACCGCCTTGAAGGTGATCACCGCGCCGACCACCGACATGATCAGCGCGATCAGGGCGAGGACGGTGCCGAACGTGGCCATGTTCTTGTTCGTCGCCTCCCCCCTCTTGGCGCGGCCCCGTCCGACGAGCCCCAGGATCAGCGCGATCGTCCCGAGGATGCCCGCCAGCCAGAAGAGGAACGGGATGAGGCCGGACACCGCGCCGACGAGCCCGAGGATCAGTGCGGCGATGCCCAGCCCGTTTCGCGCGGGGCGCAGGCCGGGTGCGTGAGCGGGGCCGTACGGCTGCTGCGGCTGGGACTGCGGGGACTGCGGGGACTGCGGCGGCTGCGTGAACTGGGACATGGCTGTGCCCTTCGGCAAGTACGGGATGAGTGGTGAGCGGATCCACCTGTCGTCGCTCGTTCAGCGACGGGTCAATCACAGCATCATCTGTGAACCGAGTCAACACTGTTCACGCGAGACGGATTCGTGCACGCTGTGAATCAGTGACCGATGGAGCGCCGTGCACGGGTCGGTATGCTCGCCCCACAGGCCCCAGATGTGCGGCCGACCCGCCGCCGGCGGTACAGCACAGGGAGACAGCACGTGCCGGAGAACGCGACAGAGGTGACCGCCGCCGGGATCGCCCGCCTGGCGGGCGTGGGACGCGCCGCCGTCAGCAACTGGCGCCGCCGGCACGCCGACTTCCCCCAGCCCGTGGGCGGCACCGAGACCAGCCCGTCCTTCGCCCTGCCCGAGGTCGAGCGGTGGCTGCGCGACCAGGGCAAGCTGGTCGAGGTCCCCCTCCGCGAACGCGTCTGGCAGCAGCTGGCCGGCCACCCGGCGGGCCCCGTCACCGCCCTCGTCCACACCGGCTGCGCCCTGCTCCTGGTGAACCGCAGCCCCGCCGCCTGGCGGGAGATCACCGGTGTGTCCGACGAACGGATGGCCGGCGTGCTCTCCCTCGCGCTGGACGACGCCCTCGCCGCCCGCTTCGGACCCGCCGGGAACGGGCGCGCCGTCCGCACCCCGGACCGCGCCGAACTGCTCCCGTCCGTGCCGCTGCTGCGCGGCGCCGCCGAGCTGGCCGCCGAGACCGGCGTCCGGGAGGCGTACGAGTTCCTGCTCGGCCGTCAGCTCGACGCCAACCCGCGCCAGTACACGCTGACCCCGCCCGGCCTCGCCGAACTGATGGCGGAGCTGGCCGGCCCCGGCGTGCGCACGGTGCTCGACCCGGCGGCGGGGACCGGCGCACTGCTCACCGCGGCCCTCGGCGCGCCGGACGCCCCGGGAAGCGCCGCCCCCACCGCCCTCCACGCCCAGGAGAGCGACCCCGGCCTCGCCGCCGTCACCGCGCTCCGCCTCGCCCTGCGCCCCGCCCCCGCCGGACGCACGATCGACGTGCGCACCGGGGACACCCTGCGCACCGACGCCTTCCCGGGCCTGGCCGCCGACGCGGTGCTCTGCCACCCGCCGTTCAACGAGCGCAACTGGGGCCACGACGAACTCGCCTACGACCCCCGCTGGGAGTACGGCTTCCCCGCCCGCACCGAGTCCGAACTCGCCTGGGTGCAGCACGCCCTGGCCCGGCTGCGCGACGGCGGCACCGCCGTCCTGCTGATGCCGCCCGCCGCCGCCTCCCGCCGCTCCGGCCGCCGCGTCCGCGCCGACCTCCTGCGCCGGGGCGCCCTGCGCGCCGTCATCGCGCTCCCGGCCGGTGCCGCACCCCCGTACGGCGTCCCGCTCCACCTGTGGGTGCTGCGCAGGCCCGGCGCCGAGCCGCGGCCCCACCCCGAACTGCTGCTGATCGACACCGCCGAGCCCGCCGAGCAGACCACCGGCGGCGGCCGGGGCCGCCTCGACTGGCCGGCCCTGCGCCACGCCGTGCTCGACGCCTGGCACACGTACGACGGCCCAGGCACCCCGGGCGACCGACGCAGGACCGCAGAGGGCGAACAGCGCGGCACACCCCCCGGCGCCGCCTCCCGCACCGTCCCCGTCATCGAACTCCTCGACGACGACGTCGATCTCGCCCCCGCCCGCCACCTCCCGTCCCCCGCCGCCACCGGCGGACCCGCCGAGCTGGCCGGCGTGAGGGAACGGCTGACCAGGACCCTGGAACTCGCCACGAGCCTCACTCCGCCGCCCCCCGCCCCCACCGCACCCGCGCACCGCCCGCTCACCACCATCGGCGAACTCGCCCGGGCGGGCGCCCTCCAGCTCCGCCACGGCGGCGCGGGCACCGGGACCGGCCCCGTCCTCACCGAGCACGACGTCCTCGGCGGCACCCCGCCCTCCGGCACCACGGCCGCCGGCGGCACCCCCGAGGAGCCCGTCCTCGTCGCGGCCGGCGACGTCGTCGTGCCCGTGCTCGGCGGTGTCACCGTCGTCCGGGTCGTGGACGAGGCCACCGAGGGCGCCGCGCTCGGCCGCAACCTCCAGCTGCTGCGCCCCGACCCGACCGTGCTCGACCCCTGGTTCCTCGCCGGCTTCCTGCGCGGCACCACCAACAACCGGCAGGCCAGCAGCCACGCCTCCACCGCGACCCGGCTCGACGCCCGCCGCCTCCAACTGCCGCGCCTGCCCCTGGCCGAGCAGCGGCGCTACGGCGAACGGTTCCGCGCGCTCGCCGCGTTCGAGGACGCGCTGCGCCTCGCGGGGCGGCTCGGCGGACAGCTCGTCCAGGGCCTCTACGACGGCCTGACGGACGGTACGGTCACGCCGGAGTGACCGGAACCACAACGGTTCCGCACAACCCCGGGCCCTCTGTCGGTGTCGCCCCTTACGCTCGGATCCGCACGCACGCCCGTGTGCGCGCGGACGTATCACGACCAGGCAATCCAGGAGCAGCCATGTACGCCCCGGGTCTTCCGCCCACGGCGCCGCGCCGAGTCCCCGGCAGGGCCTGGATCGTCTCCATGCGCGTGCTGTTCCCCGTGCTCGCCGTCTGCTCCCTCGGACTGCTCCTGTGGGCCCCGCTGCTCAGGCTGGCGTTCGTCCGCCGCCGGGCCCTCGACTGGTGGACCGCCGGTGCCGGCTTCGTGTTCGTCTGCGTGCTGCTGCCCATCCTCGGCAGGGACGAACCGAACGTGGAGGCGCACGGCATCGACTACGTGCTCATACCCCTGCTGCTCCTGGTGCTGGCGGGTGCCTGCGTGTACTACCTCGTCGCCGACGTACGTTTCTACGCGCGGCTGAGGGGCAAGACCGCCGGCTTCCCGCAGCCCGGGTCCGGCTACCCGTACGTGACCACCGTGCCCACGCCGCCGTACGGACAGCCGCAGCCCTACCCGCCGCACCCCGACCGGCAGCAGCCCTACCCGCTTCCCCTCACGCGCTGCCCCCAGCCCGAGGACGCCCGCCCCGCCCCGCCCCAGCGCATCGACCAGGTCCGCGCCGAACTGGACGAGCTGAGCGACTACCTCCGCAAGGAGGAGGGCCGGTGAGCGGTCGCCTCATCGGCGGGCGGTACGAGCTGGCGACGATCCTCGGCCAGGGCGGCATGGGCCAGGTCTGGACGGCGTACGACCAGCGCCTCGACCGCCGGGTCGCGGTCAAGCTGCTGCGCCCCGACCGGGTCACCGGACCCATCGGCGGCGAGGCCGCCGACGAGCTTCGCCGCCGCTTCGTCCGCGAGTGCCGGGTCACCGCACAGGTGGACCACCCCGGCCTGGTCACCGTGCACGACGCCGGCAGCGACGGCGACGACCTCTTCCTCGTCATGCAGTACGTGGAGGGCGCCGACCTCGGCGACCACCTCGCCGAGCACGACCCCTACCCCTGGCCCTGGGCCGTCGCGGTGGCCGCGCAGCTGTGCGCCGTCCTCAGCGCCGTGCACGCCGTGCCGATCGTCCACCGCGACCTCAAGCCCCGCAACGTGATGGTCCGTCCGGACGGCACCGTGCTCGTCCTCGACCTCGGCGTCGCGTCCGTCCTCGACACCGACACCACCCGCCTCACGCACACCGGCTCGCCCATCGGCTCCCCGGCCTACATGGCCCCCGAGCAGGCCATGGGCGGCGCGGTCGGCCCGTACACCGACCTCTACGCCCTCGGTGTCCTCCTGCACGAACTCCTCAGCGGCGATGTGCCGTTCGCCGGGTCCACCGCCCTCGGCGTGCTGCACCGGCACCTGTACGAACCGCCGCTGCCCGTCCGGCAGATCCGGCCCGACATCCCCGAGGCGCTCGAAACGCTCGTGCTGCGGCTGCTCGCCAAGGACCCGCAGCACCGCCCGGCCGGCGCCCAGGAGGTGTACGAGCACCTCGCCCCGCTGCTGCCCGCACGCGGCTCCCGGCCGCCCGCCGGGCCGCTCGACCCCACCCGCCCCTTCCTGCGCCCGCACGCCCCCTGGCCCGACCGCGCCACGGTCCCGCCACCGGCCATGCCCGCCGCCCCGCCGGCCCGGACGGACGTCGCCGCCGCCGTGGACGAGGTCAAGCGGCTCCTCGGCGAGGGGCGCATCACCCAGGCCGTGGACATGCTCGGCGGGCTCCTCCCGGTCGCCGCCGAACAGCACGGATCCGGCTCCCCGGTCGTCCGCATCCTGCGCAAGCAGTACGCGGCCACCCTCATGGACGACGGCCAGTACCGCCGCGCCCTGCCCGAACTGCGCCGGCTCGCCGACGACCGGGCCGCCGAGGCCGGCCCCGCCGACCCGCAGACCCTCGGCTACCGCTGCGACGTCGCCCAGTGCCTGGAACAGCTCGGCGAAGCCGCCGCCGCGCTCGCGGAGTACCGCGCCGTGCTGCCGTACTACGAGAACCAGTACGCCACGGGCAACGACCCGGCACGCTCGTACGAGATCCGCCACCGCATCGGACAGCTGCTGCTCGCCCTCGGCGACCACGCGAACGCGCGCGCCCAGCTCCAGTCCCTGCTGTACGACACCGAGCGCGCCTACGGCCCGCACCACCCGCTGCCCGTCGAACTGCGCCGCCGGCTGGAGCGCCAGATGGAGGTCCGGGGCGGTTGAGGAAACGTGCTCCGGGGAACGCGTCCGGGGCCGTTCACCCGATGGCCGCCCACCGGCCACACCGGGCTCCGGAAGGCGACACATTGACCGGTTGATGTACATGGGTGCTGATCTCGCTGGTGGTGCCTTGTTTCAACGAGGAAGAGATCCTCGAACGCTTCCATGAACGCGTCACGGACGAAATGTCCCGTCTCGGGCACGCGTTCGAGGTCGTCTACATCGATGACGGAAGCGCCGACCGGACCCTGCCCCTCATCCAGGAGCTGGCCACCGCCGACGCGCGCGTCCGCTACGTCTCCTTCAGCCGCAACTTCGGCAAGGAGGCCGCCATGCTGGCCGGTCTCCAGCACGCGGAGGGGGACGCCGTCGTCCTGATGGACGCCGACCTCCAGCACCCGCCGGAGCTGGTCGGCCGCATGCTCCAGGAGCACGCCCGGGGATACGACCAGGTCATCGCCCGCCGCACCCGCGCCGGCGACCGCGTCACCCGCACCCTCACCGCCCGCGCCTACTACCGGCTGATCAACCGCCTCGTGGACGTCGAACTCGTCGACGGTGTCGGAGACTTCCGCCTCCTGTCCCGCCGCGCGGCCGACGCCGTGCTCTCGCTCACCGAGTACAACCGCTTCTCCAAGGGCCTCTTCGCCTGGGTCGGCTTCCCCACCACGACGTTCAGCTACGAGAACGCCGTACGGGAACAGGGCCGCTCCGCCTGGACCTTCGGCAAGCTCCTCAACTACGGCCTGGACGGGCTGCTCTCCTTCAACAACAAGCCCCTGCGCGCCGCCCTCTACCTCGGCCTGCTCCTGACCTCCGTCGCCCTCGCCTACGCCGCCTGGATCGTCGGCGTCGCCCTCGTGAAGGGCGTCGACACCCCCGGCTACGTCACCCTGCTCGTCGTCGTCACCGCACTCGCCGGCGTCCAGATGGTGCTCGCCGGGGTCGTCGGCGAATACGTCGGCCGCATCTACTACGAGGTCAAGCGCCGCCCGCACTTCCTGGTCAAGGCCACCAACGCCCGGACCCGCGAAGCCGCCGAACCGGAGCCGCGGGAGTTCGTACGCCGATGAAGCTCACCGCGCAGATCGCACGCTTCGCCCTCGTGGGCGCGGTGAACACCGGCACGTACTACGGCCTCTACCTGCTCCTGCTGCACCGGCTGCCGTACATCGCCGCCCACGTACTCGCCTTCGTGCTCAGCATGATCGGCTCGTTCTTCCTGAACTCGTACTTCACGTACCGCACCCGGCCCACCTGGCGGAAGTTCCTGCTCTTCCCCCTCACCAACGCGGCCAACTTCGTCATCACCACCGGCGGCGTCTACCTCCTGGTCGACCTGGCCGGATTCAGCGACCGCTACGCCCCGCCGGCGGCCGCCGCGGCCGCCATCCCCCTCACGTTCGTGGTCTCACGCACGATCATGCTGCGGCCGGACGCGCCGCCCCGTAAGCGGCCCGAACCGGTGGGCTGAGACGGCGGTCGGGAGGCCGGGGCGGGTAGGACACAATGTCCCTGCACGCGGGGGGACCGCCCTCGCGCGGCTTGGATCGCACGAATCACCGAGGGATGTCGTGAACGGTAGAAGAAGCCGGGCTCTGCTGAAGGCCGTTACGCCGATGCTGGAGCCCGGTGAGCAGGTCGTGGCGATGTCCCTGGTGAACCTGAGCGAGGTCTCGGTCAAGCGGAACCTGGCGATGGGCGTCGCCTCGGCGGTGCTGAGCGGCGGAACGATGATCGCGGCGGCGTCCCCCCAGCCGATGTACCTGGCGGCCAGCCGCGAGCGGCTCTTCCTCTTCGTCGCCAACCCGGCCTTCGCCAAGCCGGACCGGCACCTGACGACGCTCACCCTCCAGGGCCTCAGGCGCACCGAGATCAAGAACCGGGTCGTGAAGAAGTCCTTCGACCTGGTCGACGAGTCCACGGGCAGCGCGCTGCGCCTCTTCTTCCCCGCCCTGGTCAGGAACAACGGCCTGGACGCCGTGGCCGGACTCGTCCCCGTCGCGGGAGCCACCGCCTGAAGCGGGGCGGCCCGCATCTCCAACTCCTCCCGAATCGTTGGTCGAATCAGTGGCCCGGACCGGTTCCACTCCCTAACATCGATCACCGCAAGGCTTTGTGCACCGCCGCACAATCTCCTCGGGAGGCTCCTTTGCACCGCCGCCGTCGCACCGCGCTCACCGTCTCCGCCGCGCTCCTCGCCGCAGCGCCGCTCCTCACCGCCTGCGGCAGCCAGGCCCACCCCGGCGCCGCGGCCGTCGTGGGCGGTGACCGGATCACGGTGTCCACCGTGCAGGCTCAGGTGGCCGACGTGCGCGAGGCGCAGGGCTCCTCCGCCCAGTCCGCCCAGCTCACCGACCAGTCCGGCCAGCTCGCCCGCGCCAAACTCCACGGGCTGATCCTGGACCGCGTCCTGGACCGGGCCGCGGCGGACGCGGGCGTCACGGTGAGCCGCGCGGAGATCCAGCAGATGCGCAAGTCGGCCGTCGCCCAGTACCACGGCGAGAAGGGGCTCCGGCAGGCCGTCCTCCAGGAGCGCTGGCTCGCCCCGGGCCAGATCGACTCCTTCCTGCGCGAGCAGATCCAGATCACGAAGCTCGGCCAGGCCCTCGGCGCCGACCCGTCCACACCCGAGGGCACCAAGGCCATCGGCGACGCGCTGACCAAGGCGTCCAAGGCGCTGAACGTCGACGTCAACCCCCGCTACGGCACCTGGGACAACCAGCAGATCCAGCTGGCCGACTACAAGGCCCCGTGGATCTCCCAGGTCACCAAGCCCGCCCAGGCGCCCGCCGAGGCCGGGGCCTGAGCCCGCTCCGACGGCCGGGGTAGATTCGGTGACGTGAACGCTGAAGACCCCGGCCGCATCGTCCTGCTCACCGTCAGCCACCGGGTCGCGCCCGGACTGCTGTCCTGGCCCGCCTGGCAGGCGCTGAACGGCGCCGACGAGGTGCGCTGCGGCGAGCCGGAGCAGCCGCAGCTGCCGTATCTGCGCGAGGCCGGCGTCACCGTCACCCCGGGCGTCCCCGACGCCCAGGAGCTCGTGGACGCCTGCGCGGGCGGCCGGACGGTGGTCGTCCTCACCGGCGGCGCGGGCAACCAGCCGCTCACCGACGGCCTGGCCCGGCTGGCCGGCTCCGGGCGGCTGCGGATGCCCGACCTGGAGCTGCTGCCCGGCTCGTACGACCTGCCGGGCGCCCGGCTCCTCGACCTCGTCCAGGTCATGGACCGCATCCGCGTCGAGTGCCCGTGGACCTCGCAGAAGACCCACAAGGGCCTCGCCAAGTACGCCATCGAGGAGGCGTACGAGCTGGTCGAGGCGATCGAGGACGGCGACCGCGAGGAACTGCGCGAGGAGCTGGGGGACGTACTGCTCCAGGTCGTCTTCCACGCGCGCATCGCGGAGGAAGGCCTCCCGGGCAGCGGTGAGGAGCCGTTCTCCGTGGACGACGTGGCCGGCACGCTCATCGAGAAGCTGATCCACCGCCACCCGCACGTCTTCGGCGACGAGACCGCCGAGGTCCCGGAGGACAGTCGCGCCCACTGGCTGCGCACCAAGGCGATCGAGAAGCAGCGTGCGTCGGTCACCGACGGGGTACCGCTCGGCCAGCCCGCCCTCGCGCTCGCCGCGAAGCTCGCGAGCCGGGCCCGTACCGCCGGACTCGACGTCCCCCTCCCCGAGGGCGACGACATCGGCTACCGCCTCCTCGCCCTCGCCGTACGGGCCCAGGAGGAGGGCGTCGACCCGGAGGCCGCGCTGCGCGCCGCGGGACGCGCGTACCGGGACGCGATCCGGACGGCGGAGGGCACCGGATAACGTCGGGGAGTGAACGACAGCCCCGCCGAAGCCGCGTCCGTACCCGCCGGCTGCCCCGCCCACACCTCGTCCGCCCCCGCGCCCGAGCTCTTCACGTGGGAGTTCGCCACCGATCCGTACCCCGCGTACGCCTGGCTGCGCGAGCACAGTCCCGTGCACCGCACCACGCTGCCCAGCGGGGTCGAGGCATGGCTCGTCACCCGGTACGCGGACGCCCGGCAGGCCCTCGCAGACTCCCGGCTGTCCAAGAACCCGGCGCACCACGCCGAGCCCGCGCACGCCAAGGGGAAGACCGGCATCCCCGGGGAGCGCAAGGCCGAGCTGATGACGCACCTGCTCAACATCGACCCGCCCGACCACACCCGGCTGCGCCGTCTGGTCTCCAAAGCGTTCACTCCCCGGCGCATCGCGCAGTTCACGCCGCGGGTGCAGGAGCTGACGGACCGTCTCATCGACGGGTTCGTGGAGAAGGGCGAGGCCGACCTGATCCACGAGTTCGCCTTCCCGCTCCCCATCTACGCGATCTGCGACCTGCTCGGCGTGCCCCGCGAGGACCAGGACGACTTCCGCGACTGGGCGGGCATGATGATCCGGCACGGCGGCGGGCCGCGCGGCGGCGTTGCCCGGTCCGTGAAGAAGATGCGGGCCTATCTGCTCGAACTGATCCACCGCAAGCGCGAGGATCTGGGCGACGACCTGATCTCCGGGCTGATCCGGGCGAGCGACCACGGCGAGCACCTGACCGAGAACGAGGCCGCGGCGATGGCCTTCATCCTTTTGTTCGCCGGCTTCGAAACGACCGTCAACCTGATCGGCAACGGCGTCCACACGCTGCTGAACCACCCCGCCGAGCGCGATCGGCTGCAACGCTCGCTGGCGACGGGCGACACCGGGCTGCTGGCCACCGGGATCGAGGAACTGCTGCGCTACGACGGTCCGGTAGAGCTCGCCACCTGGAGGTTCGCCACCGAGCCGCTCGCCATCGGAGGGCAGCGCGTCGAGGAGGGCGATCCGGTGCTCGTGGTGCTCGCGGCGGCCGACCGGGACCCCGAGCGGTTCGCCGGACCGGACACACTGGACCTGTCGCGGAGCGACAATCAGCACCTCGGCTACGGCCACGGCATCCATTACTGTCTGGGAGCTCCGCTCGCCCGGCTGGAGGGACAGGCGGCGCTCGCCACCCTGCTGACACGCCTTCCCGACCTGCGACTTGCAGGGGAATCAGCCGATTTGCGATGGCGCGGCGGGCTCATCATGCGTGGATTGCGCACCCTGCCGGTGCGCTTCACGCCGGGGGAGCGCGTGGACGAAAGTGACACTCTGTCAGCTCTGTGACTTTCACGTGATCTGCGCTGCATCGACTTGTGACTCACGTTCGAGTTTCGCTAGGTTCACCGTTCGACTCACCAGTCGCTTGTCAGTCACACGGAAGGCATCTCCCATGGGCTCCGCGAACGGCAGACACCGCCGCCCTCGTCAGGCACCCGCCATCGTCGTCGCCGCAGGCGTGACCGGCTCGGCCATCGCCATCCCGCTGCTCGGCGCGGTGAGCGCGCACGCGGCGGACTCCTCGACCTGGGACCGGGTGGCCGACTGCGAGAGCGGCGGAAGCTGGAGCGCCGACCTCGGCAACGGCTCCTACGGCGGTCTCCAGTTCACGCCGGAGCTGTGGAAGGCGTACGGCGGTGAGGCGTACGCCGAGCGCGCCGACCTCGCCAGCCGCTCGCAGCAGATCGCGGTCGCCGAGCGGGTCCTGGCAGCCAAGGGCCCGACGGCGTGGCCGAGCTGTGCGGTGGTCTCCGGGCTCACCAGGGCCACGGGCGCGGCGGACGTGGACCCGGGCGACGAGGATGCGGACGAGCCCGCCCGGAGCGCCGACGCGGGCCTCGACGCCGGTCTCGGCACCGACCCGGTGGACGACGCCTCCTCGGGCTCGTCGGCCGCCCCCTCGGACGAGGCGGCCGATGGGGCCACCACGGGCGAGGAGGCCGGCAAGGGCTCCGGCAGGCACGCGGGCCGGAGCGCGGAGGAGAGCGGCAAGGGCGAGGCGTCCGCCTCCCCGTCGGCCGACCCGTCCGCCGGCCCCTCCGGCACCCCGTCCGCCGATCCGTCCACCACGCCCTCGGCCGACCCCTCGGCGGACCCCTCCGCCGGCGCGACGGACGACGCCCGGGCGCAGGGCGGCAAGCACCGGGGTGCCCCGGCCGCCGACGACGGTGCCGGGGCGGCCGAGGGGCGCGACGCGGGCCGGCACGCCTCGCGGGGGGACGGCGAGGCACGCGACGGCGCCACGCGGCCGGCTGACGGCACGTACACCGTGCGGCCGGGCGACAACCTCTGGGCGATCGCCGACGCGCAGGACCTGCCCGGCGGCTGGCCCGAGCTGTACGAGGCGAACAAGAACGAGGTGGGCTCCGACCCGGACCTCATCCTGCCCGGCCAGAACCTCGATCTGGACCTGGCTGACGCGGGCCGGGAGAAGGCCGCCGAGAGCGCCGGATGAGCCGTTAGGACCCTCTGAGGTTTGGGTGGTTTAAGAGGCCCATGTCCCACTTTTGACCGAGTGAGACATGGGTCTCTTTGCGTGAACTGACACTTCTTTTCCGGGAGGTCCCCCCACATCCGTTCCGACCTGCGCAAATGAGGGTTCATCGGATGCTCTTACGGGATGATTATCCGGTATGTCCGTCTTTGAATATGACCGTTGAGTGTGATTACGGTCGGAACCGCTCGCACCGCGGGCCCCGTCGACCGTCACGCCGAATCCTGCCGTCGGTCGAAGGGAACAGACGCGAAAGCGCCGTAGGCAGGAGCGGGGGACCCAGGTAGGCGCTGGGCCTGGTCGTCGGGAGACGTGTCAGGACCGGCTAGGGGTGAAGTCGCGCCAGGAGCGCGGCCGGGCAACTCACTTGGCCCGAACCCGACAGCTCACCTCGCAGGCGTCGGTGAGGAGAAGACTCGATGCTGCTCAACCGCAAGGGCAACAAGCACCGCCGCCCCTCCAAGGCCGTCCGTGTCGCCACGCTCGCCGGTGTCGCCGGTGCCGCCGTCGCCGTGCCGCTGATGGGCGCCACCAACGCCTCCGCCGCCTCCGTCGCCACGTGGGACGCCGTCGCCCAGTGCGAGTCCGGCGGCAACTGGTCGATCAACACCGGCAACGGCTACTACGGCGGCCTGCAGTTCTCCCAGTCCAGCTGGGCCGCCGCCGGCGGTACGCAGTACGCGCCCCGCGCCGACCTGGCCACCAAGTCCCAGCAGATCGCCACCGCCGAGAAGCTCCTCGACATGCAGGGCCCGGGTGCCTGGTCCTGCGCCGGTGCCGGCAACCTGACCAACGACGGCGTCGACCCGGGCGTCGACGCCGGCTCCGGTGCCGCCAAGCAGGAGGCCGCTCCCAAGCAGGAGGCCGCCCCGAAGAAGGCCGAGCGCACCGAGGCCCCGGCCACCAACCGCTCCGACCGCTCGGACGCCCCGAAGAAGACGGTCACCACCCCCACCGGCAAGAAGGTCGCCAAGGGTGACGGCGAGTACAAGGTCGTCGCCGGCGACACGCTGAGCAAGATCGCCGCCGACCGCCACGTCAAGGGCGGCTGGGAGCGGCTGTTCAAGCTGAACAAGGACATCGTCCAGGACGCCGACCTGATCTACCCGGGTCAGCAGCTCCACCTGACGAAGTAACGAAGCAACGGCGGTCCCTCCTCGCTGATCGCTCAGGCCGCCCCGGCCCGGCACGCGCTCTCCCCCCCGTGTGTGCCGGGCCGGGGCACGCCGCATCAAGGGGTCCGCACCTCGTGGATCGTTCAACTGTTGTAGTTACTGAGCAGTAAGTATTTGATGTTCCGCCCCGGTATGCCCGCCCTTGGGTCCTTTTTCATCCCAGGGGGCGGGCGGTCGGCCGACGCAGACGGCCGGGCCGGTTAGGCTCTTGTCGCAAGGCCAAAGTGACCCTGCACAACCAGCGTCATATCCCAGAAGGAGATGCCTCGTGCCGTCCATCGACGTCGTCGTAGCCCGGGAAATCCTCGACTCCCGGGGCAACCCCACGGTCGAGGTCGAGGTCGGCCTCGACGACGGCAGCACCGGTCGTGCTGCTGTTCCGTCCGGCGCCTCCACCGGCGCGTTCGAGGCCATTGAGCTTCGCGACGGCGACCCCAACCGCTACCAGGGCAAGGGCGTCGAGAAGGCCGTCCTCGCCGTGATCGAGCAGATCGGCCCGGAGCTCGTCGGGTACGACGCCACCGAGCAGCGCCTCATCGACCAGGCGATGTTCGACCTGGACGCCACGGAGAACAAGGGCTCGCTCGGCGCCAACGCCATCCTCGGCGTCTCCCTCGCCGTCGCCCACGCCGCCTCCGAGGCCAGCGACCTCCCGCTGTTCCGCTACCTCGGCGGCCCGAACGCGCACCTGCTGCCCGTTCCGATGATGAACATCCTGAACGGCGGCTCGCACGCCGACTCCAACGTGGACATCCAGGAGTTCATGATCGCGCCCATCGGCGCCGAGTCCTTCTCCGAGGCGCTGCGCTGGGGCGCCGAGGTCTACCACACGCTGAAGAAGGTCCTGAAGACCAAGGGCCTGTCCACCGGCCTCGGTGACGAGGGCGGCTTCGCGCCGAACCTGGAGTCCAACCGCGCCGCCCTCGACCTCATCATCGAGGCCATCAAGGAGGCCGGTTACGCCCCGGGCAAGGACATCGCGCTCGCGCTCGACGTCGCTGCCTCGGAGTTCTACAAGGACGGCTCGTACGAGTTCGAGGGCAAGTCCCGCTCGGCCGCCGAGATGACCGAGTACTACGAGGAGCTCGTCTCCGCGTACCCGCTGGTCTCCATCGAGGACCCGCTGTACGAGGACGACTGGGCCGGCTGGAAGGTCATCACCGACAAGCTGGGCGCCAAGGTCCAGATCGTCGGCGACGACCTCTTCGTCACCAACCCGGAGCGCCTGGCCCGCGGCATCGAGGAGGGCTCCGCCAACGCCCTGCTCGTCAAGGTCAACCAGATCGGTTCGCTGACCGAGACCCTGGACGCCGTCGAGCTGGCCCAGCGCAACGGCTTCAAGTGCATGATGTCGCACCGCTCCGGCGAGACCGAGGACGTCACCATCGCCGACCTCGCCGTCGCCGTGAACTGCGGTCAGATCAAGACCGGTGCCCCGGCCCGCTCGGACCGCGTCGCCAAGTACAACCAGCTCCTGCGCATCGAGGAGATCCTCGACGACGCCGCGGTGTACGCGGGCCGCTCGGCGTTCCCCCGCTTCAAGGGCTGACGAACACAGCAGGGCTGACAGCCCGGCAGGGCGACCGCCCCCGCCTCCGTCCGTCCCCGCGCCCGGTCACGTACCGTGTGCGGGGACGGACGTCGTAATGGGGAGGCGGGAACATGGCCGTGAAGGACCGGGACCGGTTCTCCACCGCGACCCGGCTGCGGCTGCTCGGTGAGCAGACCGCCGCCCGCGTCTACCGGTCCCAGAACCGGCGTCAGGCCCGCCGCTCCCGGCTCACCGGCCGGGCCGCCTTCCTGGCCCTGGTCGTCTGCTCCCTGGTCGTCGCCCTCGCGTACCCGATGCGTCAGTACGTGTCGCAGCGCGACGAGATCGCCGACCAGCGCAGGCAGGCGCGGGAGGCCGAGGTGCGCACCGAGGAGCTGCGGGACCAGAAGGCCCGGCTCCAGGACGACGCGTACATCAAGCGGCTGGCCCGCGAGCACCTGCACTACGTTCTTCCCGGGGAGACCGGCTACACCGTGGTCGACCCCGACGCGGTCGAGGAGCGCAACGGGAAGCCGGCCGAGACGGGCCGGCCCTGGCACTCCAACCTGTGGGACGGCGTGGACAGCGCCGACCGCGGCTGACGGCCGTCCCCATCCCCGTACCTCTGCAGAACCCGCGGTTCGAGCAGTCCGATCAGCACCCTAGGCAGGCATGGAAACGCCCCCTCCCCAGACCGAGCCCACCGTCCCCACCGAGGCGGACATCGCCGCGTTCCAGCAGCAGCTGGGCCGCCCGCCGCGCGGGCTGCGCGCCATCGCGCACCGCTGTCCGTGCGGCAACCCGGACGTGGTCGAGACACAGCCCCGGCTGGAGGACGGCACGCCGTTCCCGACGACGTACTACCTGACGTGCCCGCGCGCCGCGTCCGCGATCGGCACGCTGGAGGCGAACGGGGTCATGAAGGAGATGACCGAGCGCCTGGGCAGGGAGCCCGAGCTCGCGGCGGCCTACCGGGCGGCGCACGAGGACTACATCGCGCGCCGCGACGCCATCGAGGTCCTGGAGGGCTTCCCGAGCGCGGGCGGCATGCCGGACCGGGTGAAGTGCCTGCACGTGCTCGTCGGGCACTCGCTGGCGGCCGGACCCGGTGTCAACCCGCTGGGCGACGAGGCGATCGCGATGCTCCCGGAGTGGTGGCGCAAGGGCCCCTGCGTGTCGCCGTGCGGCGAGCAGGGAACGGACGAGGGCTGAGGGGGCGGCAGACATGACGCGCGTGGCCGCCATCGACTGCGGTACCAATTCGATCCGCCTGCTGGTCGCGGACGCCGACCCGGTCACCGGGGAGCTCGTCGAGTACGCCCGGCGGATGGAGATCGTCCGGCTGGGGCAGGGCGTCGACCGGACCGGCCGGCTCGCCCCGGAGGCGCTGGAGCGCACGTTCGCCGCCTGCCGGGACTACGCGGCGGTGATCGCGGAGCACGGCGCCGAGAAGGTGCGCTTCGTCGCCACCTCCGCCTCCCGGGACGCGGAGAACCGGGACGACTTCGTGCGCGGGGTGCTGGACATCCTGGGCGTCGAGCCGGAGGTGATCAGCGGGGACCAGGAGGCCGCGTTCTCGTTCGCCGGGGCGACCAAGGAGCTGACCGGGCGCGACGACCTCGCGAAGCCGTACCTGGTCGTGGACATCGGCGGCGGCTCCACCGAGTTCGTGGTGGGCGACGACCGGGTGCGGGCCGCCCGGTCCGTGGACATCGGCTGCGTCCGGATGACCGAGCGCCACCTCGTGCGGGACGGCGTTGTCGCCGATCCGCCCCCGCCCGAGGGGGCCGACGCGATCCGCGCCGATGTGGCCGCCGCCCTGGACCTGGCGGAGGAGACCGTCCCGCTCGCCTCGGCGGCCACGCTGGTGGGCCTGGCGGGGACGGTCACCACGGTGGCCGCGATAGCCCTGGGGCTCGAGGAGTACGACTCCGAGGCGATCCACCACTCCCGCGTCTCCCTGGAGCAGGTCCGGGAGATCACCGCGCGGCTGCTGGCCTCGACCCATGCGGAGCGCGCGGCGTTCGGCGCGATGCACCCGGGCCGGGTCGACGTGATCCCGTCCGGTGCGCTGATCCTCCAGGCCGTGATGGAGCGGACCGGGGCGCGCGAGGTCGTGGTGAGCGAGCACGACATTCTTGACGGAATCGCCTTCTCGCTGGCGTGAGCCGGGCGCTCATGCGTCGTCCCGCCCGCACCGTTGAGTGGGCGGGACGTGCCTGGTGGGGCGGGTCTCGGGCCGCCTCGCCACCAACTTCGTGAACTTCTTCACAAGGAATTGCCCACCCCGGGCCGGTCTTCTGCTCCGGATGGGTCGCGCGGGGGGTGAGCGGGGTCACTCGGGGACCGGACCGAAAGGTTCCGGGAGTGTTGCGCCCAGGTGGACCGTGAGGGCCCCGCGCCCGGGGCCGAGGGCCAAGGGCCAGCTCGCAGGCGGTGAACAACGTTCACCACCGTAGCGGGGTTCCCGGTGCGGGTCATGACCTGGGTCACGTGGGCGGCGAACTATAGCAGAGGGTGACCAGAACCTTGTGAAGGGGCTCACGAGCATGCCCCCCGAGTGGGGTGGATACTCGATGGCATGAGCACCACGGAGCGTCCCAGGATCCTCGTAGTAGGCGGTGGGTACGTAGGTCTGTACGCAGCTCGGCGCATCCTCAAGAAGATGCGCTACGGCGAGGCGACCGTCACGGTCGTCGACCCCCGGTCGTACATGACCTATCAGCCCTTCCTCCCCGAAGCTGCTGCCGGCAGCATCTCGCCTCGGCATGTCGTCGTCCCGCTGCGACGCGTCCTGCCCAAGGCCGAGGTGCTCACCGGTCGTGTCACCACGATCGACCAGGACCGCAAGGTCGCCACGGTCGCGCCGCTCGTCGGCGAGGCCTACGAGCTGCCCTTCGACTACCTGGTCATCGCGCTCGGCGCGGTCTCCCGCACCTTCCCGATCCCCGGCCTCGCCGAGCAGGGCATCGGCATGAAGGGCATCGAGGAGGCCATCGGCCTGCGCAACCACGTCCTGGAGCAGCTGGACAAGGCCGACTCCACGACCGACGAGGACGTCCGCCGCCGGGCCCTCACCTTCGTCTTCGTGGGCGGCGGTTTCGCCGGTGCGGAGACCATCGGCGAGGTCGAGGACATGGCCCGCGACGCGGCGAAGTACTACACGAACGTGAAGCGCGAGGACATGCGCTTCATCCTGGTCGACGCCGCCGACAAGATCCTCCCCGAGGTCGGCCCGAAGCTCGGGACCTGGGGCCGCGAGCACCTGGAGTCCCGCGGTGTCGAGGTCTTCCTCTCGACCTCCATGGACTCCTGCGTCGACGGCCACGTGGTGCTGAAGAACGGCCTTGAGGTCGACTCCAACACCATCGTGTGGACCGCCGGTGTGAAGCCGAACCCGGCGCTGGCCCGCTTCGGTCTGCCGCTCGGCCCCCGAGGCCACGTGGACACCACCGAGAAGCTCCAGGTGCAGGGCACCGACTACATCTGGGCCGCGGGCGACAACGCCCAGGTCCCGGACATGGTCGGCCGCAAGGCGGGCAACCCGAACGCCTGGTGCCCGCCGAACGCCCAGCACGCGCTGCGTCAGGCCAAGGTCCTCGGCGACAACGTCATCTCCGGGATGCGCGGCTTCCCGCAGGCCGACTACAGCCACGCCAACAAGGGCGCGGTCGCCGGTCTGGGCCTGCACAAGGGCGTGGCGATGATCGTCATGGGCAAGATGAAGATCAAGCTCAAGGGCCGCCTCGCCTGGTACATGCACCGTGGCTACCACGGTCTGGCGATGCCCACCTGGAACCGCAAGATCCGGATCTTCGCCGACTGGACCCTCGCGATGTTCCTCAAGCGCGAGGTCGTCTCCCTCGGCGCCATGGAGACGCCGCGCGAGGAGTTCTACGAGGCCGCCAAGCCGGCCCCCGCGCCGGCCGCCGCCAAGCCCGTGGGCGAGAAGGCCAAGGCCTCCTAACTCCGCGAGGCCCCAGCGGCCGCAGTACGACGCCCGAAGGGGCCGTCCGCCATCCGTGGTGCGGACGGCCCCTTCGGCGTATCCGGGTACGAGCGGGCGGCGCGCGGCGCGGGCCGCGCCCCCGGCGGATGGGTGTGGCGTGCACGCATTTTGCCGTTCCCTTGCCCGGTAGCGGGATGGCCGGGCCGCCGCAGACTGTTGTGGGGGATGTACCACGCCAAGGCGCCCCGGGTGCCGGGGCGTGGTCCGGGACATGTGTGGGCATGTCTGGGCACGTCGGGAAACACCGTCACGGAGGTGTGCGCCATGGCAGACGCCGCATCGCGGCTGACCGCTCTCGCCCAGCAGTTGCTGGGCCAACCCCTACCGGTCCGCGTCCGGGCCTGGGACGGCAGCGAATCCGGACCGCCCGGGGCCCCCGTCCTCGTCATCAAAAACCGCCGGGTCCTGCGCCGGCTGCTGTGGAAGCCGGGCGAACTGGGCCTGGCCCGCGCCTGGGTGGCCGGCGAACTCGACATCGAGGGCGACCTCTACGCGGCCCTGGACCTGATGGCCGGGCTCATCTGGGAGCGCGCGACCGACGCGCCGGGCGGCCTCCGGGCACTGCGCGACCCGAAGGTGCGTGCCGCCGCCACGGACCTGCTGAAGCTGTCCAGGCCCTGGCTGCCGCCCGCCCCGCCGCCCGAGGAGGTGCGGGCGCGCAGCGGCACGCTGCACACCAGACGCCGCGACAAGGAGGCCATCAGCCACCACTACGACGTGGGCAACGACTTCTACGAACTGGTCCTGGGACCGTCCATGGTCTACTCCTGCGCCTACTGGGAGGACGCCGGGACCCTGGAGGGCGCCCAGCGCGACAAGCTCGACCTCGTCTGCCGCAAACTGGCCCTCAAGGAGGGCGACCGCCTGCTGGACGTCGGCTGCGGCTGGGGCTCCATGGCCATCCACGCCGCCCGCGAGTACGGCGCCCGCGTCACCGGCGTCACCCTCTCCACCGAACAGGCCGCCTACGCCCGGAAGCGCATCGCCGACGAGGGTCTGACCGACCGTGTGGAGATCCGGGTCCAGGACTACCGGGACGTCCGCGACGGGCCCTACGACGCCATCTCGTCCATCGGCATGGCGGAGCACGTCGGCTCCGTCCGCTACCGGGAGTACGCCGACGACCTCTTCGCCCTCCTCAAGCCCGGCGGGCGCCTCCTCAACCACCAGATCGGGCGCCGCCCGGAGAAGGACGAGTCGGCGTACGAGATCGACGCGTTCATCGACGCGTACGTCTTCCCGGACGGGGAGCTGGCCCCGGTCGGCCGGACCCTCGCCATCCTGGAGGAAGCCGGCTTCGAGGCCCGGGACGTCGAGGCGCTGCGCGAGCACTACGCGCTGACCCTGCGTCAGTGGGTCGCCAACCTGGAGCGGGGCTGGGAGAGCGCCGTGAAGACGGTCTCGCCCGGCCGGGCCCGGGTCTGGCGGCTCTACATGGCCGCGTCCGCCCTCTCCTTCGAGCGCAACAAGATCGGGGTCAACCAGATCCTCGCGGTGCGCCCGGAGCCGGACGGCGCCTCGCGCATGCCGCTGCGCGCCCGCGCCTGGAAGGCCGACGCGACCGCCTGAGCGGCGTAAGGCACGGAAGGGGCCGGTGTCCGCGGACACCGGCCCCTTCCCTCGTACCGTTCCGGTTACTCGGTCTTGATGGCCGTCAGCATGTTGAGCCTGGCGGCGCTGCGGGCGGGCCACAGGGCGGCGAGCACACCGACCAGACCGGCCAGGAGCAGGAAGAGCGCGATCCGGCCCCACGGGATCACCAGCACGTACTGCGGGATCTCCTTGGCCACGGTCTGCCCGATCGCCCAGCCGAGGAACAGCCCGAGCCCGATGCCGACCACCGCGCCGAACAGCGAGATCACCACCGCTTCGAGCCGGATCATCCGCTTGACCCGGCGCCGGTCCAGGCCGATCGCCCGCAGCATGCCGATCTCCTGCTGACGCTCGAACACCGACATGGCCAGGGTGTTGACGACCCCGAGCACCGCGATGATCAGCGCCATGCCGAGCAGGCCGTACATGATGTTCATCGCGAGGTTGACGCCGCCGCCGAACATGTCCCGGATGTCCTGACGGTCCATGATGCTCATGCCCGGGTTGTCACCCAGCGCGTCCACCAGCGCCTGTTCGTTGGCCGCGCTCGCGCCCCCCTCCGACTTCACCCAGATCTCCTGGATGTCGCCCTTGCCCTCGTGCGGGGCGACGGTCGCGCGGGGGATCAGGACCGGCGAGAGGAACTCGTTGTCCTTGTAGAGCGCGCCGACCTTCAGCGTGCCCTTCTTCTTGTCGTGGTACGTGACCTCGACGGTGTCCCCGGGCTTCCAGCCGTGCGACTTCGCGGTCTTCTCCGCGACCGCGATCCGGCCCTCCTCCAGGGTGTCCAGGGAGCCCGCGACGGTGTCGACGGTGAGCACCTGCTGCACGTCGCCCGGGGTGACGCCGGAGGCCGAGACGCCCTGCCCGCCGATCGTCAGCCAGACGGCCTGCTGGGGCGAGGCGGCGGTGACGCCGTCGGCCTTCTCCAGGGCGGTCAGCGCCGACTCGTCGAGCGCGTCACCGCTGGCCATCGAGACCATGTAGTCGGCCTTGATGTTGTCCGTGGTCACCTTGTCGACCG
Source organism: Streptomyces sp. NPDC016469 (assembly GCF_040632905.1). Taxonomy (NCBI): domain Bacteria; kingdom Bacillati; phylum Actinomycetota; class Actinomycetes; order Kitasatosporales; family Streptomycetaceae; genus Streptomyces; species Streptomyces sp. NPDC016469. Next base: position 239,059 of record NZ_JBEYCQ010000005.1, read on the forward strand.
CTTGGCCGAGGGTGACGCCGAGCACCGAGATCCCGGTGACGAGGGTGAGGCCGATCGCCAGCGCGGACGCGGTGGCCCCGGTGCGCCGGGGGTTGCGGACGGCGTTCTGCGCGGCCAGCTTGCCGGAGACCCCGAACAGCCACCGCAGCAGCGGGCGCACCAGGGCGATCACCGGACGGGACAGCAGCGGGATGAGGACGATGACGCCGATCAGCGCGAGGAACGTGCCGCCCGCGATGAGCAGCTGGCCGTCCGACCCGGCCTGGGCCGCGCCGCCGACGATCGCCGCCGTGCCCAGCAGCGTGATGACGCCGCCGATGGTGTTGCGCACGACGAGGGACTTGACCGTGGCCACCGCGTGCGCGCTGTTCATCGCGGCGACCGGCGGGATCTTCGCGGCCCGGCGGGCGGGCAGCCAGGCGGCCAGGACGGTGATCAGGACGCCGACGGCGAACGCGGCGAGCACCGTGACCGGGGCGATCACCAGCGGCCCGGCCGGGATCTTGCCGCCGAGCAGGCTCATCGCGGAGCGCAGCCCGGTCGCGAGGCCGAGGCCCACCGCGAAGCCGACGACGGAGGCGATGAGGCCGACCACGGCCGCCTCCAGGAGCACCGAGCGCTTGACCTGGCGGCGGGACGCGCCGACGGCGCGCATCAGGGCCAGCTCCTTGGTGCGCTGGGCGACCAGCATGGTGAAGGTGTTGGCGATCAGGAAGACGCCGACGAAGAGGGCGACACCGGCGAAGGCGAGCAGCAGCTTGTTGAGGTCGCCGAGCCCCGCCTCGATGTCCTCGGCCTGCTCGTCCGCGCGCACCTTGCCGGTCTTGGCCTCGGCGTCCCTGGGCAGCAGCGGTTTCACGGCCGCCAGCAGCCGCTGGTCGGAGGCGCCGGGCGCGGCGGTGACGGAGACGTCCTTGAACTCGCCGGGGCGCAGGAACAGCTTCTGCGCGACCGGGGTGTCGAAGAGGACCAGGCTGCCGCCGGCGTTGACGGCGCCGTCCTCGGTGGTGAAGACCCCGGAGAGGGTGTACTCCTTCACCGGCCCGTTGGTGGCGACGCGGACCTTGTCACCGACCTCGTACGCGCCCTTCTTCGCGGTGTCGCGGTCCAGCGCGATGCTGCCGGGCTCGGTGGGGCCCGTGCCGTCCGTGAAGGCGTACGCGGGGTCCTTGCCGTCCTGACCGGGGGCGAAGTTGGAGCCGGTGTTGGACCAGCCGTTGCCGATGAGCTTGCCGTCGGGGTCGGCGACCCCGGCGAAGCCGTCGACCCGGCCGGTGACGGACGCGACGCCGTCCAGGGCCCGGATCTTCTTCAGGGTGGCCTCGTCGACGGCGGCGGTCTCCTTGTCGCGCTGGTCGGCGTGGGTGGTGACGGCGACGGCGATGTCGTCGTAGCTCTTGGCCGACTGGTTGCGGAAGGCGTTGCCGAGGGTGTCGGTGAAGACCAGGGTGCCCGAGACGAAGGCCACGCCGAGCATCACGGCGAGGATCGTCATCAGCAGCCTGGCCTTGTGCGCGAGCACGTTGCGCAGGGCGGTACGGAACATGTCTGTCAGTCCTGGGTGTCTGCCGGCCCGGGGAACGGGGAGCCGGAGGAAGGGGTACGAAGCGCCGGTACGGGCCGGCTCAGCTGGTGCGGCCCTTGGCGTCGAACGCCTTCATCCGGTCCAGCACCCCGTCGGCGGTGGGGTGGATCATCTGGTCGACGATCGCCCCGTCCGCCAGGAAGATGACCCGGTCCGCGTAGGAGGCGGCGACCGGGTCGTGGGTCACCATCACCACGGTCTGGCCCAGTTCGCGCACGGAGTTGCGCAGGAAGCCAAGGACCTCGGCGCCGGAGCGGGAGTCGAGGTTGCCGGTCGGCTCGTCCCCGAAGATGATCTCGGGCTGCGAGGCCAGGGCGCGGGCCACCGCCACGCGCTGCTGCTGGCCGCCGGAGAGCTCGGTGGGGCGGTGCTTCAGCCGGTCGGAGAGGCCGACCATGTCGATGACCCGGTGCAGCCACTCCTGGTTCGGCTTGCGGCCCGCGATGTCCATCGGGAGCGTGATGTTCTCCAGGGCGGTGAGCGTCGGCAGCAGGTTGAACGCCTGGAAGATGAAGCCGATCTTGTCCCGGCGCAGCTGCGTGAGCTGCTTGTCCTTCAGCGAGCCCAGCTCCGTCTCGCCGATGCGCACCGACCCGCTGCTGAAGCTGTCGAGCCCGGCGACGCAGTGCATCAGCGTGGACTTGCCGGAGCCCGACGGGCCCATGATCGCGGTGAACTCGCCCTGCGGGAAGTCCACGGTGACCCGGTCGAGAGCGGTCACCCGGGTCTCGCCCTCGCCGTAGACCTTGGACAGTTCCGTGGCGCGGGCGGCCACCGCGGTGGCGCGGTGAGCGGTGGACATGGTGGTCACAGCAGACTCCAGGGTGGGGTGCGTACGGGACGGGGCCCGCCCGGCGGCCCGCCGCGTCGGCGTGGGCCCCCGGGTCAGGGGTACCGCTCCATCGTCTCCGCCGGACGGCCACCGGTCGTCACTCCCGGTGCCCGTTCCCGGGGCCCTCTTGAGTCGCATGATCCGCCCGCCGGCGTCCTCCTCGGGTATGACATCCGCCTCCGCGCGGCCTAGGGGAGCTGCTTCGGCGCCCTCGTCGACCCGCGTGGCACCAGGCGGGCCGTGCTGTCCTCGGATCCCTCCGCGCCACCGTCCGTGACCAGGGACAGCAGGGTGCGGGCCGCGAGGCCCCCGTACGCCGGGATGTCGCGGCTCAGCGCCGTCAGCGGCGGCCGGACGACCCGGGAGAGCTGGGAGTCGTCCCAGGCGACGAGCGAGAGGTCGCCCGGCACGTCGAGCCCCATCTCCTGGGCGACCGAGAGCCCGGCGACGGCCATGATGTCGTTGTCGTACACGATCGCGGTGGGCCGCCCGGGCGAGCTGATCAGGCGGCGCGTGGCGTGCGCCCCGTCGTCGCCGGAGTAGCCCGTGTGCACGATGACCGGCTCGCCGAGGCCCAGCTCGGCGCAGACCTCGCGCTGGGCCCGGTCGCGCAGGGCGGTGTGGTTCAGCTCCGGCATCCCGGCGACCCGGGCGACCGAGCGGTGACCGAGGGCGGCGAGATACGCGAAGGTGTCGCGGACCGCCGCCGCGTCGTCGGACCATACGGCGGGCAGCGGACCGGCCGCCGAGGGGTGGCCGATCGCCACGGCGGGCAGGCCGAGTTCGGCGACGCCCTCGATGCGGGGGTCGGCGCCGCGCAGGTCGGTGAGGAAGACGCCGTCCACCCGGCCCTCGCCCCACCAGCGGCGGTAGACCTCCAGCTCCTGGGCCGGGTCCGTGACGACCTGGAGGAGCAGGGCGCAGCCGCGCGGCGAGAGCTCGGACTCGATGCCGCTGATCAGCTCCATGAAGAACGGCTCGACGCCGAGCAGCCGGGCGGGCCGGCACAGCGCGAGGCCCACCGCGTCGGCCCTGGCCCGGGTGAGGGCGCGGGCCGCGCTGTTGGGGCGCCAGCCGATCTCCTGCGCGATGGCCTTGATGGCGGACCGGGTCGCGGGGGAGACGCCCGGCCGGTCGTTCAGCGCGTAGGAAACGGCGACCTTGGACACCCCGGCGCGGGCCGCGATGTCGGCGATCGTGGGGCGGTGCTTGGGCATGCGGCCTCGCTTAACCGGTTCGTGCAGCGTGCGCATCCTAGCCGCAGCGGCGGGTGCGCACGGACCTCTCCGCCGGCCGCGATCATCCAACTCGCCTGCGCCGTACATGAAATGGGAGCGCTCCCGCACTCTTGACAGGGGCATGGGGCGGCCTTAACTTCACGGCACTTACCCGGTTCAGTAGCTCCGCTCGGCAGGACGGCGGGGAGAAGGAGGGACGATGGGCACGGGATTCCGGGGACGGATCGCGGCCACGCTCGCCGTGATCGCACTCGCCGCCACCGCGTGCACGGGGGGCGGCTCTTCGGGCGGCTCGGGCGGTTCCGGCGGCGGGGGAGGCGGCGCCCTTCCCCGTAACGAGACGCTCTACACCACCGGCACCCAGTGGGGGCCTCCGGCCAACTACAACCCGCTGCACAACTGGGACCACGCCACCGGCACCAAGGGCCTGGTCTACGAGACCCTGTTCCACTTCGACCCCAACGCGGGCAAGCTGACGCCCTGGCTCGCCGAGTCGGGCAGCTGGACCGGGGACAAGACGTACGAGGTGAAGCTGCGCCCCGGCATCAAGTGGTCCGACGGCAAGCCCCTCACCGCGAAGGACGTCGCCTACTCCTACGGGATCGGGAAGATCGAGGCATCCGCCTTCCACAGCCTGTGGAGCTGGCTCTCCGGCGCCGATGCGGTGGACCCCACCACGGTCCGCTTCACCTTCAAGGAGGCCCGCTACCAGGAGTGGGACTTCACGCTGTACGGGCAGCCCATCGTTCCCGAACACATCTGGGGCAAACGGTCCGAGAAGGAGGTCCTGGACGGCGTCAACGACAAGCCCGTCGGCACCGGCGCGTACACGTTGAAGAGCCACACCCAGGACCGGGTCGTCTGGCAGCGGCGTGACGACTGGTGGGGCGTCAAGGCGCTCTCCATGAAGCCCGCGCCCCGCTACATCGTGGACGTCTCCAACCCCAGCAACGAGGTCGTCATCGGCCAGCTCGGCCAGAACCAGCTGGACCTGAGCAACAACTTCCTGCCCGGCGCCGCCTCCCTGGTCAAGAGCAAGAAGGTCGTCTCGTACTACGACGAGCCGCCCTACATGCTCTCCGCCAACACCGCCTGGCTGGTGCCCAACACCACGAAGAAGCCGATGAACGACGCCGCCTTCCGCAGGGCGCTCGCCGCCTCCGTGGACACCGGGAAGATCGTCAAGGGCGTGTACGGGGGCCTGGTCAAGGCCGCCGATCCGACCGGCCTGCTCCCGCAGTGGGACAAGTACATCGACAAGGGCCTCGTCGCGAGCGAGGGCTTCTCCTTCGACACCGCCGAGGCCAAGCAGATCCTCGCGGACGCCGGCTACAAGGACACCGACGGCGACGGCCTGGTGGAGAACAAGGACGGCTCGAAGATCAGCCTGAAGCTGGCCGTGCCCACCGGCTGGACCGACTGGATGGAGGCCGCCAAGGTCATCGCCTCGTCCGCCAAGGCCGCCGGGATCAAGATCACCACCGAGTTCCCCGACGCCAACGCCCTCAACGAGCAGCGCGGCAAGGGCAACTTCGACCTCGTCGTCAACAACGAGCGTCAGCTCTCCAGCACCCCGTGGACGTACTACGAGTACATGTTCCAGCTGCCCGTCCAGAAGCAGCAGAACACCGTCAACTTCGGCCGCTACGAGAACGAGGACGCCTGGAAGCTCGTCCAGCAGCTCGGCGCGGTGAAGACCGACGACACCGAGGGCATGAAGAAGGTCATCTCCAGGATCCAGGACATCCAGCTGAAGGAGATGCCCGTCATCCCCCTCTGGTACAACGGCCTGTGGGCCCAGTCCACCACCGGCACCTGGACCAACTGGCCCTCGGACGCGCCCGGAGCGCCCAAGTACGCCCCCGCGATGTGGCGCAACTGGCTGGAGATGGGCGGCTTTGAAGCGCTCACCCAGCTGAAGCCCGCCAAGTGACACGGCAGTTCTGAGAGCGGCCGGTCCCCGGGGGTGCGTTCCCCCGGCCGGCCGCTCCCATTCCACGACCGCCCCGCCGTGCGCGCCGACCTGACCGCAGCCCGCACGGCGGGGCTCTCTCCGGGGAGCCCTCTTGCGCCGCTACTTCGCCCGCAAACTACTCATCTACGCGCTGACCTTCGTCGTCGCCGTCACCGTCAACTGGATGATCCCGCGCTTCATGCCCGGCGATCCGGTCGCCGCCATGGTGGCCCGCGCCCGGGTCTCGCAGCCCGAGGCCGTCGAGGCCATGCGCGCCTACTACAACAACCTCTTCGGCTTCGACGAGCCCGTCTGGCAGCAGTACCTGCACTTCTGGAGCGCCCTCCTCCAGGGCGACTTCGGCCTGTCCATCTGGGTGTTCCCCAAACCCGTCGCCGACGTTCTGCTCGACGCACTCCCGTACACCCTCGGGCTGATGATCCCGGCCGTCCTGCTCAGCTGGTTCGTCGGGAACTGGGCCGGAGCGCTCGCCGCCCGCCGCAAGGTGCTCGACAACACCGTGCTCCCGGCCGGCTACCTGCTCACCGCCATGCCCTACATGTGGATCGCCGTCATCCTCGCCTGGGCCCTCGGCTCCAAGGCGGGCTGGTTCCCGCTCTCCGGCGGCTACAGCCTCGACATCCAGCCCACCTGGTCCTTCGACTTCGCGGCGGACCTGTTCCAGCACTGGGTGCTGCCGTTCCTGTCGCTGTTCCTCGTCGCGCTCGGCGGCTGGGCCATCGGCATGCGCAACATGATCATCTACGAGCTGGAGTCGGACTACTCCAACTACCTCTCGGCCCTCGGCGCCCCCCAGCGCCTCATCCGCCGCTACGCCTTCCGCAACGCCGTCCTGCCCCAGATCACCGGACTCGCCCTCCAGCTGGGCGTCCTGGTCGCCGGAGCGCTCGTCACCGAGATCGTCTTCGCGTACCCCGGACTCGGCTCGCTCATTCTCGCCGCGATCCAGAACCAGGACTTCTTCCTGCTCCAGGGCGCGTTCCTGTTCATCGTCATCGGCGTCCTGATCGCCAACTTCCTCATCGACATCGTGTACGTCGTGGTCGATCCCCGTACCCGTACCGGCATGGCAGGAGGCCAGTCATGAGCACCGTGCCCGAACCGGCCACCGAGCCCGCCGCACCCTCCGCCCCCGCCGCCCGGCCGGGCCGCGAGACGCTGCACTACGCCGTACGCAACCCCAAGCTGCTCATCGGGTTCACCGTCGTCGTGCTGCTCCTGCTCGTCGGGATCATCGGCCCCCCGCTCCTCGACAACGCCGACCCCAACGAATACGTCGGCCCGCAGGCGGCCCCGCCCGACTCCACGTACTGGATGGGCACCACCACCTTCGGGCAGGACGTCTACGCCCAGTTCGTGCACGGGCTGCGCTCGACGTTCCTGGTCGGCGTCGTCGGCGGCGCCATCGCCGCGGTGATCGCCATGCTCGTCGGCTTCCTGGCCGGCTACCGGGGGGGTGCCGTGGACGAGATCCTCAACATGCTCACCAACGTCGTCCTGGTGCTGCCCGCGCTCGCCGTCCTGCTGATCATCAACGCGTACCTCGGGGTCCGCTCGGTGCCCGTGCAGGGCCTGTTCATCGGTCTGACCTCCTGGCCGTGGGCGGCCCGGGCCATCCGGGCACAGACCTTCTCGCTGCGCACCCGCGAATTCGTGGACCTCGCCCGGCTCAGCGGGAGCGGCACCTGGCGGATCATCTTCCGCGAGATCGCGCCCAACATGAGCTCGTACCTCTTCATGATGTTCATCCTGCTGTTCGGCGGTTCGGTCCTGATCGCCTCCTCGCTCGACTTCATCGGGCTCGGCCCCACCGAGGGCGTCTCCCTCGGGCTGATGCTCCAGAGCGCCCAGCAGTGGAGCGCCCTCCAGCTCGGCATGTGGTGGTGGTTCGTTCCGCCCGGCGCCGGGATCACCGCGATCGTCGGAGCGCTGTACGTCGCCAACGTCGGCCTCGACGAGGTCTTCAACCCCAAGCTGCGGGAGGCCTGACCATGACCGCGACCGCTCTCCGGGAGGTCTGAGCGCATGACCCTGACCGTGACCGACCTCCGGGTCCACTACCGCACCCTGCGCGGTGAGGTACGGGCCCTGGACGGCGTCTCCTTCGACCTCGCCGACGGGGAGATCCTGGGCCTCGCCGGTGAGTCCGGGTGCGGCAAGAGCACGCTCGGCAAGTCGCTGATCCGCCTCGACGGCCGGATGCGCCACGCGGGCGGCACCGTCACGCTGGACGGCGACGACGTGCCCGTGGCCGACGACCGGGCGATGAACGCCTTCCGCTTCCACCGGATCTCGCTCGTCCCGCAGTACTCGATGAGCGCCCTCAACCCGACCCGCCGCATCGGCCGCATGATCCGCGAGCTGCTCGCGTCGCGCGGCGCGAGCGTGGACACCGCCGAACTGCACCGCAGGCTCGACCTGGTGGGCCTGGACCACGACGTCCTGGACCGCTACCCGATCGAGCTGTCCGGCGGGATGAAGCAGCGCACCGTCATGGTGATCTCCACCCTGCTCGACCCGTCCGTCCTCATCGCCGACGAGGTCACCTCCGCGCTCGACGTCTCCACCCAGCGCGCCGTCGTCGGCGCGCTCACCGGGCTGCGCGACAAGGGCCTGGTCACCAGCATGATCTTCGTGACCCACGACCTCGGGCTCACCTCGCACATCGCGGACTCCATCATGGTCATGTACGCGGGCAAGCTCGCCGAGAAGGCGCCCACGAAGACCCTCACGACCGCGCCCCGCCACCCGTACACCAAGCTCCTGCTCGGCGCGCTCCCCGAGGTCGGGGCCCGGCACGCCGACCGCCCCCTCACGGGCATCGCCGGGGCCCCGCCCTCGCTCCTGAACCCCCCGGCCGGCTGCCGCTTCCGCGACCGCTGCCCCGTCGCGGACGAGCGCTGCGCCGAGGAGCCCCCGGTCGTCGAGATCGCCCCCCGCCACTCCGTCGCATGCTGGAAGGCCTGATGCTGACCCTCGACCACGTCACCAAGACCTACCGGGCCGGGGCGTTCGGAGGCGGCTCCGTCACCGCCGTCGACCGGGTCTCCTTCACCGCGGCCCCCGGCGAGGTCGTCTCCCTCATCGGCGAGAGCGGCAGCGGCAAGTCCACCATCGGCCGCATGATCCTCGGCCTCACCGGCGTCAGCTCCGGCACCCTCACCCTGGACGGGCAGCGGGTGCGGCCCGGCAAGGACTTCTACCGCCGCGTCCAGGGCGTCTTCCAGGACCCCTTCTCCTGCTACAACCCCGTCTTCCGCGCCGACCGCGTCTTCGACCTGGTCCGCCGCGCGTACCACCCGGGCGTCCGCGACGCGGAGTGGGCCGACCGCGTCGAGAAGGCGGTACGCGATGTGCGCCTTGACCCCGCGCAGGTCCTCGGCCGCTATCCGCACCAGCTCAGCGGTGGCCAGCTGCAACGCCTGCTCATCGCCCGCGCCCTCCTGCTCGACCTGAGCTTCCTGGTCGCCGACGAGATCACCAGCATGCTCGACGCCTCCACCCGCATCGACGTCCTCAACCTCCTGGCCGGGCTCAAGGAACGCGGACTCGGCGTCCTCTACATCACGCACGACCTCGCGCTCGGCACGTACCTGGCGGAGAAGACGGTGGTGCTGCGCCGGGGCCGGGTGGTCGAACGCGGCGACACCCAGAAGGTGTTCGGCAACCCCCTCCACCCGTACACCCGCACCCTGCTGGCCGCTGTGCCCCGCCTCAACCAGCCGTGGGACCCTCCGCAGCCGGTGACGTCCTGCGCGTTCCACGGGGCGGGCGGACCGGCGGCCGGGGACCCGTCCGAGAGCGGACCGGCCGCCACCGACCTGCGCGAGACCGAGCCGGACCACTTCGTCGCCTGCGCCCAGCTCCCCGACTGCGGAAGGACCCCCGCGTGACCCTTCGCCACCTGCCCCTGCGCGACGGCTGGACGCTCCACCCGGCCGGGCCCGTGCCCCCGGGGCTCCCCACAGGAGGCATTCCCGACGGCGTCCCCGCCACCGTCCCCGGCTGCGTCCACACCGACCTGCTGGCCGCCGGGCTCATCGAGGACCCGTATCTGGACGACAACGAGACCCGGCTCGGCTGGATCGGCCGCACCGACTGGACGTACCGCACCGCCTTCGGCTGGACGCCCGACGGCCACGACCACGCCGCCCTGTGCTTCGACGGCCTCGACACGGTCGCGACGGTCCTGCTCAACGGCACGGAGATCGGCCGGACGGCGAATCAGCACCGGTCGTACCGGTTTCCCGTGGACGAGCTGCTGCGCGAGGGGGAAAACACCCTCGACGTGACGTTCACCGCGCCCTATGCCTACGCCGAGGAACTGCGCGACCGCCTCGGCGACCGCCCCGGCGCCTACGCGGAGCCGTACGCCTTCATCCGCAAAATGGCCTGCAACTTCGGCTGGGACTGGGGGCCCACGCTGGTCACCTCCGGCATCTGGCGCCCGGTCGCCCTGGAGACGTGGAGCGGTCCGCGCATCGCGTCCGTGAAACTGCTGCCCGACCTGGACCCGGAGGGCGTGCCCTTCCTGACCGCCGAGCTGGAGATCGATCACGACGGACTCGAACCGGTCTCGGGCTCGGTCAAGGTGGTCGGCGCGGGCACCGTCTTCGTCCTCTCGCAGGACGAGCACCGCGTCACGGCCGGCCTCCCGGTCCCGCAGGCCGAGCCCTGGTGGCCGCACAGCCACGGCGAACAGCCGCTGTACGAGGTGGAGGTCCGCGTCGGCGACCACGTCCGCCACCTCCGCACGGGGTTCCGGTCCGTCACGCTCGAACCGGAGGCGTTCCGGATCTCGGTGAACGGCGAGCCGGTCTTCGTGCGCGGGGTGAACTGGATCCCCGAGGACTGCTTCCCTTCGCGCCTGACAAGGCAACAGCTCTCCGACCGCCTCGACCAGGCCGTCGCCGCCCACGTCAACCTGGTCCGGGTGTGGGGCGGCGGGCTCTACGAGAGCGACGACTTCTACGAACTGTGCGACGAGAAGGGGCTCCTGGTCTGGCAGGACTTCCCCTTCGCCTGCGCCGCGTATCCGGAGGAGCAGCCGCTGTGGGACGAGGTGGCGGCCGAGGCGCGTGAGAACGTCACCCGTCTGGCCCCGCACCCTTCCCTGGTCCTGTGGTGCGGAAACAACGAGAACCTGGAGGGCCACGCCGACTGGGGCTGGCAGAAGGAGCTCGGCGACCGCACCTGGGGCCACGGCTACTACCACCGGCTGCTGCCCGCCATCGTCGCCGAGACCGACCCGACCCGCCCGTACTGGCCGGGATCGCCGTACTCCGGCAGCCCCGACGCCCACCCGCAGGACCCGGAGCGGGGCACCATCCACATCTGGGACGTGTGGAACCGCGCCGACTACCGCGCCTACGCCGACCGGGTGCCGCGTTTCGTCGCGGAGTTCGGCTTCCAGGGGCCGCCCGCGTACGCCACACTCCGCCGCGCGGTCAGCGGCCCGCTCACCCCGGGCGCCCCGCTCCTGGCCCACCACCAGAAGGCCGAGGACGGCGACGCGAAGCTGCTGCGCGGCCTGGGCGACCATCTGCCGCAGCCCGGCGCGGACTTCGACGACTGGCACTGGCTCACCCAGCTCAACCAGGCCCGCGCCGTCGCGTTCGGCATCCGCCACTTCCGCTCCCACGCCCCGTACTGCATGGGGACCATCGTCTGGCAGCTCAACGACTGCTGGCCGGTCGTCTCCTGGTCGGCGGTCGACGGCGACGGCCGCCGCAAGCCGTTCTGGCACGCGCTGCGTTCGGTGTACGAGGACCACCTGATCGCCGTCCGCGACGGCTCCGTCCATCTGGTCAACGACACGGCGGCCCCCTGGGCGGGCAGCCTCCGCCTGGCCCGGCACGCCCTGGACGGCACGGTCCTGGCCGAGGAGGCCCTGCCGGTGACCACGGCCCCCCGCACCACGACGAGCGTCCCGCTGCCGGCCTCGCTCGCGACGCCCGCCGACCCGGCGCGCGAACTCCTTGTCGCCCGCCTGGACGACACCAGGACCCTGCACTTCTACGAGGAGGACACACGCCTCGCCCTTCCGCCGGCGCGCTACGGGGTGACGGTGACGGCGGAGGAGGGCGCCCCGGTCCCCACGTACCGCGTCGAGGTGACGGCGGAGACCCTTCTCCGGGACCTCTGCCTCTTCCCCGACCGCCTCCACCCGGACGCCGAGGCCGACACGATGCTCGTCACGCTCCTCCCCGGCGAGAGCACCACGATCCGGGTCGCGGGCGCGGTGCTGGAGGACCCCTCCGCGCTGGCGACCCGCCCGGTGCTGCGGTGCGTGAACGACCGGGTCGCGACCTAAAATCAGCCACGAGGTGGCGCGCCCCTGGCGATCGGTGGCGCGCCCCTGGCGAATCGACTGTGTCGGTGCGGCGACTTTCCGTCAATTCACCCGGCACCCCCGCACTGCCGCCATCTCGCCCGGGCATGTGGGTATGCCTCCGACGTGCGCTGACGGGGACTCAAGAGATCGATAAATAAGACAACATCGAGCCACTGTTCGTCTGCTCGCGCCGGGCCCCCCGGATAGGGTCATGTGCCAACGCGGAGCCGCGCGCCAAGCCCGGATGGTGGAATGCAGACACGGCGAGCTTAAACCTCGCTGCCCCTCGGGGGCGTACCGGTTCGAGTCCGGTTCCGGGCACCACAGCGCCTTCGGCGCCGCAGGGATACGGTCGCCCGGGGAACCTGACGAACCCCCGCTGTCAGTGCCGGCTGCTGGGATGGCAGCCCGGACGACGACAACGTGGGGTGGGGCCATGGGCACCTGGGGCGCGGGCAATTTCGACAGTGATACGGCGGCGGATCAACTTTCCGGGCTGGTGGACCGGCTCGTCGCCGAGGTGGGCGAGGCCATGGGCGGGGATCCCGCAGGGATCGAGCCCGATGAGTACGACGGGGTGGCCGTCCTCTGCAATCCGGAGCTGCTGCTCCTTCTGCGCGAACGCGGCTGGGCCGGCGTCAGTCTGCCCGCGCCGGAGGTGATCCGGGGCCGGCGGGAAACGTACATGGCCGTGTGGGAGCGGACCGTCGACGGGCTGGAGCCCGCCGACGGATTCAAGGACGAGCGGAGGGCGGTGCTGGCGGGCACCTTTGACCGTCTGGCGGAGGCCGCCGCGGAGCGGGAGGTGTCCAGTGGCTGGGAAGTCCGGTGGGGCGTGGGACCGGATACCGGCAGGTTGGGCGCATGACCGATGCGCATCAGTACAAGCACGACCTGCGGCTCTACCTCCAGGACGCCCGCGACGCCTTCCTCTGGAAGCTCGACGGGCTGTCCGAGTACGACATCCGGCGGCCCCTCACCCCCACCGGCACCAACCTGCTCGGGCTCGTCAAGCATGTGACCGGGGCCGAGGCGTTCTACCTCGGGACCGCCTTCGGCCGGCCCGTCGACGCGCCGGCCCTGTGGATCGCCGGGGACGCCGAGCCGAACGCCGACCTGTGGGCCACGGCCGACGAGTCCCGCGAGGAGATCACCGGGCAGTACCGGCGGGTGTGGGCGCACTCCGACGCGACCGTCGAGGCGTTCGGTCTCGACGCGGTGGGGGTCCTCCCCGGGGAGGGCGGGCCCGCGCTGTCGCTCCATCGCATCCTCGTCCACCTCGTCGCCGAGACCCAGCGTCATGCCGGGCACGCCGACCTCGTCCGGGAGCTGATCGACGGGGCGGCCGGGCTGCGGCGGGGGAGCGAGGACATGGCGCCCGGTGACGAGGCATGGTGGCGTCGCCACAGGGAAGAGGTGGAGAGCGCGGCCCGGGAAGCGGGCGGGCGGTCCGCCGGGTGAGGTCGTCCGCCGACGGAGGCGACCGGACGCATCCGCACCGTGACCGCGCACGGCCCGGTCCGGGGGCAAAGATCCTCCTTCGGCACTAGGACGATTGCTTTGCCTACCCATTACTCTTGTGGGAAGGCCACGCTGGGTGGCCATGGAGGAGTGAGATGAGGAGCAGCAACCCGGTCTTCTCGCGACGGGGCTTCAGCCGCGACAACGGTTACGCGGGCTTCAACGCGGCGCCGCAGGCCGGGGCCCCCGCAGCGGGTGCCAACCCGTACGCGCAGGGCACCGCCCCGAACCCGTACGCGACGAACCCCTACGCCCCCACGGGCGCCCCCGCGCCCGCCCGTACCGGCGCGATGACGATCGACGACGTCGTCACCCGCACGGCGATGACGCTGGGCACGGTCGTGCTCGGTGCCGCGCTCGCCTGGGCGCTGCTGCCGGTGGACGAGGCGAACCTCAACAAGTCGTACGGCATCGCCATCGGCGCCGCGCTCATCGCGTTCGTGCTGTCGATGGTCCAGTCCTTCAAGCGCAAGCCCGTACCCGCGCTGATCCTCGCGTACGCCGCCTTCGAGGGTGTTTTCCTCGGCGTCATCTCCAGCGCGGTCAGCACGTACATCGGGCCCGGCGTCGTGATGCAGGCGGTGATGGGCACCATGTGTGTCTTCGCCGGTGTGCTGCTCGCGTACAAGATGCGCTGGATCCGCGTCACCCGCCGCTTCTACGGCTTCGTGATGGCCGCCGCCATGGGCTTCCTGCTCCTGATGGCCGTCAACCTGCTGTTCGCCGTCTTCGGCGGCGGTGACGGCCTCGGCTTCCGCAGCGGTGGCCTCGGCATCCTCTTCGGCGTCATCGGCATCATCCTGGGCGCCTGCTTCCTGGCCCTGGACTTCAAGCAGGTCGAGGACGGCATCGCGTACGGCGCTCCGCGCGAGGAGTCCTGGCTGGCCGCCTTCGGCCTCACCATGACCCTGGTGTGGATCTACCTGGAGATGCTGCGCCTGCTCTCCATCCTCAGCGGCGACGACTGATCCGCCCCGCCGCCCCGAAGCGGCCCGTGGTCTCCCTTCCGGAGGCCGCGGGCCGCTTCCGCGTGTGCGGGTAGGGTCGCGGGGTGCTCGATACGACCCCCCTGATCATCGCCGTGGACCGATTCGCCGACCGGCTGCGCGCCGCCCCGCAGAGCAGGCTGCAACGGGGAGCGGCGGCCCGGGGCCTCGCCGCCGCGCGCGAGCTGTCGGCGCGGGCCCAGCGCGCCGAGGAGCCCGGCCGGGAGCCCAGGGTCATGCCGGACGCCGGGGTGTTCGCCGTCGGCGACCAGCTCGCCGTCGCCGGCCGCGACCTGGCCGTGGCACTGGAAACGGCCCCGTCCGAGGAGCTGGACGAGGCCGTGCGATGCGTCGAGGAAGCGGCCGCGCGGGCCTTCGAGTAGGGCGCGCGTCGCGGGGGGAGGCGGCAGGTCATGCCGGGGACCGACGTCGGTGCGGGCTCAGAAGCTCGCTATGACGCGGTCGGCGAGTATGTAGACGTTCTCCTTGCCGCACGAGAACGTCAGCGCGTACGCCCCCGAGACGCCGGAGCCGCCCAGCAGCACCGGGTGCTCGCCCGCGCGCAGCGACTCGGCCAGGCGCTCGGCCGTCTCGCGGTGGCCGGGGGTCATACAGAGCGTCGTGCCGTCGGCGAACACGTACACGTCGAGCGTGCCGAGCGGGCCCGGGCGCACGTCGGACAGCTCCGTGCGGCTGTCCGCCAGCTCCTCCAGGCGGTTCACGGTGCGCTCGTGGTCGGTGACGACGGGCGTCTGTACGGGGACGAAGTCGGGGTGCGAGGGGTGGCGGCGGCGGGCCGCGGCCAGCTCGGGGGAGTCCTCGGCGAACTCCGTCTCCGGCAGCTCCGCCAGCTCGGTCAGCTCGTCCAAGGCCTCGGCCGCTTCGAGGTCCATCGCGTCGAGACCGGCGAAATCGCTCTGACGCGGCATGAAGAACGGGGCGTCCTCGCCCAGACCGGCCAGCCCGCCCAGCAGGGAAGGGGCGTCGGCGGCGTCGCGCGCCTCCTGCGAGGCCCAGAACGCGCGGGCCTCGGCGAGCTCCCGCTCGCGCTCCTCGGCCAGCGCCTCGGCGACGGCCGCGCGTATTTCTTCGGCGGAGGTGGTGTCGTTGCGGGTCTGAGGGGGTACAGCCGCTGTACGGGCGTAACCGTCGGCCAGCTCCTTACGGAGCGCCGAGACCTGCCTGCGCAGCCCGTGAGCGGCGTGCAGAGCGGCGGCGCCCACAGCCGTGGCAGCGGCGGTGGTCAGCAACAGGGCAATAGGCATGGCGCTCACTGACATACTCCCGGTTTCAATCGATCCCCCGACTTCCTACATCAGCTTGTGCCCTGGCGGCACCATGTGTCAGTGCATTACGTCACGAAATGGACAGGACTTTGGGCCCGGTGTGAACCACTGTTGTAGGTGTGACCTGCACAAACGACTCTCCCCCAGGAGATAGATCACATCCTGGGGGAGATTCGGTCACGGTCGGGGCTCGGTGGCCCGCAGGGGCCCGAAACCGGCCCTGATCAGCTCAGACGCTCGATGACCATGGCCATGCCCTGGCCGCCGCCGACGCACATGGTCTCCAGGCCGAACTGCTTGTCGTGGAACTGGAGGCTGTTGATCAGCGTGCCGGTGATCCGCGCGCCGGTCATGCCGAAGGGGTGGCCGACGGCGATGGCGCCACCGTTGACGTTGACCTTCTCCAACGGCAGGCCGAGGTCGCGGTAGGAGGGGATGACCTGGGCGGCGAACGCCTCGTTGATCTCCGCGAGGTCGATGTCGCCGACGGTCAGGCCGGCCCTCTTGAGCGCCTGCTTGCTGGCCTCGACGGGGCCGTAGCCCATGATCTCGGGGGAGAGGCCCGAGACGCCGGTGGAGACGATCCGGGCGAGCGGGGTCAGGCCCAGCTCGCGCGCCTTGGTGTCGGACATGATCACGAGCGCGGCGGCGCCGTCGTTGAGCGGGCAGCAGTTGCCCGCCGTGACCAGGCCGTCCGGACGGAAGACCGGCTTCAGGCCCTGGACGCCCTCCAGCGTGACGCCCGCGCGCGGGCCGTCGTCCTTGGCCACGACGGTGCCGTCCGGCGTGGTCACCGGGGTGATCTCGCGCTCCCAGAACCCGTTCTTCAGGGCCTCCTCGGCGAGGTTCTGCGACCGTACGCCGAACTCGTCCATGTCCTGACGCGTCACGCCCTTGAGGCGGGCCAGGTTCTCCGCGGTCTGGCCCATCGAGATGTAGGCGTCCGGGACCAGGCCGTCCTCGCGCGGGTCGTGCCAGCTCGCACCGGACTCCTCGGCGCGGGCCGCGGTGCGGGCCTCGGCCTCCGCGAAGAGCGGGTTGTGCGTGTCCGGCAGGCTGTCCGAGTTGCCCTTGGAGAAGCGGGACACCATCTCGACACCGGCCGAGATGAAGACGTCGCCCTCGCCGGCCTTGATGGCGTGCAGGGCCATGCGGCTCGTCTGGAGGGAGGACGAGCAGTAGCGGGTGACCGTGCAGCCGGGAAGGTGGTCCATCCCCATCTGCACGGCGATGATGCGGCCCAGGTTGTTGCCCTGCTCGCCGCCGGGCAGACCGCAGCCGAGCATCAGGTCGTCGATGTCCTTCGGGTCCAGCTCGGGGACCTTGGCCAGGGCGGTCTGGATGATCGTCGCGGTCAGGTCGTCCGCGCGCAGGTCCTTGAGCGAACCCTTGAAGGCCCGGCCGATGGGCGAACGGGCGGCAGAGACGATCACGGCTTCGGGCATCACGCGGCTCCATGAGGGCTGAGGGCGGACAGGCTGCCTGAGGGATCCGGCAGACCCGGCGGTACGGCACGACTGCTCTGGAAATTACCCGGACGTAGCGCCCGGGTCACCCGACCCGGCGTGTGATGCGGGCCTCTTTTCTAAGCGAGCGCTCAGTCAATGGTCCTCTTCCGGGGCGCCCGCTCAGTCAATGGTCCCCATCCGGGGCGCCCGCTCAGTCAACCGTCCCCTTCCCGGGCCGCCCGCTCGGCCGGCGGACCCACGCGTGCCTCGGTGCGCCGTCCGCGTCCGTGCCCGCGCCCGGCCGGTGCTCCAGGCGCGTCGAGCCCCCGGGCTCCGGGTGCGGGTGAGGGTGCGGCTCCGTGGCGGCGGGCAGACGCCGCCGCCTGCGGTGCTTGAGCAGGGCCCAGGGTGCCCGGGCCCCCGTGACCTCCGTACCGGCCTCCTTGGCCGCCTGGGAGGCCGCCTTGGCCACGGGCAGCATGTCCTCGCGCCGGGCGCCGTCCAGCCGGTCCGACTCCGGCCACAGGCCGAGCACCGCGCACAGGGTCGGCAGCACCGCCATGGACGCGGTCGCGTACCCCTCGGCCGACGGGTGGTAGTTGTCCGGGCCGAACAGCTCCCGCGGATTCGCCTCGAACTCCGGGCCCAGCAGGTCCCCCAGCGACACCGTGCGCCCGCCCTGCTCCACCGTGCCGATGGTCTGCGCGGCCGCCAGCTGCCGGCTCACCCGCCGGGCCAGCCAGCGCAGCGGCTGGTACACCGGCTCGATCGTGCCCAGATCCGGACAGGTCCCGACCACGACCTCCGCTCCGGCCGTCCGCAGCCTGCGCACCGCCGTCGTCAGACAGCGCACCGACTGCGTGGCGGGCATCCGGTGCGTCACGTCGTTCGCCCCGATCATGATCACGCACACGTCCGGAGTCCGCGCCGGGTCCGTGAGCATCAGCGAGACCTGCCGCTCCAGATCGTCCGACCTGGCACCCGGCAGCGCGACGTTGCGCAGGTCCACCGGCCGCTCGGACACCGCCGCGAGCCCCGAAGCCAGCAGCGCCCCCGGGGTCTGCCCGGCCCGCCGGACCCCCTGCCCGGCCGCCGTGGAGTCCCCGAGCAGCCCGAGGCGCAAGGGCTCCGCCGGGCCCGTGAACGCCACCCCGTACCGTCCGTCCGCGCTCGGCGGGACCGGGGCGACACCGCCGCCCACCTGCCGCTTCGCCAGCTGGACCTCCGCCAGCAGGACGCCCACCGCCGCGGCGCCCAGCAGCCCGATGCTGCCCCCGCCGTAGGCCGCGCCCGCCGCGATCCGCCGTGCCACTCTCGCCGTCGACACAGTCCGGTCCACCTCCTCGTCCCACGTACCGCAGTAGAGCCGTACACAGAGCTACCTGCCCGCTACCGGCCGTTGTTCAATCGCGCCGCCCAATCCCGTGCCCGTGCGCATACGCTTGCCGGACCATCTCGGAGACCCCGGAGTACACGGTGCAATTCCACGATTCGATGATCAGTCTCGTAGGCAATACCCCGCTGGTGAGGCTGCGCAGTGTCACGGCCGGCATCCAGGCGACGGTCCTGGCCAAGGTCGAGTACTTCAACCCCGGCGGGTCGGTCAAGGACCGCATCGCCCTGCGCATGATCGAGGCCGCCGAACAGAGCGGCGAGCTGAAGCCCGGCGGCACGATCGTCGAGCCGACGAGCGGCAACACGGGCGTCGGCCTGGCGATCGTCGCGCAGCAGAAGGGGTACAAGTGCGTCTTCGTCTGCCCGGACAAGGTGTCCACGGACAAGATCAACGTACTGCGCGCCTATGGTGCCGAGGTCGTCGTCTGCCCCACGGCGGTCGACCCCGAGCACCCCGACTCGTACTACAACGTCTCCGACCGGCTGGTCCGTGAGACGCCGGGCGCCTGGAAGCCCGACCAGTACTCCAACCCGAACAACCCGCGCTCGCACTACGAGACCACGGGCCCCGAGCTGTGGGAGCAGACGGAGGGGAAGATCACCCATTTCGTGGCGGGTGTCGGGACCGGCGGCACGATCAGCGGCACCGGCCGCTATCTGAAGGAGGCCAGCGGCGGCAGGGTCAAGGTCGTCGGTGCCGACCCGGAGGGCTCGGTCTACTCCGGCGGCTCCGGCCGGCCGTACCTCGTCGAGGGCGTCGGCGAGGACTTCTGGCCCTCCGCGTACGACCGCGAGGTCACCGACGAGATCGTCGCCGTGTCCGACAAGGACTCCTTCCAGATGACCCGCCGGCTCGCCAAGGAGGAGGGGCTGCTCGTCGGCGGCTCCTGCGGCATGGCGGTCGTGGGCGCCCTGGAGGTCGCGAAGCGGCTCGGGCCCGAGGACGTGGTCGTCGTCCTGCTCCCGGACAGCGGGCGCGGCTACCTGTCGAAGATCTTCAACGACGAGTGGATGGCGGACTACGGCTTCCTGGAGGACACCGGGCCCTCGGCGCGGGTCGCGGACGTCCTGAACCACAAGGAGGGGCCGATCCCCACCCTCGTCCACATGCACCCGGAGGAGACGGTCGGCGAGGCGATCGACGTGCTGCGCGAGTACGGCGTCTCGCAGATGCCGATCGTCAAGCCGGGCGCGGGCCACCCGGACGTGATGGCCGCCGAGGTCATCGGCTCGGTCGTGGAGCGCGAGCTGCTGAACGCCCTGTTCGCCCAGCGCGCCTCGCTCAGCGACCCGCTGGAGAAGCACATGTCGGCCCCGCTGCCGCAGGTCGGCTCCGGCGAGCCCGTCGAGGACCTGATGGCGGTGCTCGGCGGCACCGGTGCGGCGGACGCGGCGATCGTGCTGGTGGAGGGCAGGCCGAAGGGCGTCGTCAGCCGCCAGGACCTGCTGGCGTACCTGGCGAAGGACGCCCCGGCGGCCGCGAAGTAGCCGGGTGGGCGCGCACTTCGCGGAAACGGTACGTGCGCGTCATGTGGCCGCAGCACCGGCTTAACACGGCTCGGGCACATTGGTGGATGTCGGCAGGGAAACCCGCCGGCACCGGAACGGCGACAACGGACTACGGAGCGGCTCCCGGACCTCCACCGTCGCCCGGACGCGCCACCCGGCCCTGACCCGGACCGCGTCCCTCGCGGGGACCGCCGTCGTCCCGCCCCCTGGGAAACCGGGGGTGCGGCGGTCCCCGCGACTACCGTTCTACGCGCGCAGCTCGCGCGTCCCCTTCCGTTCTACGCGTGCAGCTCGGCGCGTCCCCTGCCGCTCCACGCGTGCAGCTCGGCGCGTCCCTTACCGCTCTACGCGTGCAGCTCCCGTGCGTTCCCGTCCGCCGCCCAGCTCGCCAGCAGGGCGATGCGCTCGGCGGTCTCCGAACCGGGCTCCGGGGTGTAGACGACCAGCGAGAGATCCGGTTCACCGGGCACCGCCAGCGTCTCGTACGGCAGCGTCAGGGCGCCCACCACGGGGTGGGCCATCCGCTTCACGCCGTACGTCTTCGCCTTCACCTGGTGGTCGGCCCACAGCCGGCGGAAGTCCTCGCTCCTCAGCGACAGCTCACCCACCAGCGCCGCGAGCTCCTTGTCGTCCGGGTGCAGCCCCGCGTCCAGCCTCAGATACGCGACCGTCTCCGCCGCCACCGCCGGCCAGTCCGGGTACAGCTCGCGCGCCCCCGGGTCCAGGAACGCCTGACGCGGCATGTTCCGCTCGGCGGCCGGCATCCGGGAGAAGCCGGAGAGGGCGTCCCCCAGCGCGTTCCACGCCAGCACGTCCATCCGGCGGCCCAGCACGAAGGCGGGCGCCCGGTCGAACAGGTCGAGCAGCAGCCGCAGGCCCGGGCGCAGCCGCCGTCCCGAAGGGTTCGCCGCCTTGCGGGACTTGGGGCGCGCCACCGTCCGCAGATACGCGTGCTCCGTCTCGTCGAGCCGGAGCACCCGGGCTATCGCGTCGAGCACCGCGTCCGAGACGCTGGGCCCGCGCCCCTGCTCCAGCCGGACGTAGTAGTCGACGCTCACCCCGGCGAGCTGCGCCACCTCCTCGCGCCGCAGCCCCGGGACCCGCCTGCGGCCGTACGAGTTGAGCCCCACGTCCTCCGGGGTGATGCGGGCACGCCGTGAGCGCAGGAAGTCTCCGAGTTCGCCGTCCATGGCCCGATCGTAGGAGAACGGTCTCCGCCCAGCCTGGTACTGGCAGACCCAGGAACAACGCATCCCTGGGTGGGCGGCGCTCACCGGCGCAGTGTGGGGCCCGAGCCGGAACACCGGCCGCGGACACCACACCAGGGAGCACCCCATGCCGTACGAGACCCTCGCCGGCCGCACCGCCGTCATCACCGGAGCCGCCAGCGGCATGGGCGCGGCGACCGCCCGGCTGCTCGCCGCGCAGGGCGTACGGGTGGCCCTGCTGGCCCGCCGCGCGGAGCGGCTGGAGGAGCTGGCCGCGAAGATCACCGCGGACGGCGGCCGGGCCCTCGCCGTCGCCGCCGACGTCACCGACCAGGCGTCCGTGGACGCGGCGGCGGACCGGGTGCACGCCGCGTTCGGCCCGGTGGACCTGGTCGTCAACGCGGCCGGGGTGATGCTGCCGAACCCCGTGGACGCGGGGCGCGTGGACGAGTGGCAGCGGATGCTCGACACCAATGTGGCCGGTGCGCTGCGCGTCATCCGGGCCTTCACCGCGGACCTGGTGGCCGTCGCCGCCGAGGGCCGCACCGCCGACCTGGTCAACATCTCCTCGATCGGCGCGCACATCACGTTCCCCAACTACGCGGTCTACGGCGCCACCAAGGCCGCGCTCACCTACCTGTCGGCCTCGCTGCGCACCGAACTCGGCCCGCGCGACGTCCGCGTCACCAACATCGAGCCCGGCCTCACCGACTCGGAGCTGGCGGGCCACGTCGACAACGCGGAGCTGAGCGGCCAGCTGGACGGCATGTTCGAGGCGCTGGGCGGCCTCTCGTCCGACGAGATCGCCGACCTCATCGCGTACACCACGAGCCGCGCCCGCCACGTCAACCTGCGTCAGCTGGTCGTGCTGCCGACCCGGCAGGCGTGAGGCTCAGTCCTCCCAGTCGGAGGCCGTCCGCCGCTCCTCGCGGCCCCGGAACAGCCGCCTGCCGTGGCCGGCCTGGAACGCGTTGACGCCGACGATCCCGAGCCAGGCGACGACGAGCCCGCCGAAGCCCGCGTTCGCGACGCCGATCGCGGACAGCGGCACGGCCAGGACCAGGGAGACGATGCCGAAGCCGTAGCGCTCTCCGAAGTGCCCGGGCGGCCGCTCCGGGGTCCGCGCGCCCCGCGCGACGGCGGTCCGCTCCTCGGCGAGATGCCGCCGGACCCTGCGGTCGAGCGTGGCGTCGAGCCGCTGCTCCACCTTCTCCAGGAACGACTCGACGAGCGCGGAGTCGTAGTCGGCCCCCAGCTCGCTGCGGGCCTGCAAAGTCGCCTTGAGCTCCCTGTCGAGCTCGGTGTCGGGTGCGTCCATGGTTCTTACGGTACGGAGCGGAGGCGGCCGGGACAGTGGGGTTAGCCCCCGGGTTTCGGGCCTGACGCGGGGGACGGCCCCGACCCGTTGCATATGGACATGCAGACACCTTGCTGGCTGAATGGATTCGTCGGCGCCGGGCCTCGGCGCGGCGGATCTACCGAGGGGACAGGATGAGCGGGAGCAGCCCGGCCGCGCGGTTGCAGGAGCTGTTCGAGGGGCGCCGGCTGACGCCCACGCAGCGGCGCATCGCGCACTCGATGGTGCGCAGGGCCGGAGACGCCCCGTTTCTCTCCAGCGTCGAGCTGGCCGAGCTGGCCGGGGTCAGCCAGCCCTCCGTCACCCGGTTCGCCGTCGCTCTCGGCTTCGACGGCTACCCCGCGCTGCGCAAGCACCTGCGCGAGGTCGCCCCGGCCGGGGCGGAGGCGGGCGAGGGCGACGAGACGTGCAACGAGTACCAGCAGGCGGTGCTCGGGGAGATCGAGAACCTGCGCCACCTGGCCGAACTCCTCGCCGACCCGGGCCCCGTCGAGCGGGCGGGCCGGCTGCTCGCCGCGTCCCGCCCGCTGCCGGTGCTCGGGCTGCGCGCGGCGTCCTCGCAGGCGCGCGGGTTCGGGTACTTCGCGGCGAAGGTGCACCCGGACGTGCGGGTGCTCGACGAGGGCGGCAGCATGCTGCACGACCGGATCGACGCCGCCCGGCGCGCCGGGGCGACGGCGCTGATCTGCTTCGCGCTGCCCCGCCACCCGCGCGAGGTCGTGGACGCCCTGGCGTACGCGCGCGGCCGGGACCTCACCGTGGTGTCGGTGGCCGACTCCGCGTTCGCGCCGGTGGCCCGCCACAGCGACCTGCTCATCCCGGCCGCCGTCGGCACCGGCCTCGCCTTCGACACCGCCTGCGCCCCGATGCTGCTGGGCCGGGTCCTCCTGGAGGCCATGTGCGACAACCTGCCCGACGCCCAGGCCCGCCTGGAGGAGTTCGACGCGGGGGCGGCGGCGCGGGGGCTGTTCGTGGAGTGAACCGGGGGCGCGGGCCGCGGGCGGCCCGCGCCCCCGGGGAGCGCCCCGCTCAGACCTCCAGGTCCGCCTCGATCTTCTTCAGCTGGTGGCGGGCCATGGCCAGGTTCGCGCGGCCGGCGTCGAGGACCAGGTAGAGGAACAGGCCGTTGTTGCCGCGGGTCTTGAGAAGGCGGATCAGGTGGTACTGGGTGCCCAGGGTGATCAGGATGTCCTCGATCTCGTCCTTGATGCCCAGGTGCTCCATGGTGCGGAGCTTGGCGCGTACGACGTCGGTGTTGCCGGCCGCCGCGACCTCCAGGTTGAAGTCCTTGCCGCCGCCGAGTGTGCCCAGCGCCATGCCGCTCGTGTAGTCGACGAGGGCGACACCGGTGGTGCCCTCGATGGACGACATCGCTTCCTTCAGTGACGCTTCGGTGTTCGCCATGAGTGGTGCTCCCTTTCTCTGACCGGCCACCGCGGCCGGTTCCGTTGCGTGGTGCGGGGTGGTGCCAGTGGTTCTGGCGGGCTCAGGTCGGGCGTTGCGGGAGGGCGCCCGGCTGCTGCGGGGCGCGGGGCGCGGGGGCCGGCTGCGGGGCCCGGGCCAGGGCACGGTCGATCAGTTCGCCGATACGGGAGCCGGCCCGGCGGCCCTCCAGATGGAGCCGGCCGACGTTGATCCGGTCCTCGGCGAGCAGGGTCAGGACGGCCTGGGACCCGGCCGCGTACGTCGCGATGTAGCCCGTTTCGCCGCGCACGAGGAGTTCGCGGAAGCCGTTCCGCCCGGTCGCCTCGGTCATCCGGATCGCGACGCCGAGCGCGGCGGCGGTGAGCGCGGCGACCCCCTCGGCCTCGACGCCCGGGGTGTCGTGGGCCAGGACGAGCCCGTCGGTGCTGGCCGCCAGCGCGCCGGAGAGGAGCGGGACCCGTGCCCGTAACCGCTGGAGTTCGGCGAGGACGTCCTGTGCTTCGGCTTCGGGCACCATCAGCTGTCTCCTTCCGGCACGCTGTCTGAGCGCGCGTATCACAGGGCCTCCAATGCGTCTCGGAGCCGGCGCAGCAGGGCGACGTCGGGGTCGGCCGTGACCTCGGGGAACGCGATCCGGCCCGGGTCCGGGGCGCCCGGGGCCGCCGGCGGGACCGGCTCGACCAGACCGGCCGCCGCGAGCCGCCGCAGGTCGACCAGGACGTGGAACGCGGACCTGCCGAGCTCCTGTGCGATGCCGGTGGCCGTACGCACCCCGTCCACGCGCTCCAGCACGCGGCGCCGGCCCACCGGCACGGGCGCGTCGGACGGCAGGCCCGTCCGCGTCAGCGGGGCCGTGTCCACCGCGGCGTCCGGCCAGATCCGGTCCAGCAGTTCGCGCCGTCGCAGGGTCTCGCGCTGCACCGCGTCCACCGGGACCGGCCGCACGGGGCCGATCCAGTGCGCGACCCCGTACCGGAAGCGCGCCGGCGTCCGGGTCGGCGCGAGGGCGAAGAACGCCGCGTCGTACAGGGCGCCCAGGTGGCACAGCTCCAGCGCGCCGCCAGGCACCCGGCCGCTGTCCACGAGATGGCGGCCGACCCGCTGCCCGGCCCCCGCCTCGGCGACCGCGTCCCACCAGCCCTCGCGGCGCAGCGCACCGCCCCGGGTCAGCAGGACGTCGATCCCGGGCGTCGCGGGGGACTCGGCGTGCACGACCTTGCCGTCGGCGAGGTAGAGCGTGCCCCGGTCGCGCATCAGGGCGCCGGTGGCCCGTTCGGCGGCGAGGCGCTGGAGCATCGGGGAGAGCACGGGGGCCGCGTCCTCGTCCGCGAGGGCGGCGGCGGTCATGCGAGGACCAGCCGCTCGGCGATCTCGCCGAGGCGTATCCGGGCGAGCGCGAGGTTGCCCTCGGCGCGGTCCAGCCACAGGTGGAGGAAGACGCTGCTGTCGAAGTCCGTCTCCACGAACCGGAGGATGTGGTAGCCGGCGCGGGTGGTGACGATGACGTCCTCGACCGGGGGAGCGCTCCCGGCCGCGCCCGCCGCCGGCTCCGGCGCCCCGAGGGCGAAGGCGGGCTGTTCGGCCGCCATCCGCGCCACCTCGGCCGTCTCCGCGGCGGTGGCCTCGTGGTCGCCGTTGGGCGAGTCGCCGACGGTGCCGAGGGCGAGACCGCTCGTCCAGTCGACAACGGCGGCGCCCCTGGCACCGGGCAGTCTCATGACGTCGAGCAGGCACTCGTCGATTCCGGGCACGCGGATTCCCCTCCGACACGGCGTTCGGCTGTGACCCAGAGGTTACGCATCGTGCTCTCTCCTGGTGGAAGTTCTGGCATTTTCCATCGGTACATGCGGGTGGTTGGTGGAGAATGCCCCGCCGCGCGCGGCTTCTGACGTGGCGGTGGGCCCTTGCGGCCCCGCCTGTTGACTGGACGTATTCAGCAACCCAAGATGTGAATAGAAAAATCACAGACGCGAGGAGGCACCGCCATGTCAGGACCCCGCCCCGTACGGGCGCCGCGCGGTACGGAACTGACCGCCCTGGGATGGCAGCAGGAAGCCGCCCTGCGGATGCTCCAGAACAACCTGGACCCCGAGGTCGCCGAGCACCCCGACAAGCTCGTCGTCTACGGCGGCACCGGCAAGGCGGCCCGCGACTGGCGCTCGTTCGACGCGATGGTCCGTACGCTGCGCACGCTCAAGCAGGACGAGACGATGCTCGTCCAGTCCGGGCGGCCGGTCGGCGTCATGCAGACGCACGAGTGGGCGCCGCGCGTCCTGATCGCCAACTCCAACCTGGTCGGCGACTGGGCGAACTGGGAGGAGTTCCGCCGCCTGGAGGCGCTCGGGCTCACCATGTACGGCCAGATGACCGCCGGTTCCTGGATCTACATCGGCACCCAGGGCATCCTCCAGGGCACCTACGAGACCTTCGCCGCCGTCGCCGCCAAGAAGTTCGGCGGGACGCTGGCCGGGACGATCACCCTGACCGCCGGGCTCGGCGGCATGGGCGGCGCCCAGCCGCTCGCCGTGACGATGAACGACGGCGTCGCGATCTGCGTCGACTGCGACCCGCGCGCCATCGAGCGCCGCATCGAGCACCGCTACCTGGACGTCCGCGCCGACTCCCCGGAGCACGCGCTCCAGCTCGCCGTCGAGGCCCGGGACGCCCGCCGCCCGCTCTCCATCGGCCTCCTGGGCAACGCGGCGGAGTTGCTGCCCCGGATGCTCGCCGAGGGCGCCCCCATCGACATCGTCACCGACCAGACCAGCGCGCACGACCCGCTGGCCTACCTGCCTGTCGGCGTCGACTTCGACGACATGGCCGCGTACGCCGCCGAGAAGCCCGCCGACTTCACCAGCCGGGCCCGCGAGTCGATGGCCCGTCACGTCGAGGCGATGGTCGGCTTCATGGACGCCGGCGCGGAGGTCTTCGACTACGGCAACTCGATCCGGGGCGAGGCGCGGCTCGCCGGATACGAGCGCGCCTTCGACTTCCCCGGCTTCGTCCCCGCCTACATCCGGCCGCTGTTCTGCGAGGGGAAGGGCCCGTTCCGCTGGGCGGCCCTGTCCGGCGAGGCGTCCGACATCCACAAGACGGACAAGGCGCTGCTCGAACTCTTCCCGGAGAACGAGTCCCTGCACCGCTGGATCAGGATGGCCGGCGAGCGCGTCCACTTCCAGGGCCTGCCCGCCCGCATCTGCTGGCTCGGCTACGGCGAACGCGACCGGGCCGGCGAGCGCTTCAACGACATGGTGGCGAGCGGCGAACTCGCTGCGCCGCTGGCGATCGGGCGCGACCACCTGGACTGCGGGTCCGTGGCCTCCCCGTACCGCGAGACCGAGTCCATGCTCGACGGCTCCGACGCGATCGCGGACTGGCCGCTGCTGAACGCCATGGTCAACGTGGCGTCGGGCGCCTCCTGGGTCTCCCTGCACCACGGTGGCGGGGTCGGCATGGGCCGGTCCATCCACGCCGGACAGGTGACCGTCGCGGACGGCACACCGCTGGCCGGCGAGAAGATCCGGCGGGTGCTGACGAACGACCCGGGCATGGGCGTGATCCGGCACGTGGACGCGGGCTACGACATCGCGGAGTCGGTGGCGGAGGACAAGGGCGTGCGCGTACCGATGCGGGACGAGGCGTGACGCGCTCGCAGCCCGGCTTCCAGACCATGTGGGCCGAGCTGGCCCCCATCGGCCGGCACCCCGGCAGCGGGGGATACCGGCGGTACGCCTGGACCGGGGCCGATTCCGAGTGCCGGGCCTGGTTCCGGGCGCAGGCCGAGGCGCGGGGGCTGACGGTCGAGGTCGACCGGAACGGCAACCAGTGGGCCTGGCTCGGGGACCCGCTCGCCGGGGACGCCGTCGTCACCGGCTCGCACCTCGACTCGGTGCCCGACGGCGGCGCCTTCGACGGGCCGCTCGGCGTCGTCTCCTCGTTCGCCGCGCTCGATGAACTCCGCCGCAGGGGAGTGGAGTTCACCAAGCCGCTGGCCATCGCCAACTTCGGCGACGAGGAGGGCGCCCGGTTCGGCCTCGCCTGCGTCGGCTCCCGGCTCGCCGCCGGGCAGCTGACCGTCGAGGCCGCGCACCGGCTGCGCGACGCGGACGGCGTCACCCTCCCGCAGGCCATGGCCGCCGCCGGTCACGACCCCGACGCCATCGGCCCCGACCCCGAACGGCTCGCCCGGATCGGCGCCTTCGTGGAGCTCCACGTCGAGCAGGGCCGCGCCCTCGACCTCACCGGCGACCCCGTCGGCATCGCCTCCGCGATCTGGCCGCACGGGCGCTGGCGGTTCGACTTCCGGGGCGAGGCCAACCACGCGGGCACCACCCGGCTCGCCGACCGCCGGGACCCGATGCTCACGTACGCCGAGACCGTCATCGCCGCCCGGCGTGAGGCGGAACTCGCGGGCGCCCTCGCCACCTTCGGCAAGGTCGCCGTCGAGCCCAACGGGGTCAACGCCATCCCCTCGCTCGTGCGCGGCTGGCTCGACTCCCGCGCCGCCGACCAGGACACCCTGGACACCGTCGTCGCCGCCGTCGAGCGCGCCGCCCGGGAGCACGCGGAGCGGGCCGGTATCGACCTCGACGTCGTCCGCGAGTCGTTCACGCCCGTGGTCGAGTTCCGGCACGCCCTGCGCGACGAGCTGTCCACCCTGCTCAAGGGCTCCGCCCGCGGCACCGGGCGCCCGGTCCCCGTCCTCGGCACCGGCGCCGGGCACGACGCGGGTATTTTGTCCGCTTCGGTCCCGACCGCCATGCTGTTCGTACGGAACCCGACCGGGATCTCGCACTCGCCGGCCGAGCACGCCGCCGAGGACGACTGCGCGGCCGGGGTCATCGCACTCGCCGACGTACTGGAAGGTCTCGCGTGCCGCTGACGACGGAGGCGACGGACACACCCGTCACCGAGACGTACTGGCTGTCCCACGCCTGGCTCGGCACCCATGTCGAGCCGGGCGTCGCCCTGGACGTGTCCGACGGGCGGATCGCCCGCGTACGCTTCGGAGTAATCGCCGCCCCGCCCGGCGCCACCGCGCTGCGCGGGCTCACCCTGCCGGGCCTGGCCAACACCCACTCGCACGCCTTCCACCGCGCCCTGCGCTCCACCGTCCAGGTCGGCTCGGGCACCTTCTGGACCTGGCGCGAGACCATGTACCAGGTGGCGTCCCGGCTCACGCCCGACACCTACTACGCCCTCGCCCGCGCCGTGTACGCGGAGATGGCGCTCGCGGGCATCACCGCGGTCGGCGAATTCCACTATCTGCACCACGCGCCCGGCGGCACCCCCTACGACAACCCGAACGCCATGGGCGAGGCCCTGATCGCGGCCGCCCGCGCGGCCGGCATCCGGATCACCCTGCTCGACACCGCCTACCTCTCCGCCGGATTCGGCTCCGGGCCCGACGACTACCGCGAACCCGACCGGCACCAGGTGCGCTTCAGCGACGGGACCGCCGACGCCTGGGCCGAACGCGCCGCCCTCCTCAAGGGCGACGACCACACGGTCATCGGCGCCGCCGTCCACTCCGTGCGGGCGGTCCCGGCCGGGCAGCTCTCCACCGTCGCCCGCTGGGCCGAGGAGCGCCGAGCCCCCCTGCACGTCCACCTCTCCGAGCAGACCGCTGAGAACGACGCCTGCCTCGCCGCCCACGGACGCACCCCCGCCCGGCTCCTCGCGGACCACGGCGTCCTCGGACCCCGCACCACCGGCATCCACAACACCCACCTCACCGCCGAGGACATCGCCCTCATCGGCTCCACCTCCACCGGCACCTGCATGTGCCCGACCACCGAACGGGACCTCGCCGACGGCATCGGCCCCGCCGCCGCCCTCCAGCACGCCGGCTCCCCGCTCTCGCTCGGCAGCGACAGCCACGCGGTGATCGACCTCTTCGAGGAGGCCCGCGCGATGGAGCTGAACGAGCGCCTGCGCACCCGCAGGCGCGGCCACTGGACGGCCGCCGCCCTGCTGCGCGCCGCCTCCGCCGACGGCCACGCCGCGCTCGGCCGGCCCGAAGCGGGCGTCCTCGAACCGGGCGCCCCCGCCGACCTGGTGACCATCGCGCTCGACTCCGTCAGGACAGCGGGACCGGTGCCACGGCTGGCAGCGGAGACCGCCGTATTCGCCGCCTCCGCCGCGGACGTCCGCCACACCGTGGTAGCGGGGCGCCATCTCGTACGCGACGGACGGCACACGCTGGTGGACGACGTCCCGCAAACGCTCGCACGGGCCATCGGCGCGCTGCGGCCCTGAGCGCCGCCCCGGCGAACACCCCCCGGCTCCCACGCAAGGAGAGCAGTCCCCCGATGACGACGACCGCCATCACCCACATCTCCGCACTGGTCACCAACGACCCCTCCCTCGGCGACGAGTCCCCCCTCGGACTGATCCAGGACGCGGCCGTCGTCATCGAGGGCGACCGCGTCGTCTGGACCGGTGCGTCCAGCAAAGCACCCGCCACTGACAACGCCGTCGACGCGGCCGGCCGGGCCGTGCTCCCCGGCTTCGTGGACTCCCACTCCCACCTGGTCTTCGCGGGTGACCGCACCCAGGAGTTCAACGCCCGGATGTCCGGCCGCCCCTACAGCGCGGGCGGCATCCGCACCACCGTCGCCGCCACCCGCGCCGCCACCGACGAGCAGCTCTCCGCCAACGTCGCCCGCTACCTCGCCGAGGCGCTGCGCCAGGGCACCACCACCTTCGAGACCAAGTCCGGCTACGGCCTCACCGTCGAGGACGAGGCCCGCGCCCTGCGCATCGCCGCCCACCACACCGACGAGGTCACCTTCCTCGGCGCCCACATCGTCTCCCCGGACTACGCCGACGACCCCGCCGGATACGTGGACCTGGTCACCGGACCGATGCTCGACGCCTGCGCCCCGTACGCCCGCTGGATCGACGTCTTCTGCGAGCGCGGCGCCTTCGACGGCGACCAGGCGCGGGCGGTCCTCACCGCCGGCCGCGCCAAGGGCCTGCACCCCCGGGTCCACGCCAACCAGCTCGGCCACGGCCCCGGCGTCCAGCTCGCAGTGGAGCTCGACGCCGCCTCCGCCGACCACTGCACCCACCTCACCGACGCGGACGTCGACGCCCTGGCCCAGTCGGACACCGTCGCGACGCTGCTGCCCGGCGCCGAGTTCTCCACCCGCGCCGCCTGGCCGGACGCCCGCCGACTGCTCGACGCGGGCGCCACCGTGGCCCTGTCCACGGACTGCAACCCGGGCTCTTCTTTCACCTCGTCCCTGCCGTTCTGCATCGCCCTCGCCGTGCGGGACATGGGCATGACCCCGGACGAGGCCCTCTGGTCCGCCACGGCGGGCGGCGCGGCGGCCCTGCGGCGCGACGACGTCGGCCGGCTCGCCCCGGGCGCCCGCGCCGACCTGGTGGTCCTGGACGCGCCCAGCCACGTCCACCTGGCGTACCGGCCGGGCGTTCCGCTCGTACACGCGGTGTGGCGCGCGGGCGAACGCGTGGTCTGACCTCGGGCAGGGGCCCGGAACGCGGAAGGACCTGCCCCGTCCGGGGCAGGTCCTTTCCGGCTGTCCGCACACGGCGCGGGAGACGGCTCACTCGTCCAGCGTCAGGCCCTTGCGGAGCTTGACCAGGGTGCGCGAGAGCAGTCGCGACACGTGCATCTGCGAGATGCCCAGCTCTTCGCCGATCTCCGACTGCGTCATGTTGGCGACGAAGCGGAGCGAGAGGATCTGGCGGTCGCGGCCCGGCAGCGAGGCGATGAGCGGCTTCAGGGACTCGACGTACTCGATGCCTTCGAGCCCGTGGTCCTCGTAGCCGATCCGGTCGGCCAGCGCGCCCTCGTGCTCGTCCTCCTCGGGCTTGGCGTCGAGCGAGCTCGCGGTGTACGCGTTGCTCGCGGCCATGCCCTCCACGACCTCGTCACGGGTGAGGCCGAGGCGGTCGGCGAGCTCGCCCACGGTGGGCGCCCGGTCGAGCTGCTGGGCGAGCTCGTCGCCCGCCTTGGCCAGGTCGAGCCGCAGCTCCTGCAGGCGGCGCGGGACGCGCACGGACCAGCTGGTGTCGCGGAAGAAACGCTTGATCTCGCCGACGATGGTCGGCATCGCGAAGGTCGGGAACTCGACGCCCCGGCTGAGCTCGAAGCGGTCGATCGCCTTGATCAGGCCGATCGTGCCGACCTGGACGATGTCCTCCATCGGCTCGCTCCGGGAGCGGAACCGGGAGGCGGCGAACTTGACCAGGGCCAGATTCAGCTCGACGAGGGTGTTGCGTACGTAGGAGTACTCCGGCGTGCCCTCTTCGAGGGTCTCCAGCCGGGTGAAGAGCGTCTTCGACAGGGCCCTGGCGTCCAGCGCCCCCACCTCGGTGTAGGGCGGGATCTCGGGAAGTCCCTCGAGTCCGTCGAGCGCTTCGGTGTGTGATTCGGTCAGTCCCTGAGGACATGCCGACGGCGCGTTGTGGGTACGCGGTACGTCGAGCCGGGGTGACATGGGGTCTCCTCCATCGTTCTCGGCATATGGCTGCCGATGCCCATACGTGTTCCTGCGGTGAAGCGGCGCCTCCGAAGCCGGTCGCGTTTTTTGGGGTCCCTCTACCCTTACCTGCTCGCCATGACTCGGTACAACCTCCAATTGCCCCTATATGTCCGCTTTGTTGAGGTCTCTGGCTACCGCGTGGCGCAGGGAACGCGTAGTGTTTCAAGAACATCAGCGACAGCTGGGCACGCATCCGCAGGTGCGGGGATGCGGACAGTGACGAGCGGCGAAGAGGGACGGGCATGGACCGCGGGACGGTCGGCAGTGCGAACCGGGGTCGGCTTCAGGTCGAGGCCCGGACCGAGGGGCGCAGCGAAGTGGTGACACCCGTGGGTGAGCTCGATCACCACACGGCGGATCTGCTGCGCGAGCCGCTGGAGAGCGCGGTCGAGCAGGGGCGTGCGCGCCTGGTGGTCGACTGCTCGCGGCTCGACTTCTGTGATTCCACCGGGCTGAACGTGCTGCTCGGTGCGCGCCTCAAGGCGGAGGAAGCCGGGGGAGGGGTTCATCTGGCCGCGATGCAGCCCGTGGTGGCGCGGGTCTTCGAGATCACGGGGGCCGAGGCGGTGTTCACCGTCCACGCCTCCCTCGCCGAGGCCCTGGAAACCTGACCGGGCCGCGCTCCGGCGTGCCCGGCCGCCTCGTCCTGCGCGTGGGTTACGCGATCGGCGAAGCGGTAAGGGGTGTCGTCGCGGTTCGGCCGGGCAGGAGATCTTCCGGCGAGCCCGGGCAGCCTGGCCCCCCGTGCCCGTGCGGTTCCTGTATCAGTGTCCGTATCGGTATTCGTAGTCGTATCCGTTCAATGGTTCGTATCTGTCCAATGGCGACATGGTGAATCGGTGAGGTGAAGCGCTGATGAGCACCACCCGGCAGCATCCGCCGGGCGACTTCGGCCGCGAGCCGGAGGGCGCGGGCGTTTCCTCCGCCGAGCCCGCCCGGCCGGACGAGGCCGCCGAGCAGCGGCAGTGGCGCACGCTGTCGTTGCGGGAGGCCACCGGCATCGTGCCGACGGCCCGTGATTTCGCCCGCCAGGCGCTCCATGACTGGGGCTGGCTCCCCGCGTCCAGCGCCGACCACCGCGCCGCCGCGGAGGACGTCCTGCTGGTCGTCTCCGAGCTGGTCACCAACGCGTGCCTGCACGCGGGCGGCCCCGACGAGCTCCGGATCGCCCGCAGCGCCAAGGCGCTCCGCGTGGAGGTCGCCGACGGCGGCGCGGGCCAGCCCTCGCCGCGTACGCCGCACCGGGCCGGGCGCCCCGGCGGCCACGGCATGTTCATCGTGCAGCGGCTCTGCCTGGACTGGGGGGTCGTACGGGTGCCGGGCGAGCCCGGCAAGACCGTGTGGGCGGAGCTGGCCGCTCCGGCGTAACGGCCGTCCCGAGGCATACGGAAGGGGCCGCCGCACCGATTCGCCGGTGCGGCGGCCCCTTCCGTATGCCTGTACGGGCTACGGGATCAGCGCACGTCGCCCATGTGCTGGGTGACCTTCTTGCGGTACATCCAGATGCCGACACCGGCGATGACCGCGAGGACCGCCTCGAAGGCGACCGCTCCCGTGGTGTCCAGGTCGACCCCGATCGCCGGGGCCGTCAGCAGACCGGTCAGGGAGTCGCCCGCGGTGACCGCGAGGAACCACACGCCCATCATCTGCGAGCTGTACTTCGCCGGGGCCATCTTCGTGGTCACCGACAGGCCGACCGGTGAGAGGCACAGCTCCGCGACGGTCTGGATGAAGTAGATCGCGACCAGCCACATCGGGCTGACCCGGCCGCCGTTGGCGGCGGTGTCGATCAGCGGGATCAGGAAGACGACGAAGGAGATGCCGATCAGCACGAGGCTGGAGGCGAACTTGACGGCGGTGCTCGGCTCCTTGCCGCGCTTGTTCAGCCACAGCCAGCCCGAGGCGACCACGGGGGCGATCGCCATGATGAAGATCGGGTTCAGCGACTGGTACCAGGACGTCGGGAAGTCGAAGCCCAGCAGGTGGTTCGTGGTCGAGTTCTCGCCGAAGATCGACAGGGTCGAGCCGTTCTGGTCGTAGATCATCCAGAAGACGGCGGCGACCACGAAGAACCAGATGTAACCCGACAGCTTGGACTGCTCGGTCGTCGTCAGCTCCTTGTCGCGCTTCATGCGCGTCAGGACCGCGACCGGGATGACCAGACCGGCGATGCTCAGCGGCACGGTGGCCCAGTCGGCGAAGTTGCCGGTGACGGCCATCAGGCCGTACAGCACGGCCGCGACGACCAGCCAGATCAGGCCCTTGCGCAGCGCGGACTGCTTCTCCTGCTCGGTGGCGGGCGTCGACACGATGTCGCTCTGCGGGCTCAGGTGGCGGGTGCCGAGCATGAACTGGGCGAGGCCCAGGGCCATGCCGAGCGCCGCGAGCGCGAAGCCGAAGTGCCAGTTGACGTTCTCGCCGACGGTGCCGATGGTCAGCGGGGCGAGGAAGGCACCCACGTTGATGCCGATGTAGAAGAGCGTGAAGCCACCGTCACGGCGCGGGTCCTCCGGGCCGTCGTAGAGGTGGCCGACCATCGTGGAGATGTTCGCCTTCAGCAGCCCGGAACCGAGCGCCACGAGCACCAGGCCCGCGAAGAAGGTCACCGAGTTCGGCACGGCGAGCGTGATGTGGCCGAGGATGACGACGGCGCCGCCGATGGCGACCGTCTTGCGCGGCCCCCAGAAGCGGTCGGCCATCCAGCCGCCGGGCATGGCGAGCAGGTAGACCATCGCCATGTAGACCGAGTAGATCGCCGTCGCCGTAGTGGCGTTCATGTGCATGCCGCCGGGCGCGATCAGGTACAGCGGGAGCAGTGCCTTCATGCCGTAGAAGCTGTAGCGCTCCCACATCTCGGTCATGAAGAGCGTGGCCAGGCCCCGGGGGTGGCCGAAGAAGGTCTTCTCGCCACCAGCGGTGCTCGACGGGTCCTTCGTCAGGCTGGACGCCATGATCGATCCTTGTGTGCTCGGGACGCGGCGCCTCGACGAAGCGGGTACGCGCCCGGTGGGGGGAGGCCGGCACCGCCGCGGGTACGCCCTCCGCGACGGGATCCACACCCGGAGCGCCTTCATCGGCGGCCCGGGCCCGGCCCACAGGTCATTCACTGAAACTTCCGGGCCGGCGGGTACCGGCCCGCACACAAAAGAGACCCTTGGCGCTCAGAGCTGCCCAAAGGTCCTTGAGTAGTGCAATAGGCGTTGAGACACCATACGACACGACAGAGCCCGATATGGAAGGACTTGAGAGATGGATCACAGGTCCAGGTGCAACCACACTCGCATATTCGAAGGTCCTACCGGTAACGGCGCCCAGTCCCGCAGGGCTCTCGGATCGCCTCCCGAGGTGTCCGCCGCGCGGACTACCATCAGTGCATGACCCGTGTACTGCTCGCCGAGGACGACGCATCCATCTCGGAGCCGCTGGCCCGCGCCCTGCGGCGGGAGGGTTACGAGGTCGAGGTGCGGGAAGACGGTCCGACCGCGCTCGACGCCGGACTCCAGGGCGGCATCGACCTGGTCGTGCTCGACCTGGGGCTGCCCGGGATGGACGGCCTGGAAGTCGCCCGCCGGCTGCGTGCCGAGGGTCACACCGTGCCGGTCCTCGTCCTGACCGCCCGAGCGGACGAGGTGGACACGGTCGTCGGGCTCGACGCGGGCGCCGACGACTACGTCACCAAGCCCTTCCGCCTCGCCGAGCTCCTCGCCCGGGTCCGGGCCCTGCTGCGGCGCGGCGCCACCGAGCCCGCCCCCCAGCCCGCCACGCACGGCGTCCGCATCGACGTCGAATCGCACCGGGCCTGGATGGGCGAGGAGGAGTTGCAGCTCACCGCGAAGGAGTTCGACCTCCTGCGGGTCCTCGTCCGGGACGCGGGCCGGGTCGTCACCCGCGACCAGCTGATGCGCGAGGTCTGGGACACCACGTGGTGGTCGTCCACCAAGACGCTCGACATGCACATCTCCTGGCTCCGCAAGAAACTCGGCGACGATGCGGCCAACCCGCGCTACATCGCCACGGTCCGGGGCGTCGGCTTCCGCT
Organism: Streptomyces sp. NPDC016469; assembly: GCF_040632905.1. Classification (NCBI taxonomy): domain Bacteria; kingdom Bacillati; phylum Actinomycetota; class Actinomycetes; order Kitasatosporales; family Streptomycetaceae; genus Streptomyces; species Streptomyces sp. NPDC016469. The sequence goes on from NZ_JBEYCQ010000005.1 coordinate 275,709, forward strand.
TCGAGAAGAGCTAGGGCCTGTAGCGTCCCCGCTGTCCGCCCGACCGCCCGAGCCGACTGACGTACAGAAGCAGGCATGCGCCGACGACTGATCAACTCGACCCTCGCCGTCGTGCTCGTGGTGATCGCCGTCTTCGGCGTCTCCCTCGTCATCGTCGAGACCCGCACCATCAGCAGCAGCGCGCAGGAGAGCGTCGACTCCGAGGCGCTGCGGCTGATCAGCGTCATCGAGAGCCGGCTCCTGGGCGCCGAGCGGATCAATCCCGCGGTGCTGGCCGAGCAGATCGACGACAAGCGCTACGCCCTGGTCAAGATGCCCGGCCGCGCCCCCATCGAGGTCGGCGAGCGCCCCAGTGGCAGTGTGATCACCGCCACCGAGACGGGTGAGCACGGCGAGAAGGTCACCGTCGAGGAGTCCCGCTCCGCCGTCACCCGCGAGGTCGGCCGCACCCTGATGATCATCGGCGCGGTGGCGCTGCTGGCCATCGTCTCCGCCGTCCTCCTCGCCGTACGCCAGGCCGACAAGCTCGCGTCGCCGCTCACCGACCTCGCGGAGACCGCCGAGCGCCTGGGCTCCGGCGACCCCCGCCCGCGCCACAAGCGGTACGGGGTGCCCGAGCTGGACCGCGTCGCCGATGTCCTGGACTCCTCCGCCGAGCGGATCGCCCGGATGCTGACCGCCGAACGCCGGCTCGCCGCGGACGCCTCCCACCAGCTGCGTACGCCGCTCACGGCCCTGTCCATGCGGATCGAGGAGATCTCGCTGACCGACGACCCGGAGACCGTGAAGGAGGAGGCGCACATCGCCCTCGCCCAGGTCGAACGGCTCACGGACGTGGTGGAGCGGCTGCTGACCAACGCCCGGGACCCCCGGACCGGCTCGGCGGTCGTCTTCGACCTGGACGAGGTCGTCAAGCAGCAGATCGAGGAGTGGCGCCCGGCCTACCGGGGCGAGGGGCGCGCCATCGTCTGCTCCGGCAAGCAGGGGCTGAGCGCCGTCGGCACCCCGGGCGCGGTCGCCCAGGTCCTGGCCGCGCTGATCGAGAACTCCCTGATGCACGGCGGCGGTACGGTCGCGCTGCGCACGAGGGTCACCGGCAACCAGGCGGTCATCGAGGTCACGGATGAGGGCCCCGGCGTCCCGGCGGACCTGGGCGCCAGGATCTTCGAGCGCACCATCAGCGGCCGCAACTCCACGGGCATCGGCCTGGCGGTCGCCCGCGACCTCGCCGAGGCGGACGGCGGCCGTCTGGAACTCCTCCAGCAGCAGCCCCCGGTCTTCGCCCTGTTCCTGAGCCGCATGGCCCCGGACAGAGCGGAACCGGAACGCCCGGTGCGGTAACGGAGGCGCTACCGGCGCGCCGGGTCCGCCTCGACCCGTACGGCGGGCGCCGGCACGGTCACGGGGGCCTCTTTGTCGGCAACGGCCTCCGAAGGCGCGGGGAGCGCCTTGAAGACCCACGTCCGGTACGACCAGAAGCGGAACAGCGTCGCGACGCCGATCCCGACGATCTTGAAGACGTTGCTCTGGACCGGGGTGTCCCAGCCGAACCCGTACGTCGCCACGTACAGCACACCGGTCTCGATCACCGCGCCCACCGCGCTGAACAGCAGGAACAGCGTCAGCTCACGCGTGCGGCCGGTCTTGTCGCGGTCACCGTACGTCCAGTAGCGGAAGCCCACGTAGTTGCAGAGGATCGCGACAACCGTGGCGAGGAGACCCGCGCGCACGGTCGGGATGTCCGTGTACCGCCACAGCAGGTTGGAGACGGCGATGTTGACGACCAGGCCGACCGCGCCGACCACGCCGAACTTGGCGATTTCCCGGGCCAGCAGCTCCAGCCGGGCCCGCAGTGCGCCTCGTTCGCTCATGTGATCGCTCAGCCCGTCCGTAAGTTCGGCTTCGTGTTCCGTCAACCCGGCCATGCTAACCAGGACGCCCACCGGACGCCTGTGCGTTGAGCGCGGGTGTGGCGGGCTCAACCCCGCCCACGGGCGTCGGCGGCCGGTGCGGATACCCTGGGAACGTGACGTTCCCGGTAGTCGGCATGGTCGGTGGCGGTCAGCTCGCCCGTATGACCCACGAGGCGGGCATCCCCCTCGGCATCAAGTTCAAGCTCCTCAGCGACACCGCTCAGGACTCCGCGGCCCAGGTGGCGGGCGAGGTCGTCGTCGGCGACTATCGCGACCTGGAGACGCTGAGAGCCTTCGCGCGCGGCTGTGACGTGATCACCTTCGATCACGAGCACGTGCCCACCGAGCACCTGCGGGCCCTGGAGGCGGACGGCATCCCCGTGCGCCCCGGCCCCGACGCTCTGGTGCACGCCCAGGACAAGGGGGTGATGCGCGCGAAGCTCACCGAGATCGGCGCGCCCTGCCCCCGTCACCGCATCGTGGAGGACCCGGCCGACGTCGTGGCCTTCGCTGCGGAGGGCGGTGGCTTCCCGGTCGTCCTCAAGACCGTGCGCGGCGGCTACGACGGCAAGGGCGTCTGGGTGGTCCGCTCCGAGGCGGACGCGGCCGAGCCGTTCCGGGCCGGGGTCCCGGTCCTCGCGGAGGAGAAGGTCGACTTCGTACGGGAGCTGGCGGCCAACATCGTCCGCTCGCCGCACGGCCAGGCCGTGGCCTACCCGGTCGTCGAGTCGATCCAGGTCGACGGCGTCTGCGACACGGTCATCGCCCCGGCCCCCGAGCTGGACGAGGCGCTGGCGGGCGAGGCCCAGCAGCTCGCGCTGCGCATCGCGTCCGAGCTGGGCGTCGTCGGGCACCTCGCGGTCGAGCTCTTCGAGACCCGTGACGGCCGCATCCTGGTCAACGAGCTGGCGATGCGCCCGCACAACTCCGGCCACTGGACCATGGACGGCGCGATCACCTCGCAGTTCGCCAACCACGTCCGCGCGGTCCTCGACCTCCCCCTCGGCGACCCGCGCCCCCGCGCCCCCTGGACGGTCATGTGCAACGTCCTCGGCGGCGACTACCCGGACATGTACCAGGGCTACCTGCACTGCATGGCGCGCGACCCGCAGCTCAAGATCCACATGTACGGCAAGGACGTGAAGCCCGGCCGCAAGATCGGACACGTCAACACCTACGGCGACGATCTGGCGGACGTGCGCGAGCGCGCCCGGCACGCGGCCGACTACCTGCGAGGAACGATCACCGAATGACTTCCCCCGCCTCCGCCGCACCGGTCGTCGGCATCGTCATGGGCTCGGATTCCGACTGGCCCGTCATGGAAGCGGCGGCCAAGGCCCTGGACGAGTTCGCGATCCCGTACGAGGTCGACGTCGTCTCCGCCCACCGCATGCCCCGCGAGATGATCGCGTACGGCGAGAACGCGGCGGGCCGCGGCCTCAAGGCGATCATCGCGGGCGCGGGCGGCGCCGCCCACCTGCCCGGCATGCTCGCCTCGGTCACCCCGCTGCCCGTCATCGGCGTCCCGGTCCCGCTGAAGTACCTGGACGGCATGGACAGCCTCATGTCCATCGTCCAGATGCCCGCCGGCATCCCCGTCGCCACGGTCTCCATCGCCGGCGCGCGCAACGCCGGCCTGCTGGCCGTCCGCGTCCTGGCCGCGGCCGACCCCGAGCTCCAGGGCCGGATGACGGAGTTCCTGGGCGACCTCAACGACCAGGCCACCGAGAAGGGCAAGCGGCTGCGCCAGAAGGCGGCGGGCGCGGAATCCTTCGGCTTCGGGAAGTAGGCGCCATGACGGACCGACTGGACCGGGCCCGGGAACTCCTCGCGGAGTACCCGGTCGTCGACGGCCACAACGACCTGCCGTGGGCGCTGCGCGAGCAGGCCGGCTACGACCTGGCCGTACGCGACATCGCCACCGACCAGTCGGCCCACCTGCACACCGACATCCCCCGGCTCCGCGCCGGGGGCGTCGGCGCCCAGTTCTGGTCCGTCTACGTGCGCTCCGACCTCGCGGGCGACGCCGCCGTCAGCGCGACCCTGGAACAGATCGACGTCGTCGCCGAACTCCTCGACCGCTACCCGGCCGACCTCCGGCGCGCCCTGACCGCCGACGACATGGAGGCCGCCCGCGCCGAGGGCCGGATCGCCTCCCTGATGGGCGCCGAGGGCGGCCACTCCATCGCGAACTCGCTGGGCACCCTGCGCGGGCTGTACGCCCTGGGCGTCCGCTACATGACGCTCACCCACAACGACAACATCGCCTGGGCGGACTCCGCGACCGACGAGCCCGGGGTGGGCGGCCTCTCGCCGTTCGGCCACGAGGTCGTCCGTGAGATGAACCGCACCGGCATGCTGGTCGACCTCTCGCACGTCGCGGCGACGACCATGCGGGACGCGCTCGCCACCTCCGTCGCGCCGGTGATGTTCTCGCACTCCTCCGCACGCGCCGTCTGCGACCACCCGCGCAACATCCCCGACGACGTCCTCGCCCAGCTCCCGGCCAACGGCGGCATCGCCATGGCCACCTTCGTACCGAAGTTCGTCCTGCCCGAGGCCGTCGCCTGGACGCAGGCCGCCGACGAGAACCTGCGCGCGCACGGGCTGCACCACCTGGACACCACCGAGCGCGCGATGAAGCTGCATGCCGCGTTCGAGGCGGCGAACCCGCGCCCGGCCGCGACCGTGGCCACCATCGCCGACCACCTCGACCACATGCGCGAGGTCGCGGGCGTCGACCACATCGGCATCGGCGGCGACTACGACGGCACCGCGTTCCTCCCGCAGGGCCTGGAGAGCGTGGCCGGCTACCCCAACCTGATCGCGGAGCTGCTGCGCCGGGGCTGGTCCGCCGCCGACCTGGCCAAGCTCACCTGGCACAACGCCGTACGGGTGCTGCGCGCCGCCGAGGACGTGGCGCGGGACCTGCGCACCCGGCGCGGCCCGTCGCACGCCACGATCGAAGAGCTGGACGCCCCGGCGGCCTGAGCCACCGGGACGCCTTTCCAGAGGGCTCTAACAGGCGCAGAGACAGAAGGGGTGCCCCGCCGGGTCGGCGTACACCCGGAAGGTGCGCTCCCGGTCGTCCGCCTCCAGCACCGTCGCGCCCAGCGCCAGCACCTCCCGCTCCGCCGCGTCCAGATCCGCCACGGTCAGGTCCAGGTGGAACTGCTGCGAGGCGTCGGCGCTCGGCCACTTCGGCGGTACGAAGCCGGGCGCGGCCTGGAAGGCGAGCGGGGCGCCCGCACCTCCGGTGAGCTCCACCCAGTCCTCCCGCTGCTCCACCTCGCCGCCGATCAGCGCCGCGTAGAAGTTCGCCAGGGCGACGGGGTCGGGGCAGTCCAGGACGACGGCACCCACTGCGGCCAGAGCCATGTTGCTTCCTCCTCGGGCAGACTTCGGACAGGCCGTACCAGTCTGCCCCGGGGTCAGGCCGTCGGTCGGCCCATCGCCCGGTAGGTCCAGCCGGCCTCGCGCCACGCGACGGGGTCGAGCGCGTTGCGCCCGTCGAGGATGATCCGGTGCCCCGCGACCGCGCCCAGCGCCTCCGCGTCCAGCTCGCGGAACTCCCGCCACTCCGTCAGGTGCAGCACGACGTCCGCGCCGCGCACCGCGTCGAGCGCGCTCTCCGCGTAACCGAGGGTGGGGAAGAGGCGGCGGGCGTTCTCCATGCCCTTCGGGTCGAAGACGGTGACCTGGCCGCCCTGGAGGTGGATCTGGCCGGCCACGTTGAGCGCGGGGGAGTCGCGTACGTCGTCCGAGTCCGGCTTGAACGTGGCGCCCAGCACGGCGACCCGCTTGCCGAGGAAGGAGGTGCCGCCCACGGCCTCCCGGGCCAGCTCGACCATGTGGCCCCGGCGGCGCATGTTGATCGAGTCGACCTCGCGCAGGAACGTCAGCGCCTGGTCGACGCCCAGCTCACCGGCGCGGGCCATGAAGGCGCGGATGTCCTTGGGCAGGCAGCCGCCGCCGAAGCCGATGCCGGCCCGCAGGAACTTCTTGCCGATGCGCTCGTCGTGGCCGATCGCCTCGGCCAGCTTCGCCACGTCGCCGCCGGCGGCCTCGCAGATCTCGGCCATGGCGTTGATGAACGAGATCTTGGTGGCCAGGAAGGAGTTGGCGGCCGTCTTCACCAGTTCGGCGGTCGGGTAGTCCGTCACGACGAACGGGGAGCCCTCGGCGACCGGGACGGCGTACACCTCGCGCAGCACCTTCTCGGCCCGCTCACTCGTCACGCCGACGACGATCCGGTCCGGGTGCAGCGTGTCGTCCACCGCGAAGCCCTCGCGCAGGAACTCCGGGTTCCAGGCCAGCTCGGCGTCGGCGCCCACGGGGGCCAGCTCCGCGAGGCGGGCGGCGAGGCGGGCGGCGGAGCCGACGGGCACGGTGGACTTGCCGACGACGAGGGCGGGGCGGGTCAGGAGGGGGGCCAGCGAGTCGAAGGCGCTCTCGACGTACGTCATGTCGCAGGCGTACTCGCCGTGCTTCTGGGGAGTGTTGGTGCAGACGAAGTGCACGTCGCCGAACTCGGCGACCTCTTCCCAGGAGGTGGTGAAGCGAAGCCGCCCGGTGGAGCCCTCGATGCCCGCGACGTGCCGCTGGAGCATCTCTTCGAGGCCCGGCTCGTACATCGGCACCCGGCCGGCGGACAGCGTCTCGATCTTCTCGGGAACGACGTCGAGGCCCAGGACCTCGAAGCCGAGCTCCGCCATGGCCGCGGCGTGCGTGGCGCCCAGATAGCCGGTGCCGATCACGGTGATCCTGAGGGCCATGAAGTGCTCCTGTGAGGTGCGGACAGAGATGCGGTGCACGAGCATAGTCCCGCCCGTGAAACCTCCCCTTTGCGGTTGTCGCGCAGCTCACGGCCCGAGCGCGTATGCCGGGGGAGGGGGGAACACCTAAAATTGGGTTACTTAACGGTAGTTAGCACCCTGGGGAGTGAGCGTCTTGGCGGGTTCGACCGATTTCGACCTGTACCGTCCGGCTGAGGAGCACGAGATGCTCCGTGAGACGGTGCGTGCGCTCGCCGAGGCGAAGATCGCCCCGTTCGCGGCCGCGGTCGACGAGGAGGCCCGCTTCCCGCAGGAGGCGCTGGACGCCCTCACCGCCGCCGATCTGCACGCGGTCCACGTACCGGAGGAGTACGGCGGCGCCGGCGCCGACGCGCTCGCCACGGTCATCGTGATCGAGGAAGTGGCCCGCGCCTGCGTGTCCTCCTCCCTGATCCCGGCCGTGAACAAGCTCGGCTCGCTCCCGGTCGTCCTGTCCGGGTCCGAGGCCCTGAAGAAGAAGTACCTGGGCCCGCTGGCCAAGGGCGACGGCATGTTCTCGTACTGCCTCTCCGAGCCGGACGCGGGCTCCGACGCCGCGGGCATGAAGACCCGCGCCGTGCGCGACGGCGACTTCTGGGTCCTCAACGGCGTGAAGCGCTGGATCACCAACGCGGGCGTCTCCGAGTACTACACGGTCATGGCCGTCACGGACCCGGAGAAGCGCTCCAAGGGCATCTCGGCCTTCGTCGTGGAGAAGTCCGACGAGGGCGTCTCCTTCGGCGCCCCCGAGAAGAAGCTCGGCATCAAGGGCTCCCCGACCCGCGAGGTCTACTTCGACAACGTCCGCATCCCCGCCGACCGCATGATCGGCGAGGAGGGCACCGGCTTCGCCACCGCGATGAAGACCCTGGACCACACCCGCATCACCATCGCGGCCCAGGCCCTCGGCGTCGCCCAGGGCGCGCTGGACTACGCCAAGGGCTACGTCCAGGAGCGCAAGCAGTTCGGCAAGCCGATCGCGGACTTCCAGGGCGTCCAGTTCATGCTCGCCGACATGGCCATGAAGCTGGAGGCCGCCCGCCAGCTCACGTACTCGGCCGCCGCCAAGTCCGAGCGCGTCGACGCCGACCTCACGTTCTTCGGCGCCGCCGCCAAGTGCTTCGCCTCGGACGTCGCGATGGAGGTCACCACGGACGCGGTCCAGCTCCTCGGCGGCTACGGCTACACGCGGGACTACCCGGTGGAGCGGATGATGCGCGACGCCAAGATCACCCAGATCTACGAGGGCACGAACCAGGTCCAGCGCATCGTGATGGCGCGCAACCTGCCGTAACGGGACGCCGTCCGTACGCATGCACAGCCCCCGGCCGCGATGCCGGGGGCTGTCGCGTGCGTGCACTGATCAACTGCGCGTGAGGCCGTTGCTAGGCTGCGGTCGTTGGCCAGTGCATCACAGTGGGGGAGCGGGCCGATGGACGTGACGGATGTCTTCGAGCCACTTCAGCCGACCGACCCGGCCGAGGTGGCGGGCTACCGGATCGCCGCCCGCCTCGGCGCGGGTGGCATGGGCCGGGTCTACCTCTCGCACACCGAGGACGGCCGCGCCGTGGCGGTCAAGGTCGTACGGCCGGAGCTGGCGGACGACCCGGGCTTCAGGAAACGGTTCGGCCGGGAGATCCGGGCGGCCCGGCGGGTGCACGGCACGTACACGGCCGAGCTGATCGACGCCGACGCGGAAGGTGCGCCGCCCTGGCTGGCCACGCTGTACGTGCCCGGGCCGTCCCTCACCCAGGCCGTGACCCGGCACGGCCCGCTGCCGGTGCCGGCCCTGCTGTGGCTGATGGCGGGGATGGCCGAGGCGCTCCGGGCCATCCACGCCGAAGGCATCGTGCACCGGGACCTGAAGCCGTCCAACGTGCTCCTGGCCCCCGACGGGCCGCGCGTGATCGACTTCGGCATCGCGCTGGCCGCCGACGGAACCTCGTACACCACGACGGGGCACCCCATCGGCACCCCCTCGTACATGGCCCCGGAGCAGGCGTCCGGGGAAGGGGCCACGGCGGCGAGCGATGTCTTCGCCCTGGCCCAGACGGCGGCGTTCGCGGCGCTGGGCAAGCCTCTCTACGGTGACGGCCCCGGCGTCTACGTGCTGTACCGGATCATCCACTCCGAGCCCGACCTGACGCTGCTGCCCGAGCCCCTGCGCCCGCTGTTCGCCCGGTGCCTGGCCGCCGACCCGGCGGAGCGGCCCGCCCCGGCGGAGATCGCGGAGTGGTGCCGGCAACGGCTGGGCGCGGAGGCCGACGCGGACGGGGCGCCCGCCGTGTGGGGCGAGATCGGCGGTCGCGAGGTCACGGTCCCGCCCCCGGTGCGCGAGTCCACGCTGGTCAGGACGGACCCTTGGGCGGCGCCTCCGCCCCGGCCCGTGGACCCGGCCGAGCGCGGGGCACGCAGGCGGCGCGTCGCGCTGGCGTCGGCCGTCGGCCTGGTGGGCGCGCTGCTGGCCCTCGGCCTGGCCAGGCAGGCGATGGGGCCGATGGGCGGGGGAGAGCACCGGAACGACGCCGGGGCGTCGGCGTCGGTGTCCGCCACCCCGTCGTCGGGGGCGCGGGGGACCACGCCGGAAGCGGCGGGCGCCCCGGCGGCGGGCTCGTCGGCGGCGGGCAGGGTGGCCGGTGGGCTGACCGCACCGAGCTCCTCCCCCTCTCCCCGGGAGCCGCAGGCCGAGCCGTACGCGCCGGTCATGGTGGACGCGAAGCACTCGCTGAGTCTCGCGCATCCGCGGAAGGAGCTGGACGGCCACACGGGCGACATCCGCTTCAGCTGCAAGTCGGCCGGTTGCGAACTGACGAGCGACACGAGCGTGTTCATGCCCATGTACGACAAGCCGGGCACCACGCTCGACGAATGCCGCCTGTTCCTCCCGCACAGCAAGATCCACAACCTTCCGCTGGCCGCCTCGGCCAACGGGAGCGAGATCTGCGTCATGAACGACTCAGGGGACATCGCGCTGTTCGTGATCGCGACGAAGTCGACCGCGATCCCCGACCTCGCCTTCCTCCAGGGAGACCTGACGGTCTGGCGGAACGCGGTCTAGCCTCTACGCCTCGCCCTTGCGCCGCACCATCTCCCCGATCCACACGGGCGCGTACGGCGATGTGCAGCCCCTGGGCGTCGGGTAGTCCTTGAGCACGCCCAGCCGCTCGCCGATGTCCAGCGCACGGGCGCGGTGCTCCGGGTGCTCGATGCCGATCTGGGCGAGACAGGTGTTCATCGCCCACTGGAGGCGTTCCGGGGCGTCCCGCATCTCCGCCTCGATGACGTCGAGCAGCGCGCCCAGGTCGAGGCCATCGGGCTTCTTCACCACCCGGTCGGCGGTCAGCGCCCACCCGGCGCTCGCGACGACCGGGTCGGGGTCCTCCGTCCAGGCGAGGCGCAGCTCCTCCGCATACGGGCTCTTCTTCACCACGTAGCCCACGAGCCAGTCGTGCACCTTCGGTGCCCGCGCCTCGCGCAGCATGCGGTCCAGCTCGTCCCGGGTGTAGTCCTTCGGCCGGCAGACCAGCAACGCGACGAGCCGCGCGGCGGTGTCGTCGCTCTCCCACAGCTCGACGGCCAGCTCCTGCCGCTTCCCCAGCCGCTTGGCGAGGGCGCGCAGCTTGCTGAGGTTCACCCCGTGGTCGTCCCCGTGCCGCGCGTTGACGGCGCGGGCCTTGGGGTCGTCCAGCTCGGCGAGCTCGGCGATGACGTCGGTGGCGGTGGGATCGGTCATGGGGTGCGGAACACCTCTTCGGCGGAGGAGGCCGTGGTGGCGTGCTGGAGCCATTCGTGCAGGAGCCGCGGGTCGGCGCAGGTGGTGATCTTCTCGCGGTCCGCGTCGGTGAGGGCAATGCCACGCACGCCGAGAAGCAGCAGCAGCCCTTCGGCGCGGCCCTCCGCCCGGCCCTCGTCCCGGATCTCCTCCGACATGGCGGACTTGTAGAAAGAGGTGTCCACGGCCACCAGGTTCCTTCACTGTTGTGCGGCCGGACGGTTGCCCAGGCCCTGAGCGGTGAGTTCGACGATGGGGTCGGTGATGTTCTCCGGCGCGTCCCGCAATGCTGCGGACAGCGTTTTCAGTATGGCACCGACGTCGGGATTGTCGGCATGTGTGATGGCAGCGAGGGTGGCGAGTGCCAGGTCCTTGCGGGCCCCGCGACGAGGGGGCTGAGGGTGAGCGTCGGCCATTGGCGCAGGCCGATGGTGAGGGGGCGAGCGGCCCACTCGGCGGTGGCCCGGCACTTCCGACACCCGGGAGAACATCCCCGGGTACTCCTGGAAGATGCGGTGCATCGCCTCGTGCGTTGGGCGGCAGTTTCAGGGGTTACGGCCGCGCGTCGCGGCAGTCGCGGCAGGGGCCCGGTTCCGGGGCGCGGAAGGCTCTGTTGCAGCCGTCGCAGTTCTGGAGGGGGATGACCGGGGGCGCCGCTACCGGGGCCGGGAGCGGGGGTGGCAGGAGGGCCGTGATCCGGTGGCGGAGGAGGCGCGCCGGGTGGGCGAGCGGGACCGGGAGATCCGCGGTGAGGGCCCGGCGGATGGCGTCGGGGTGCGCGTCGCGTTCGAGCCAGGCCGCGACGCCCGGGGCGAGGGTGGTGACGTCCGCCTCGGAGAGCGTCAGCACGGGCGCGTGACGGCGGAGGTCCGCGAGGAGCAGGGCGGCGGTCCGGTGGAGGGTGCCGGTGGGGGCGGTGGGCCGGGGGAGCGGCCTGGGTGCGGGGCGCTGCTGCCGGGCCGGGGGCGCCGGGGCGGCGGCAGGGGTGCGGTCGTCCGGCGCGATGGGCGTCGGGGCCGTGGCGCGCGGGGCCTCGCGAGGCACCGGCACCGGCGGAACCGTGGCGTACGGCCGGTTGTGCGACTCCGTACGCGTGCGTACGCGGCCGTCCCGGAGGCGTACGCGGATGCGGCGCAGGTAGCCCGCCGCCTCCAACTCGCGCAGCGCGGCGGCGATCCGCATCTCGCTCTCCGGGAAGCGCGCGGCGAGCACCTTGACGCCGATCTTCGCGCCCTCGGGCAGCGACTGGATGTGGACGGCGAGCCCGATCGCGAGGAGGGAGAGGTCTCCGTGCTGGGCGAGGTGGTTGCCGATGACTGTGAAGCCGGACGTGTGGCGGGAGTTGACGTGGATGACACCGGGGGTCGGTGTGACGTCGCCGGGGGAACCGGGCGGGGCGCACGGGGGCGCGATAGCCTGCTGGGCAGTCATCGGGAAGCGGCTTTCTTCCTCGGTGGTCAGGCCCCGCCCGGGATTCGCTGTCCCGGTCGGGGCCGACTCGTGTCTGGGGTTGGTGCCGCGAGCATATGCCCGACAACCGACCCCAAATCCAGCTCAGTTGCCATTTGTCACCCGCGCGAGTGATCAGCGTTCGTACCGGGTTCGGGTGGGGTGGGGTTGGGTTCTTTCCCAGGGTTCTTTCAAAGCAATTGACGTCGTGGCGCACCGGGTCGCGGGCTTCCGCGACCTGGCGCACCGCGTCGTGGAAACCCGCGACCCGGTGCGCCACGTCACGGTACGAGGTCGAGCTCCGCGTGCACTGTTCCGGGCGGGACGTGGTCCTCGTCCGGGACTCCAAGGACGCGGACGGCCCCCGTCTCGCCCATCCCCCCGCGAGCCTGGGCCGCCTTCTCGTACGCAGACCCGGCCGCGTGGCGCACCCCCATCCGCCCTCCTCCTGCGTGGCGCTCGGGCCACCGGCCGACGGTGCTACATCGGTTCCACGAAACCGGCCCGCCACTCCGGCCGGGGGTCCGCTCCCATGCTGGTCCAGTACTCCGTGCCCCGGACGACCTGCCCGTCGCGGACGGTCCAGAAGGAGGCCGCGCGGAAGACGCCGAGGCCGTCGTGCGGGACCTCGACCTCGGAGACGACTTCATCGCCCTGGGCCACCACCTTGAGCACGTGGATCGACCAGCCCTCCGGGTACTCGCGGTTCACCGCGACGAAGTTGTCCCGGCCGGTGATGCGTTCGAGGCTGACCGGCCACTCGACGACGGCGTCCTCCGCGACCAACTCGGCGACACCTGCCCAGTCCCGCTCCTGGATCCGGCCCCACAACGTCTCGATCACCTCTGAAGGTTCCATCCTCGGAGCCTGCCACGGAGGTCTGACAACTGCGCCGTGCCGGGACGGGGCACAATGGGCGGCGGTGGCCGGCGGCCAGGGGAGCCGACGGTCCGCGCCGAGCGAGCGTCGGGAGCGTCATGAGCGGCAAACCGCCCCACCTGCCCACCACCCAGGCAGCCGTCACCGCCGTACGGGAAGTGGCCCAGGCGTACAACCTGGAGGTGACGGTCACCGATGACATCGGGGCCGACCAAACCTCCCGGAGGGAGTCCGCCGGGGCGTTCGCCGTCACCGACGCGGACGGGTCGCTGCCGCATGAGGCGTTCATCGAGCTGGGCGGGGTCCCGGCCGTCACCGTGCAGGTCTTCCCGGAGGACGACGCGCGGATCACCGTCGACGGGGTGGTCTTCGAGGACGTGCCCCGGGACTCCGTGCCCGGGTTCCTGCGGTCCGTGTACGGCGGCACGGCGTACGTGAAGGGCCGGTTCTTCCCGCCGGGGCAGTGGCTCGTCGTGCCGCTGCCCGGGGACGAGACGTACAAGGAGCTGGTGCCGCGCACCATGCTCAGCCCCTGGCTGTCCCGTAACTTCCGCAGTGCCTGAGGACATAGGACCCCTCGTCCGCCTCTTCGACGTGCTCGGGGCCGAGGACGCCGAGGGGTGGGCCGAGTCCGAGGCCGAGGAGGGGCTGCCGCAGCTCGCCCGGTTCCGGTTCCTGCGGATGGTGTGGCAGGACATCGACGCCTGGAGCACCACCGCGTCCGACTGGGTCGCCGCCTACCGCAGGGCCGGCGCGGCCGGGGGCGCTGTCGAGCGCGCCGTGCGCCTCGGACTCACCGCCGACGAGCTGGGCGAGATCGCCCGCGAGGTGGCCAGGGAGACCGCCTTCGCGCTGCTCCAGGGGCTGGACGACCCGGCGCGGGGCGACGAGCCGGACGAGGTGGCGGGGCGGCTGCCGGGGTGGGCCCTCGCGGAGCTGTCCGCGCGCGACGAACCCACCGGGCGCGTCCTCGGCGCCCTGCACGAGGACCTGAACGAGACCGAACCGCAGACCCCGACCAGCCGTACCGGAGGAGACACCATATGACCGCGTTCGACGTGATGGAGCGGCGGATATGGGACGGGCAGGCCGACGCCTACGCCCGCACCGCCGCCCGGCTCTGCGCCCACACCGTGCCCGCCCTGCTGGACGCCGCCGGGGCCGGGCCCGGGACGCGCCTGCTCGACGTGGGGTGCGGCACCGGCAACGTGGCCGCCGCCGCCCTCGCGCGCGGCGCCTCCGTCCGGGCCGTGGACGCCGAGCCGGACAAGGTCGCGGCGACCCGGCGGGCCGCGCCCGGGGCCGAGGTGCGCTCCGGGACGCTGCCCCAGCTGCCGTACGCGGACGGGGAGTTCGACGCGGTCGTCGCCAACTTCGTGCTCAACCACGTCGGCCGCCCCCTGGAGGCGCTGGTCGAGATGCGCCGGGTCGTCCGCCCCGGAGGCACCATCGCCGTCACCGTCTGGCAGCTGCCCGGCACCCCGGGGCAGACGCTGGTCGGGCGGGCCGCCCAGGCCGCCGGACTCACCCGCCCCGACTGGCTGGCCACGGTGGACGAGGAACGAAACTTCGCGCGCACCCCGGACGGCCTGGCCGCGCTGCTCACCGCCGCCGGACTCGGAGAGGTACGGAGCACCACGCAGGCCTGGGACCACCGGACCGCCCCGGACGACTGGTGGGCGGGCCCCGCCGCCGGAATCGGCGCGGTCGGCGGAATGGTCACCAGTGCCGGCCCGGAGGGCGTCACGGCGGCCAAGCGCGAGTACGACGCCCTGTGCCGCGAATTCCTCGCGGACGACGGCCTGCTGACGCTGCCGCACGCGGCGGTGCTCGCTCAGGGCAGGGCGTAGGAGACGCCCGGCTGCCACGGCGGCGGGTCCGCGACGAGGCTTTCCAGCCGGGCGCCCGCGAGCAGGCAGTCCAGCGCCCAGCGGTTCGCCGAGTGGGCGATCAGGAGGACATGACCGCCGTCCCACTCGGCCGCCAGGTCCCGCAGGAACGCGGCCGTCGCCTCGACCACGTCCCGGTAGCTCTGGCCGCCGCCGGGCCAGGGGCGGTCGATGTGGCGGATGCGCAGGGGGCGCACCACGGCGTTCGGGGCGCCGTTCAGCTCTCCGTAGTCGCATTCACGCAGGCGCGCGTCCTGGCGGAGGACCGGTGACCCCGCGCCGGCGAACGCGATGCGGGCCGTCTCCACGGCGCGCGCCAGGTCCGAGGTGTAGACGGCGTCGAGCCCGGTGCCTCGCCGCCGGTCGCCCAGTTCGGCGGCCTGGCGGCGTCCGGTGCGGGAGAGCCGGCCCGGCAGCCATCCCGTGGCGATGCCCGCCTCGTTGTCGGTGGACGTGGCGTGCGACTCGTACACGATCCGGACAGGCATGGCGGCTCCGCATCAGGGGAAGGGGCGCGGTCTCGCGCGCCCCCTCAGTTCTCCGTTACCGTGACCTTCTCGTCGTTCTTCAGCTGCTCCACCAGCTTCTTCACCTTCGCCTTGTCCCAGGCCAGGTTGGAGCCCACGTTGCCCGCGATCGGGATGTTCATCGACGTGCCGTCGCCGCTGGTGACGCCCTTCATCGCGAAGAACATCTTGCCGAGCGACCAGAGCGACATGTCCTTGTCCACGATCAGCGTGTCCAGCCCCGCACCCATCGTCGGGTACAGCTTGAACGGGTTGGCGATCGTGGAGAAGGTCGCCGTCTGGCTCGCCAGGGCCGCGAGGAACTTCTGCTGGTTCTTCGTGCGGTCCAGGTCCGAGGTGAAGGCGTGTCGGGTGCGGACGAAGGCCAGGGCCTCCTGGCCGTTCAGGGTCTGCTTGCCGGCCGGGAAGTCGGCGCCCGACCACTTGTCCTTGAACGCCTTCGGGATGTCCAGCTCGACGCCGCCGATCGCGTCCACGACCTTGGCGAAGCCGCCGAAGCCGATTTCGACGTAGTGATCGATGTGCAGGCCGGTGTTGAACTCGACCGTACGGACCAGCAGCTCGGGCCCGTCCGTGGCGTACGCGGCGTTCAGCTTCGTCGTCTTGCCCGTGCCCGGGTACTTCTTGCCGGACTCGGAGCCGATGAACGACGGGATCTCGACGTTCGAGTCACGCGGCAGCGAGACCAGCGTCGGGCCGTTGTCGCCGGTGTGCAGGATCATCATCGAGTCGGTCCGCTTGCCGTCGGCCGAGCCCGTGTGGAGCCGCTTCTTGTCCTCGGACGTCATGCCCTCGCGGCTGTCGGAGCCGACGATCAGGTAGTTGGTCCCCTTGCCCCCCTCCGGCCGCTCGATGACCTTCGACAGGTCGACGGCGCGGTTCAGCTTGGAGTCCGCCCAGAAGTACGTGCCCACGGAGACGCCGAGCAGCGCGACGACCAGGACCAGCGCGCCGATCCGGATCCGCCGGCCCCAGTTGGGCGCGGGTCTGGGGCGGCCCTGGGCCGGGCCCCGGTCGCCGCCGCCGGAGCCCGGGCCGTGGCCGCCGGAGCCGTAGACCTGGCCCGTGTTGTAGCCGCTGTCGTAACCCTCGTCGTACTGCGGGTAACCGCCGTCGTAGCCCGAGGGCTGCTGCGGCACCGGGCGCTGCCTCGGCGGCGCGGGGCGCTGCTGCGGCGGGGCCGGGCGGCGCTGGACGTGCGGCATCGAGCGGGCGCTCTCGGGCCGCTCGCTCGCGCTGCCCTGCCCGTAGCGGTCACCGCTGCGGTTGTCGTCGGTCCAGCCATCGGGCCAATCGTTCATACGGACCAGTGTGCAGGCCGGGACCGTCCCTCTTACAGGGCGGGAGGAAAATCGCACCAGGGCTGTTGCGAAGCTGATGCATTGCGACGCCTTCCGACCCCCCGCATAAGGTGGAGGGCATGACAGATCAGGCTCCGCGCCCGGAGAGCGACATTCCGGCCAAGCCCACCGCGGCCTCCCGTACCACCCTCAGCCACATCATGACCGGCAGCGACACCAATCTGCTGGGTACGGTGCACGGCGGCGTGATCATGAAGCTCGTCGACGACGCGGCGGGCGCCGTGGCCGGCCGGCACTCCGGCGGGCCCGCCGTCACGGCCTCGATGGACGAGATGGTCTTCCTGGAGCCGGTCCGCGTCGGCGACCTCGTGCACGTACGCGCCCAGGTCAACTGGACCGGCCGCTCCTCCATGGAGGTCGGCGTCCGGGTCATGGCCGAGCGCTGGAACGAGTCGACGCCCGCGACGCAGGTCGGCAGCGCGTACCTGGTGTTCGCCGCGGTCGACGCGGACGGCCGGCCCCGCCCCGTACCGCAGGTGATCCCGGAGACCGAGCGCGACAAGCGGCGCTACCAGGAGGCGCAGATCCGCCGCACGCACCGCCTGGCGCGGCGCCGCGCGATCAGGGAGCTCCGCGAGAAGCGCATCGCCGACGGCATCGAGGACTGAGGGCGCGAGGCCGAGCGAGGGGTGCGGGGCTCACCCCTGACCGGTTCCGTCCTCAAGCGCCGGCCGGGCTGGGACCGCCCCTCACCCGCACACCACCTCGTCCCCCTTCACCGCGCCGAACCTCCCCGGCTCCGGCTCCTCCGCGTGGACCCGCTCGACCGCGCGGTAGTCCGCGCCCGCCGTCACCCGCATCGTCGCCCCCTGCCCCGGCACCGGCCGCAGCTCCGCGCCCGGCAGCGCCGCCGCCAGGGTCCTCGCGGACCGGTTCCAGCGCGGGTCGTACGTGACCAGGGTGCGCTTCAGGCCGTGCTGCGGTGCGGTGAGCGGGGCCCGGGTCGTGTCGAACCCGGTGGCGTGCAGCGCGGCGTCGACCTCGGTACCGAGGCCGTCCTTCGCGGTGCCGTTGTAGACCTGGACGCGGATCCGCTTCGGCGGGACGTCCACCTTCTTCGCGGGAGCCTTCTCGGCGGGCCGGGCGGCGGTCAGGGGTTTGTCCTCGCGCAGGGCGGTGAACAGCTGCTTCGACCTGACCGGGTCCCACTTCACCGTGGAGCCGATGCCCTTGACCTGGTAGGCGACATCGCCCATCGGCACCGAGGCGAATTCGGACGAGGCCGCCGAGAACCCCCGCATCGCCTGGCCGATGGAGAGCATCTGCTCCGTGTCGAAACCCCGGTCGGCCCGTACGGACTTCAGCATCGTCGAGGCGACCTCGCGGAACCTCACCGGGTTCAGCAGCACCCCGCTGCTCGTCGCCTGCTTGATCAGCGACGCCATGAACTTCTGCTGGCGCTGCATCCGGCCCAGGTCGGCGGCCCCGTCGATGTGCCGGGACCGTACGTACTGGAGCGCCTGGCCGCCGTCGAGCGTGTGGGGGCCGGGCGCGAGGTCCAGGCCGGTGTAGGAGTCCTTCAGCGGGCGGGTCGTGCAGATCTTCACCCCGCCGAGGGTGTCGACCGTGGTCATGAAGCTGGTGAAGTCGACCTCCAGATAGTGGTCGATCTTGACGCCGGTCATGTGCTCGACGGTGCGTACGGTGAGGCTCGGCCCGCCCTCCGCGTACGCCGCGTTCAGCTTCACCGGGTGCGCGGCGTGCTCCTTGCCGGTCGTACGGTCCCGATGGGCCGGGATCTCCGCGTAGCTGTCGCGGGGGAGGCTGACGACGCTCGCGCGCTCCTCGTCGGCCGAGAGGTGGACCAGCATGATCGTGTCCGTGCAGTGGCAGGGCTCACCGCCGAGCCGGTACTTCCGCTTCTCGTCCTCGCTGATCTTCTCGCGGCCGTCGGTGCCGACCAGCAGCACATTCATGCCGCGCCCGCCCGCGGGCCGGTTCTTCATGTCCTTGAACGGGTCGACGCGGTCGATCCCGCTCTCCAGGTTCGTCACGACCGCGTGCCCGATCCCGCCCGCCCCGAGCACCAGGACCGAGAGGCCGGTCGCGACCCGCGTACCCCAGCGCGGCCGCTCGTCCTGCTTTCTCGGCCGCCGGCGCCGCGCGGGCGCGGGGCGGGGCCGGGCGGGACGGGGTGAGCGGTGCGGCGTGGGCACGGGAGACACCTCCGCGGTGCGAGGGGGACCGTTCGCACGGTAGGCCCATACGATCCTCATCCCGGGAGGCCACCCGGCGGCGCGCGCCGCTGTCCCCCATTCGCGGTAACGTGGCGGCCGAATACCGCCTGGTGGGGTACGAGCCCCCGGCGCCCCCGAGGACCACCCGAGGACCACATGTCTGCCGCGCAGCCTCCCGCCGTCTCCGTGATCATGCCGGTGCTCAACGAGGAGCGCCATCTCCGTAACTCCGTACGCCACATCCTGGAGCAGGAGTACGCGGGCGAGATGGAGGTCGTGATCGCACTCGGCCCGTCCACGGACCGTACGGACGAGATCGCGGCCGAGCTGGTCGCGGAGGACCCCCGCGTCCACACCGTGCCGAACCCCACCGGCCGCACCCCCGCCGCCCTCAACGCCGCGATCAAGGCGTCGAGCCACCCGATAGTCGTCCGCGTCGACGGCCACGGCATGCTCTCGCCCAACTACATCGCGACCGCCGTCCGCCTCCTGGAGGAGACGGGCGCGCAGAACGTCGGCGGCATCATGCACGCCGAGGGCGAGAACGCCTGGGAGGACGCCGTCGCGGCGGCCATGACCTCGAAGATCGGCGTCGGCAACGCGGCCTTCCACACCGGCGGCCAGGCGGGCCCCGCCGAGACCGTCTACCTGGGCGTCTTCCGCCGGGAGGCGCTGGAGAAGGCCGACGGGTACAACGTCGAGTTCATCCGCGCCCAGGACTGGGAGCTGAACTTCCGCATCCGCGAGTCCGGCGGCCTGATCTGGTTCTCGCCCGAGCTGCGCGTCCAGTACCGCCCCCGCCCCTCCGTCCGGGCGCTCGCCAAGCAGTACAAGGACTACGGCCGCTGGCGCCACGTCGTCGCCCGCTACCACGCCGGCTCCATCAACCTGCGCTACCTGGCGCCCCCGACCGCCGTCGTCGCCATCGCGGCCGGCCTCGTGGTGGGCGCGGCGGTCACCCCGTGGGCGCTGATCGTCCCCGGCGGGTACGTCGCGGCGATCGTCGCGGGCTCCCTCCCGGCGGGCAAGGGCCTGCCGCTGAAGGCCCGCGCGCAGATCCCGGTCGCGCTGGCGACCATGCACATGTCCTGGGGCTACGGCTTCCTGACGAGCCCGCGCTCGCTGGCGAGGAAGGTCATCGCGAGCCGCCGCCCGGCGATCGCCGAGCCGGGCGCGCCGGTGGCCTGACACGCGTACGACGAGAGGGGGCGCCCGGCCGGACCGGGCGCCCCCTCTCGCGTACCGCCTGTCAGCTCTTTCCGTCCCACTTGTAGACGGAGTAGATGTCCATGCACTGACCCTCGTCCGCGGCGTTGAGGTCGTCCGCGCCTTCCGGAAGATCACCCGCCTCGGCCTTCGGAGCCTTGTAGACGGTCCCCTCGCGCCAGTCCGCGCCGACGACGACGGTCAGCCCGCCGGCCTCCGGGTCGGCCTTGACCGCGGTGGCCGGGAGCCCCAGCGCCTCGGCGACGGACTCGGCGTCCGACTTGCCCTGGTCCCCGTCCTCCTTCGCGTACCGCACCACCGTGTCCTTGCTCGGCTCGGCCGGCTGCGAGGTGTCGGCCTCGGCGAAGCCCTTGCCGTGCAGGATGTCGGCGACCTCGCCGGCCCGCCCGTCCTTGGGCGCCTGGCCGACGCCCGTGCCGTTCACCACCGAGACGCCGAGCGTCGCCGGCTCCGCCGCGGGGGGCCCGGAGGACGAGGGCTTCTTCTTCTCCTTGCCGTTCTTGTCGAACGCGACGTCCTCACGGACCAGATGCCACAGGGCGTCCGCGGACTTTTCGACGGGGACGAGCTTGTTCCGGTCCTGCGACCACTCGGCCGTCGGCATCGTCGTCATGGTGATGCGGTTGATCGGCACGCTCTTGAGCTGCATCGCCAGGTCGAAGAGCTTCTTGACCGAACGGATCTCGTCGGAGACCTGGAGGGCGTTGGTGGCCGTCTCCGCGAGGTTCATCAGCCGGCCCGCGTCCGACCAGAGGTTCTGCTTCTTCAGGGTGCGCAGCATGGAGTTCATGTACATGTGCTGCGCCTTGGCCCGGTTCTGGTCGTTGCCGAACGCGTGCCGGGTACGCAGCCACTGCAGCGCCTGCTTGCCCTGCACCGTGTTCTTCCCCGCCGGCAGCTTGAGGCCGGAACCGCCGGGAACGAGGCGCGTGGGCTTGTCCCACACGCCCGTCTTCACGCAGACCTCGACACCGCCGATCGCGTCCGCCATGGCCACCACGCCCGCGAAGTCGAGCATGATCCAGTGGTCGATGTAGACGCCGGTCAGCTTCTCCCAGGTGGTCAGCGTGCAGCCGGGGCCACCGCGCTGGAGGGACTCGTTGATCGGCCTGTTGTCCGTCGCGGGGTACTTCTGACCGGTCTCCGAGTCCGTGCACTCGGGAATCGGGAGGATCGTGTCGCGCGGAATGCTGACCAGCGAGGAGTTCTTCCGGTCGGCGGAGATGTGCAGCAGCATCTGGACGTCGGCCCGGGGCTTGTCCCCGACCGTGTCCTTGCTGCCGCCGAGCTTCACGTTCTCCGCGCTGTTCCGGCTGTCCGAGCCGATCAGCAGGATGTTGAGCGGGGTGTCGCCCTGGGCGTTCGGCGCGGCCTTCTTCACACCGCTCTCGCCGCCGCTGCGGGCGCTGCTGCGGATGTTGTTGTTGAGGTGCTGGTAGTAGAGGTATCCGGCGGTGGCGGTGCCCAGTATCAGCACCGCCATGGATATCGCTATCCACCGGAACACACGGCGTCTTCGGGACTTTTTCGCAGCCCGCTTGCGCGGCTTGGCGCGCCGATGGCCCGCCCGACCGCCGCCGTCACCCTGCCCGGTGTCACCGGGGTGCGCGCCGGCCCGGTCGCGGACGCCCTCGTCCCCGCCCTTCCGGCGGGAGTGCGTCCGCGGCCGCGTCCCCTCCCCCGACGTGCTGCTCCGTCCCACCAGGACCCCCCTGCTGCTCAGACTCGTATGGCGCGGTGACGCGGCGTCACTTGGAGCACCCCGCGGATTCGGCGCTGGACTTCGGAATGTCGATCTTCTTCGGCGCCGTGATCGGCGTACCGGCCGCCTGGAAGTCCTTGCCCAGCGTCAGCACCATCGCCTGAAGCCCCTCGGCGTCCTTGGTGCCCGGCTTCATCGCGGAGCCGGGAAGCCCCATCATCTCGGCGAGGGCACGGGCCTGGTCCGCCTGGTTCGGGGCGTACTCCAGCGTCGTCTTGGCGATCTTCCCGGGCGCGTTGGCCTTGTTCGTGGACTTCAGGACGCCCTTGGTGTTCTGCAGCCAGGTGACCGTCTGCTGGGCTCCGCCGGCGACCTCGCCACCGTTGTACACATCGACCCGGACGTCGGCCGGTGCGGCCTTGGTTCCCTTGAGCAGCGCGTCCTGCTTGCTCTTGGCCTTCTTCTTCTGCGCGGCCACCTCGGTGAGCGAGGTGTCGTCGCGCAGCATCGAGAACAGCTGCTCCGCCTGCGTCGGGTGGGGGACGACCGTGACGGGCTTGGGCTCGTCGGGGTTGTCGATCACCGGCATCGTGACGAAGGTGATGTTCTTCGTGTCCGTCTTGGTGATCTCCTTGGCGAGCGTGCTGAGCTTCTTCACGTCGCCGATGGCCTTGTCGACCGTCAGGGCCTTGGTCGCCGCGTCCGCCACCTTGAACAGCTTCGTCGGGCTGGTCAGCGTGTCGTCCGACTTGGCCTTCTTGATCATCGATCCGATGAACTGCTGCTGGCCCTTGATCCGGTCGAGGTCGCTTCCGTTGGTGTAGGCGTGCCGCGTCCGTACGAACGCCAGGGCGTCCTCGCCCTGGACCTTGTTCGGGCCGGCGGGCAGATTGAGGTGGGACTTCGGGTCGTCGATGGCGTGGTCGAGGCAGATGTTGACGCCGCCGACCGCCGTGGAGAGCGTCTTCACCGCGTTGAAGTCGACCATCATGAAGTGGTCGACCTTCACGCCGGTCAACTCCTCGACCGTCTTCATCGTGCAGCCCGGGTCGCGGCCGTTCTCGCCGAGGCTCCGGTTGAACCGGACGTGCTGCGTGCCCGAGATCGTCTTCTCGGAGCCGTCCTCCTGCACGGACTTGCAGTCCGGGATGTCGGTGATGAGGTCGCGCGGGATGCTCATCGCCGTGGCGTTGGTGCGGTCCTCGGAGACGTGGAACAGGATGTTCGTGTCCGCGTGGCCGACGCTGCCCTTGTCGCCGTAGCCCTCGTTGCCCTTACCGGTCCGCTTGTCGGTGCCGATGATCAATATGTTGATCGGGGCGTTGGCGGTGACGACGTCCTTGTTGCCGGCGTCGCCGATGTCCACCGTGTTGATGTTGCCGTTGAGGCGCTGGTAGAGCCAGTAGCCGCCGGCCGATACGCCCACGAGCACGAACGCCATCACGCCGCCCGTCCACAGCAGGGCCTTCTTGCCGCGCGACTTGGGGGCCTTGCGCTTACGGCGCCCCGGGCCGGCGTCACCGGGTGCGGGGCGCTGCTGGCCGCGGGGGCCGTTCGCCGACCGCCGTCCGCCCTGGCGCGGCACCTCGGTGGCGCGCCGCGGCGAGTCGCCCGCGGGGGCGCGGCGAGGGGTGCTCGACGGCCCGCGCTGGGCCGGAGGGGCCGAGGACCGGGGGGTGTTCCCTCCGGAGTGGTTCAGTCGCAGTTCGTAATCGCCGGTGTCCGGGTTGAGAACCCACTGGTCTGCGGGATCCATGTCTTCAGCCCGCCCACGGCTTTGCGCATCCACGGTTGCTCGAGTCCTCCGTCGGTGCCACGCGAGGCGCCTCCCCCGAAAAGGCGCTCAGTCTTTCTCTCCAGAAGTGCGCGGCCGGACGGCCGGCAGCACCGGATCGCGTCACACTATCCGTCCCATTCGGCGTCCAGCGACGCGCGTGACACATTCCACGGCCCTTACAACCGGGCATTCTTCCCATTGCGCGCGGAATGTTGGTGTCTGTTTGGCCATTGCTTTACTGCTTGCACAGGTCGGTCGCGGCATTGTTCCCCGAATACGTGGGTGTGGGCGACGGCCCCGAGGCGCCGGTCGCTTCCGGGTTCTTGTCGTCGCTCTTGAGCTTGTCGGCGGGCACCACGGCGACCGGCTTGTCGTCGCGGAGCTGCTTGAACAGCTTGTCCGCGTCCGGCTGCACCAGTTCGTCCCGGTTCCTGTTCAGGTGGTACGGCTGCCGGGGCACCGTAAGGAACTGCACCTTGTCGGTGGGCACGTCACGCATGCCCCGCACCAGGTCGTAGAGGTCCTTCAGGCTGTCCAGGCCCGGGTCGGTGGTCAGCGCCTTCGTGGCCGCGTCCAGCACCGGGTAGAGCCGCGTCGGGTTGAGCAGGACGCCGTTGCTCTGCACCTTGTTGACGAGCGCCCCCAGGAACCGCTGCTGGCGGTCCATGCGGTCGGTGTCGCTCCCGTTGCCGAGCGACTTCCGGACCCGTACGTAGCCGAGCGCCTGCTCCCCGTCGAGCTTGTGGCGGCCCGCCGTGAGCTTGAGGTGGGCGTCCTTGTCGTCGACCGGCTCCTTGAGGCAGATCTCCACCCCGTTCACCGCGTCGACCATGTCCTTGAAGCCGTTGAAGTCGATGACCATGTGGTGGTCGATGCGGATGCCCGTCATCTTCTCGACGGTCCGGATGGTGCAGGCCGTCCCGCCCATCTCGAAGGCCCAGTTGAACTGCGCGAACTGCGCCCTGGTGGCGGTCTTGTCGGCCTTGTGGCAGGCCGGGATGTCCACCATCAGGTCGCGCGGGATCGACATCGCGGTGGCGCTCTTCCGGTTCGCCGCCAGGTGCAGCAGGATCGTCGTGTCCGAGCGCTGGCTGCCGCCGTCGTCGCGGCCGTACGCGCGGTTGTCGCCGGCCCGGCTGTCCGAGCCGATCAGCAGGATGTTCTCCGCGTCGTGCACGACGGAGACCGGCCGCTCCTTCTCGTACGCCTTCAGCTCGGCCGCCGCCGAGGTGTCCGTCCGGATGTTGCCGTCCAGCTTCTTGTACAGCCACCAGCCGACGCCCGCCGCGACGAGCACGACGAACGAGGCGCCGAGCGCGGTCCAGCGCAGCCAGTGGCGCTTGCGCCTGACGGTGATGTCGAGGCCCCCGCCCTTCGGCGGCTCCTCCGGGGCGGGCCCGGGACCGCTGCCGGACCCGCTGCGGGTCTCACCGTCGGGGGCGGCCGCATCGCCGGGCGTGCCCTCGTCGCCGGGGTCGCCCGGAGTGCCGGCGCTTTCGGTCACGTCTGCGTCCATCCTTCACGTTCGGCGGCGCGCTGGGCCGCCGGTCGCAGAAGTAGACGGCTGAACCTCACGCTTGGTTGTGCCTCGGCAGGTCTGTACGGCAGATCATGTACCGGAGTTGAGTGCCGACACGGGGGACTCGGCCCACGATGGGCCGGACGGGTGCCCCCTTCGTGCCGCTTGTCATACCGGCCCCGGGTGCTGTCACACCGTCAGCGTGACCCGCTCGCTCTCCACCCGTCGCGCCCGCGCCTCCGCGTCCAGCCGGTCGAGGTGGCGGCACAGGACCACGGAGCCCCCGGTCGCCAGCGGTGCGTAGAGCCCGGCGCTGAGCCCGTCCCAGGTGTCGTACGCACGCCCCGACAGCAGCCGTGAACCGGCGCCCAGGCCGAGCGCCGCCCCGTCCTCGCGGCCCCGCGCCACCAGCTCCGCCGCCGTGAACGAGGCCCCGCCCACCGTCAGCGCCGGCGCGTCCGGGTCCACCGGGGCGAACGGCGCGAACCGGTCGCCCTGCCCCGGCACCTCCACCGCGTAGTCCGCGAAGCCCTCCGGCGCCTGCGGGAACCGCCCGCCCAACGGACGCAGCGCCAGGGCGATCCGCTCGCCCCGGCAGGCGCGCGCCGCGTCCAGCGTGTCCGGGCCGGTCACGACCAGGTCGGCGGCGGCCGGGTCGCCCTGCACCTCGGCGACCACGCCGACCGAGGCACACGCCAGCAGCCAGACCGCGGACTGCCAGTGCGCGGGGAGCAGCAGCGCGAGCCGGTCGCCGGGCTCGGCCGCCAGATCGCCCTGGAGCAGGTTGGCGGTCTTGGCCACCCAGTTGGTGAAGGTGGCCACCGACAGTTCGACGCGCTCTCCGGTGGCGTCGTCGTAGAAGGTGACCAGGGGGCGGGCCGGGTCCGCGGCGAGCGCGGAACGCAGCAGGTCGGCGGGGGTGCGGTCGCTGGCGTTCATGGGCGAAAGCGTACGCGGCGGGGCGGGGCCCGGTAGGTGTCGCGTACACCGGCCGCGACCGCGACCGATGCGCAACCGAATGCCCGGCAGCGCGTCTCTACAGGAAGCCGGGGACCGTCAGGACGACGTCGGCCCCCCGCGAGGCCGTCGAGCCCCGCCGTCCGGGGGCGCCCCCAGCGGCTGCATACACTGGCCAGCCGTAACGACGCCCGGCCCCAGCAGGAAGCGAAGACAGTGCTGTGACAGAGGCAAAAGAAGCGATCCTCCTGGTCGGCGGCAAGGGAACCCGGCTGCGCCCGCTCACGGTGCACACGCCCAAGCCCATGGTTCCGGCGGCGGGCGTCCCCTTCCTCACGCACCAGCTGGCGCGTGCCCGGGCCGCCGGGGTCGAGCACATCGTCCTCGCCACCTCGTATCTCGCCGAGGTCTTCGAGCCGTACTTCGGCGACGGCTCCTCGCTCGGCCTGCACATCGAGTACGTCACCGAGCGCGAACCGCTCGGCACCGGCGGCGCCATCCGCAACGTCGCCCACCGCCTCGCCTCCGGCCCGGACGAACCGGTCCTCATCTTCAACGGCGACATCCTCACAGGGCTCGACATCCGGGCCCTGGTCACCTCGCACGCCGACTCCGGCGCCGACGTCTCCCTCCACCTGACCCGGGTCGAGGACCCGCGCGCCTTCGGCCTCGTGCCGACCGACGGCACCGGCCGCGTCACCGCCTTCCTGGAGAAGCCGCAGACGCCCGAGGAGATCGTCACCGACCAGATCAACGCCGGCGCGTACATCTTCCGCCGCTCGGTCATCGACACCATCCCGGCCGGCCGGCCCGTCTCCGTCGAACGCGAGACCTTCCCCGGTCTCCTCGCCGACGGCGCCCACCTCCAGGGCATGGTCGACTCCACGTACTGGCTGGATCTCGGCACCCCGCAGGCGTTCATCAGGGGCTCCGCCGACCTGGTGCTCGGCCGCGCGCCCTCCCCGGCGGTGCCGGGCCGCTGCGGCGACAGCCTCGTCCTGCCGACCGCCTCGGTCGCCTCCGACGCCAAACTCTCCGGCGGTACGGTCATCGGCGGCGGCGCGGTGATCGGCGCGGGCGCCCGGATCGACGGCTCCACCGTGCTCGCGGGCGCGGTCGTCGAGCCCGGCGCGGAGATCACGGACTCCCTGGTCGGCGAGCGCGCCCGCATCGGCAGCCGTACGGTGCTGGCCGGCGCGGTCGTCGGTGACGGCGCGGAGGTGGGCGCCGACAACGAGCTCCGCGAGGGCGTCCGCGTCTGGTGCGGGGCGCGCCTGCCGGACGCGTCGGTGCGGTTCTCCTCGGACGAGTGAGCCACCCGGCCGCTCCGCCTCGTACGCGGACCAGGTGGCCGAAAATCGCCGTACCCTCGACAGGCAGCCCCGACGACCGAGGACCTCATCCGTGGCAGGACGATTCGCTCCCCGCAACGCCCGGCGCGCGCCCGTCCCGCACCAGGCGGCGGCCACGCCCGTACCGGCGGCGCAGACCCGTGTCTGGACGCCTCCCGGCCCGCTCGACCTGAGGCTCGTCCTCGGCCCCCTGCGCCGGGGCCCCGCCGACCCCACGTTCCGGATGGTCGCCGACGGCTCCGTACGCCGGGCCAGCCGCACCCCCGAGGGCCCCGGCACACTCCGCGTCGTCGCCCGCGACGGCCGGATCGAGGCGTCCGCCTGGGGGCCCGGCGCGCCCTGGCTGCTGGACCAGCTGCCCACGCTGCTCGGCGAGGGCGACGACCCGGCGGCCTTCACTCCGCGCCACCGCCTCCTCGCCCAGACCCAGCATCGCCGCCCCGGACTGCGGCTGCTGCGCACGGGCCTGGTGCTGGAGTCGCTGATCCCGTCGATCCTGGAGCAGAAGGTCACGACGGACGAGGCGTACCGCGCCTGGCGCCTCCTGGTGCGCCAGTACGGGGAGCCCGCGCCCGGCCCGCAGGAGTACGGCCTCTACGTCATGCCGGACGCCCGCACCTGGTCGCTGATCCCGTCCTGGGACTGGCACCGCGCGGGCGTCGACAGCAAGCGCTCCGCGACGATCCTGCGCACGGTCCGGGTGGCCCGACGGATGGAGGAGGCGGCCGCGATGGACCTCCCCGACGCGCTGACGCGCCTCCAGGCGATCCCGGGCATCGGCCCCTGGACGGCGGCGGAGACCCTGCAGCGCTCCAACGGTGCGCCGGACGCGGTGACGGTGGGCGACTTCCACCTCCCCGGCATCGTCGGCCACGCCCTGGCGGGCAACCGCCACGCGGACGACGAGGAGATGCTGACCCTCCTCACCCCGTACGAGGGCCAACGCCACCGGGCGACCCGCCTGATCCTGCTCTCGGGCGCGACGCCCCCGAGGAGGGCGCCGCGCTTCCAGCCGAGGGACATAGCGAGGCTGTAGAACCCGTGAGCCTGGCTCAGCCCGCCTGGCGGTGCACTCAAGCCCGTCCGGCGATTGAGGACCAAGGCCGCGGCCGAATCAAGCCCGCAGATGTGCTCCGGGCCGGGCAGAATCAAGCCCGCAGGGGCACGAGGGGCCGGGCCAAAAACAAGCCCGTCCGGCGATTGAGGCCCGGGGCCCGGGGCAGAGCCCCGAACGGCCCGTCGGCGCTGAGGGCACACGGAGCCAGCACCCCGGAACACGGCGCCAAAGGCGCCTACCGCACGACGACGAAGTCCTCCGCGGCCCGCCCCACCCGCGGCCCGGGGGCCGCCACCGCGTGCCCCACCGCCACCGCCCCCAACGGATCCCAGGACCCGGGCAGCCCCAGAACCTCCCGCACCACATCCCGGCAGAACATCGTCGAGGACACCCACGCCGACCCCAGCCGCTCCCCGGCCAGCGCCACCAGGAAGTTCTGGATGCCGGCCCCCGCCGCGACCACGAACATCTCGCGCTCCGCGCCGTCCCGCCGCTCGTCCCCGTACGTGTGCGAACCGTCCATGACCATGCACGGCACCACCAGGTACGGCGCCCGGCGCAGCACATCGCCCCGCCGCACCCGCTTGGCGATCGACTCCTCGCTCTTGCCGTCGCGCCGCAGATCCGCGATCCACGCGTCCCGCATCGCGTCGAGCAGCCGGGTCCGCGACTCAGGGGACTCCAGCAGCACGAACCGCCACGGCGTCGTGTGGTGCGGCGCCGGCGCGGTCACGGCGGCGGCGACCGCACGCCGTACCGCCCCCGGATCCACCGGCTCGTCCGTGAACTCGCGCACCGTACGCCGCTGCGTCACCGCCTCCCGGACCGCCTCGGAGGTCCCCAGCCGGAACATGTCGTCGGCCGCGACCCGCACCATCGCACGGGCGTCCTGCCCGTCCGCCGCGTCCACGACATGCCCGAGGCCGCGCACCACGGCGACGGGCAGCCCGTCCGTCTTGCCCTTGACCAGGTCACCCGCGGCGGCCAGCTCGTCGGCGGTGGCGATCACGGTCGCGCTCAGCGGATTGCCGTGCGCGTCCCGCCCGCCCCGCAGGTCGTCCAGCACCCGCACGCCCGCCGCGCCGATGGCGACATCGGTCAGCCCGTTGCGCCAGGGCCGGCCGAAGGTGTCCGTGACGAGGACGCCGACCTCGACGCCGAGCGCCGCCCGCAGCCCTTCCCGGATCGCCCGGGCCGAAGCGTCGGGGTCCTCGGGGAGCAGCAGGACCGTTCCGGCGGGGGTGTTCGAGGCGTCGACACCGGCGGCGGCCATGACCAGGCCCTGCCGGTTCTCCACGATCCGCAGCGGACCGCGCCGCGCCACCACCCGTACCGTCTCGGCGTCTATGGCCGCCTCCCGGTCGGGGGCCTCGACGATCCGGCCCTCCGCCTTGGAGACGATCTTCGAGGTGACGAGCAGGACGTCACCGTCCACGAGCCCCGGCCCGGTGGCCGCGATCAGCTTCGCGAGGTCGTCCCCGGGCCGCACCTCGGGCATCCCGGGCAGGGCCCACACCCGGTAGGAGGGGGCGTCGGCGGAGCTCACGCGCGGACCTCCCCGGCGAGGACGAGCGCCTGCCGCGCCATCTCGGCGGTGGTGGCGACGTCGGTCATCATCAGCGGTACGGACCGGCAGCGGATGCCCGCGGACTCCACCCTCTCGACCGCCCCCGCGTCCACGGTGTCGACCAGCCAGCCGTCGAGCAGCCCGGACCCGTAGTGCTCGGCGACGGCGGCGGCGGTCGACTCGACGCCCACCGCCGCGAGGACCTTGTCCGCCATTCCGCGCACCGGGGCGTCACCGACGATGGGGGAGAGGCCGACGACCGGCACCCCGGCCTCGGCGATGGCCTCGCGGATGCCGGGCACGGCGAGGATGGTCCCGACGGAGACGACCGGGTTGGACGGCGGGAAGAGGATGACGTCGGCCCCGGCGATCGCCTCCAGGACACCGGGCGCCGGCTTCGCCTGCTCCGCGCCGACGGGCACGATCGCCCGCGCCGGCACGGCGGCCCGCAGCTTCACCCAGTACTCCTGGAAGTGCACGGCCCGGCTCTCGCCGTCCTCCTCGATCGCCACATGCGTCTCGACGCGGTCGTCGGACATGGGCAGCAGCCGGACACCCGGCTTCCAGCGGGCGCAGAGCGCCTCGGTGACGGCGCTGAGCGGGTAGCCCGCGCCGAGCATCTGCGTACGGACGATGTGCGTCGCGAAGTCGCGGTCACCGAGCCCGAACCACTCGGGGCCGACGCCGTACGCGGCGAGTTCCTCCTTGACGTGGAACGTCTCGTCGGTGCGGCCCCAGCCCTGCTCCTCGTTGATGCCACCGCCGAGGGTGTACATCACGGTGTCGAGGTCGGGGCAGACCTTGAGCCCGAACAGATGGATGTCGTCACCGGTGTTGCCGATGACCGTGATGTCCGCGTCGGGCGCGGCCTCCTTGAGACCCCGCAGGAAACGAGCACCACCGATACCGCCGGCCAGAACCACAATGCGCATGCAAACAGTCTGTCAGGCGAAGCCTGATCCGTGTTGGGGTGGTGGTGGGCGACGGGTGGGACTGTCAGGCGAAGCCTGATCCGTGTTGGGGTGGTGGTGGGCGACGGGTGGGACTGTCGGGCGAAGCCTGATCCGTGTTGGGGTGGTGGTGGGCGACGGGTGGGACTGTCGGGCGAAGCCTGATCCGTGTTGGGGTGGTGGTGGGCGACGGGCCGCTCAGGCAGTCGCGGCCGCCGGGGCGCACTGCGCGGCGTGCATCGGCATGTCGGTGAGGCCCGGGTAGTAGATGTGCAGGCTGACGGCCGGTTCGAGGGAGTCGTTGACGACCTCGTGGAGATAGCCGGGGGCGAAGACGCGCTGCGCGCCCGCGCTCAGCGACCGCTTCCCCCGCTCCGTCCGTTCGGTCAGCTCGCCGTCGAGCACGGTCAGAACGCCGGAGGACGGCCCGTGGTCGTGCAGCCCGCTGCCCTGCCCGGGCACCCAGCTCAGCAGCCAGACCTCGTAGCCGGGTCCTACCCGCAGGCGGTGGTACCAGCGGGCGGTGGCGTCGTACTGGACGAGCGGTGCCCACCGGTCGCGGTCGGCGGCGATGGTACGGGCGAGGCCGACGAACTCCGCCACGGTGGCGGGGTGTTCGGGGGCGGGGCGGAGAAGGTGCCGGACCTCCAGGAGGTCGCCGGCGATCTGGAGGTCGCTGTCGCTGCTGTTCATGGAGCGTGGTTCCTCGGCAGGGTGCGAGTGCGGCGTGCGGTGCGGGGGCTCGTCACGAGGTCCGGGAGCGCCGACGCCGGAAAGCCGGAGGGGGCCGCGCGGAGGAGGGGCGGGACGAGCGGTGCCGGGCCGGAGCGGGAGGGCTACGACGGCGTCGGCGGCATCAACAGCTGAGACAGCTGGAACAGCAACAGCGAGCCTGGACAGCGCTACGGAACCCACGGGCGCGGGTCGCGTGCGTCGCTGAGGTCACTGGCATGCCATCAAGGAGAACCGGAGAGCCGCCCGGTGTCAACCCAATGCCCGGTTTGGCGGCAATGTTTCACCTCATCCGGTTACTCCGATCGGAGAAAGGTTTTAGCGGGCCTCGGTGGGGACAGGTGGCGCAACAGCCGTGCCGCCAAACATGGGCGCGACGCCGTGACCCGAATGTGATCTTGGTCGCTTCAGTGATCGAATCGAAACGTGTCCGAGCCCGCAGCGGTTTGTCTCCGTAGCGGGTGGGAATGCGGTAGAGCCCATGGCATATGTCAGGTTTTTGGTGATTTGAACACTTAACGCATACGGTTGGTGCCGCAGGGTGAATACCGAGGCCAATAGCAGATCCGGGCTTGACCAGCCAGAGCTACACGCTTGTAATTTCACCCGTGTCGTTCGGCCGATTCGGTAACGGCCGCATCACGGGACGCAAGAGACAGACGAGGGGCGCAGATGACCGAGCTGTTCCAGCAACTGCTGGTCGAGGACGCGGACGAAGAGCTCGGCTGGCAGGAGCGCGCGCTGTGCGCCCAGACCGACCCCGAGTCCTTCTTCCCCGAGAAGGGTGGATCGACCCGCGAGGCGAAGAAGGTCTGCCTCGCCTGTGAAGTCCGGTCCGAGTGCCTGGAGTACGCCCTCTCGAAGGACGAGCGGTTCGGCATCTGGGGCGGCCTCTCCGAACGCGAGCGCCGGCGCCTGAAGAAGGCTGCCGTCTGACCGGACCGGCCCGACCGGTCCCACCGCGCACGAACCCCACGGCCCGCCGCCTGCACCCCCGCAGGCCGCGGGCCGTCGCCGTACCCGGGAAGCACCACCGCCGTGCCCGCACCCGCCCGGAATCCGCGCCGGCCGCTACCCTCTCGCGCCCTCGTTCAACCGCTCCGCGCCACCCCGGTTACCCCTACCGTTAGTGTGGGGCCCCGTCCGAGACGCGCCAACGACCCGACAGAGCGCGCGTGTACACCGATGCAGCCCCCGGGGGGACGTCCCCCGGACCCGGCCGGAGGGCCCGTACCTCGATGTCCGTGCACAGCCAATCAACGGCGCCGTACGCGGCCGCCGCCGCCCCCGAGTTCCCCCGGCATGTCGTCACCGCCGTGCTCGTCTCCCACGACGGCGCACGCTGGCTGCCCGACGCGCTCGCCGGACTGCTCGGCCAGGAACGCCCCGTACAGAACGTCGTCGCCGCCGACACCGGCAGCGCCGACGACTCCGCGCGCCTGGTCACCGAGGCCCTCGGCGCCGACCGCGTCCTGCACCTCGCGCGGCGCACCAGCTTCGGCACCGCCGTCGACGAGGCGAGCCGCACGGCCGGCGTCCTCACCCCGGACGACCTGCCCTACCTGAAGCGGCCCAGCGGCTGGGACCCGGTCACCCGGACCTGGCACGACGAGGCGTACGAGATGCCCGAGCTGCCGCACGGCGAACCGGTGCAGTGGCTCTGGCTGCTCCACGACGACTGCGCGCCCGCGCCCGACGCGCTCGCCGAGATGCTGCGCGTCGTGGACAACGACCGGCACGCCGCGATCGTCGGCCCCAAGCTGCGCGGCTGGTACGACCGCCGCCAGCTCCTCGAAGTCGGCGTCTCCATCGCCAACAGCGGCCGCCGCTGGACCGGCCTCGACCGCCGCGAGCAGGACCAGGGCCAGCACGACCAGGTCCGCACCGTCCTGTCCGTCTCCACCGCCGGCATGCTCGTCCGCCGCGACGTCTGGGAGGAGCTGGGCGGCTTCGACCGCAGGCTCCCGCTCATGCGCGACGACGTCGACCTCTGCTGGCGCGCCCACATGGCGGGCCACCGGGTGCTCATCGCCCCCGACGCCGTCCTGCGGCATGCCGAGGCGTCCGCGCGGGAACGCCGCCCCATCGACTGCGCCGGCCGCAATGTCGCCAGCCCGCACCGCGTGGACAAGGCGGGCGCCGTCTACACGATGCTCGTCAACGCGCGCGGCAAGCAGCTGCCCTGGGTCATGCTCCGGCTCGTCCTCGGCACCCTGCTGCGCACCCTCGCCTACCTCGTCGGCAAGGTCCCGGGCCAGGCCATCGACGAGGTCACCGGACTCCTGAGCACCCTGCTGCGCCCCGGCCGCATCCTGGCCGCCCGCCGCGCCCGGGGGAAGGGCGCCGTCGACGCCGCCGAACTGCGCGGCCTCTTCCCCGCACCGGGCGCCACCATCCGCGCCACCGTCGAACAGGTCGCCGGGAACTTCGGCGGCGGTTCCGACGCCGACTCCGGCGGCTCCCGGCACGGCGCCGTCGAGTCCGGACCGGGCGGCGACGACGCCGACTACCTGGAGATCGACCAGTTCGCCCGGCTGAAGAAGGTCGGCCGCAAGCCGGGACCGGTCCTCTTCGTCCTGCTCCTCCTGGTCTCCCTCGTCGCCTGCCGCGACCTCATCGGCGGCGGCGCGCTGGCCGGCGGCGCCCTGCTGCCCGCGCCCGGCGACGTCTCCGACCTGTGGGCGCGGTACGCGGACGGCTGGCACACCGTCGGCACCGGCGGCACCCAGACCGCCCCGCCCTACCTCGCCGTCATCTCGGCCCTGTCCGCGCTGTTCCTCGGCTCCACCGGCTTCGCGCTCACCCTGCTGCTCGTCTGCTCGGTCCCGCTCGCCGGACTCACCGCG
This sequence comes from Streptomyces sp. NPDC016469, assembly GCF_040632905.1. Classification (NCBI taxonomy): domain Bacteria; kingdom Bacillati; phylum Actinomycetota; class Actinomycetes; order Kitasatosporales; family Streptomycetaceae; genus Streptomyces; species Streptomyces sp. NPDC016469. The sequence continues at coordinate 310,176 of NZ_JBEYCQ010000005.1, forward strand.
TACTTCGTCACCCGCCCGCTGCTGCCCTCACGCCTGCTGCGGGCCTGGGCGAGCGTCGCGTACGCCTTCCTGCCCGCCGCGACCGGCGCCCTGGCGACCGGCCGCCTCGGCACCGCCGTCCTGGCCGTCCTGCTGCCGCTGATCGCGCGCACCGCCGTCTCCGCGCACGGCATGCGCGCCACCGGCGACACCCGCGGCAGCTGGCGCGCCACCTGGGCCTACACCCTGCTCCTCACCCTCGCCATGGCGTTCACGCCGATCGTGTGGCCGCTCGCCGTGGTCCTCGGCCTCGGCGTCCTGGTGCTGCGGCGCGGCGACATCACGGCGTACGCGCTCCGCTTCCTCGCCGCCGTCGGCACCCCCGTCCTGGTCCTCGCGCCCTGGTCGCTCTCGCTCCTGAGCAGCCCGTCCGCGTTCCTGGAGGAAGCCGGCCTGGAGACCGGTACGGGCTCCGCCTCCGCGCTGGACCTCCTCGGCATCAGCCCCGGCGGGCCGAAGGCGGCGGGCGGCGTCCTGCTCCTCGGCATCGTCCTCGCGGCGCTGGCCGCCCTGCTGCGCGGGGAGCGGCAGTTCGCCGTCCGGACCGCCTGGGTGGCCGCGCTGGTCTCCCTCGCGTTCGCCGGGCTCGCCAACGGCTCCGGCTGGGCGGGCCCCGCCACGCTGGTCTACGGCGCCGCGCTCATCGCCGCCGCGCTGGTCGGCGCGGACGGTGCCCGCATCCGCGTCGCCGAACTGAGCTTCGGCTGGCGCCAGCCGGTCGCGGTCCTGATCGCCCTCGCGGCGGGCGTGGCCCCCGTGCTGGCCGCCGCCGGCTGGATGATCGGCGGCGCGGCGGGCCCGTTGGAACGCCGCGACCCGGTCCAGGTGCCCGCGTTCGTCGCGGAGGAGAGCGGGACCCGCGACCAGCCGCGCACCCTGGTCCTGGGCGGCACCTCGTCCGCCTCCGTCGACTACACCCTCGTCCGCGGCTCGGGCGCCCGGCTCGGCGACGCGGAGCTGGCCGAGGCCCAGGGCGGCAACAGCCACCTCGACAAGGTCGTCGCCAACCTGGTCGCCGGCTCCGGCGCCGACCAGGGCAGCCAGCTCAGCGGCTTCGCGATCCGTTACGTCCTCGTGCGCGACGGGGCGCCCAAGCAGATGAGCCGGGTGCTCGACGCCACCCCGGGCCTGAGCCGGCTCAGCCAGCTCGACGGCAGCGCCCTGTGGCGGGTGGACCGGCAGGTCGCCCGCATCATGATCGTCCCGTCCGGGGCCGGCGACGAGCCGCTTCCCGTCGGCTCCCAGCCGGTCGAGGCGCACACCAAGGTCCCGGCGGGCGGCAACGGCCGGGTGCTGCGGATCGCCGACGCCGCCGACCCCGGCTGGCAGGCCACCCTCAACGGCCGCGCGCTGACCGCGAAGACCGTCGACGGCTGGGCCCAGGGCTTCGAACTGCCCGCCGAGGGCGGCACCCTGGACCTCACGTATGAGGCCCCCTTCACGCACACCGTGTGGATCTGGGCGCAGATCGCGCTCGCCGTGGTCCTCGTGGTCATGGCCCTGCCCGGCCGCCGCCGCGAGATCGACGACGACCTGCCCGAGGAGGCCGAGGCGGTCGCCGCCGAACCGGTCGCCGGCGAGGGCCGCCGCGCCCGCAGGCTGCGCGCCGCCGCCCTGGCCGAGAGCGAGGCCGCAGAGGGCGCCCCCGAGCAGCAGGACGCGGCGGGTGGCCCGGGCCAGGAGGAGACCGGGGAGCAGCCCGCGTACGTTCCCGCCCAGCAGAGCGCCGAAACCGGCCAGGCGGCCCCGGAGGACGACGACAGCGTCTTCGTACCGCAGCAGCAGTACGGCGACTGGGACAACGGGCAGGGCCAGTACCAGGACCCGGGCTATCCGCAGTACCAGGACGGCGCCCCGTACCAGGACCCGCAGTACGCCGAGGGGCAGCAGCAGCCGGACACCGGCGGCTACGACCCGTACGGCTACCCCCAGTACCAGGCCAACCAGTACCAGGAGGGCCAGTACGCGGGCCCGTACGACCCGCCCGCGTACGACCCGCAGTCCTATGACCCGAACGGGTACGGCCCCGAGGCCGGGCAGTACGGCGAGCAGCACCCGTACGACCCGCAGCACCCCGAGAACCCCGCCCCGGGCCAGAACCCGTGGCCGACCCGAGGCGAGTCCGAGTGAAGTCCACCAGCAGCCTGTCCCTCATCGCCGGGGCGGTCGCCCTGGCCGCCGTCACCGGGTTCGCCGCGCTCAACGAGCCGTCCGGCGGCAGCATGGCGGAAGCGGGGACGGCCGCACGGCTGCCCGTCGAACGGACCAGCCTGCTCTGCCCGGCGCCCGGCCTCTCCGACCTCTCGGAGACGGCGTACACGGCCTTCACACCGTCCGGCGGGAGCGGCGGCTCCACCACCGCCGGCACCGCCGAGCTCCTGTCCTCCGCGAAGGACGGCGAGGCGAAGCCCGACGACAAGTCCGATGACAAGGACAAGAAGGACAAGAGCAAGAAGGACAAGGGGGACAAGCCGGTGGTCTCCCTCGAGGAGCCTGGCAAGCCCGCAACCGGTGAGGCGTCGGGCGCGGACTCGCCCGCCCTCATCGGCACCGCGACGGGCCGGCTCGCACCCGGCTGGACCGCCCAGCAGACCACCACCGTCGAGGCCGGCGACGGACGCGGCCTGCTCGGCATCAGCTGCACCGCGCCCGACACCGACTTCTGGTTCCCGGCGGCGAGCACCGCCAAGTCCCGCGAGGACTACGTCCACCTCACCAACCCGGACGACACCGCCGCCGTCGCCGACATCGAGCTGTACGGCCCGGACGGCTCCCTCAAGTCCGACGTGGGCGAGGGCATCACGGTCCCGGCGGGCTCCGGCGTGCGCGTCCTGATCTCGACGCTCACGAGCAAGGCCGCCGACGACGTCACCGTCCACGTCACCACCCGTACGGGCAGGGTGGGCGCGGCCGTCAGGACGGCGGACGACAAGACCGGCAGCGACTGGATCACCGCCTCCGCCGAACCCGCCGGCACGGTCGTGCTGCCGGGCATCCCGGCCGACGCGACCTCGGTCCGCCTGGTGGCCTTCGCCCCCGGTGACGACGACGCCGATCTCGGTCTGAAGCTGCTCGGCAAGTCCGGCGCGGTCACCCCGGCCGGTTACGAGGAACTGCACGTCAAGTCGCACATGACCGCCGGAATGGACCTCAAGGACATCACCCGGGGCGAGGCGGGCTCGCTGATGCTGGTGCCCTCCGAGAAGGGCAGGGCCACCCCGGTCGTCGCCGCACTGCGCGTGGTCCGGGGCAAGGGCGACAAGCAGGAGGTCGCCTACATCCCGGCGACCGGCCCGGTGGGCGCACGCGCGACCGTCGCCGACAACCGGTCCAAGGGCTCGGTCCTCTCCCTCACCGCCCCCGGTGCCGCCGCGACCGTCAAGGTCACGGCGTCGGCGGGCAGCGGCGGCGGCACGCCGGTCAGCAAGACGTACAAGATCGCGGCGGGCACCACCACGGCGGTCACCCCGCCCGTGCCGACGGGCCTCAAGGGCACCTACGCCCTGACGGTCGAGACGCGGTCGGGCGGACCGGTGCACGCCGCGCGCACGCTCACGGAGACGGTGAGCGGCATCCAGATGTTCACGGTGCAGACGCTGCCGGACGACCGGGGCACGGTGGAGGTACCGGCGGCCCGGCAGGACCTGTCGGTGCTGGACGACTGAGAGGCGCTACTCCTGGCCGTACCGCGGGTCGACGGACTCGGGCGCCAGGCCCAGCAGCTCCGCGACCTGCTCGACCACGATCTCGTGGACGAGCAGGGCCCGCTCGTCACGGCTCTTGGTGCGCAGCTCGACAGGGCGCCGGTAGACGCTGATGCGGGCGGGCCGGCCCTTCTCGGCGGAGACCGCGTCACCCAGCGGAACCGTCTCCTCCGCCGTCTCCGGCACCTCCAGGACGACGAAGTCGACCTCCGCCAGCTGCGGCCAGCGCCGCTCCAGCCGCTCCACCGAGTCCTGGACGAGATCGCGGAAGTTGTCCGCGCGGCTCGTGGACAGCGGCACCTGCGGCGGGGCGACGGGCCCGCGCATACCTCGGCCGTGTCGGTCCCGGCGCCGCGGACGCGGCTCGGGCGGGCTGGGCGGTACGGAACTGTCCATCACCGACGCAGCCTAACCCCCGACGGCCCGCCCGGCCGGAGGGCGAGCGGGCTCACGCCGCCCTGTCCGCTCTTGAGCGATCCGGCCACACGGGAGCCCGTTTCCAGCCCCGCTCACGACCGCCGGGCCGGCGCCTTGTGAAAGGTTCGCACCACAGCGGTGACCGGAATCATTGCCGTCAGAGCCCTCGCCCTCTCCTCCCGCGCAGGTCAGCGGAGTTGTCCGGGGGGCGCGTGTGCCGGAGGTCACAGGGCGACACGGAGGGGTGAGCCGGGGGAGAGTCGTCGCAGCCCGCTCAAGAGTGCGGTACCGTCCAACATCGTGAGCCCTGTACGTCGCTGTTCGCGCACCGCGTGCGGCCGCCCTGCCGTCGCGACACTGACGTACGTCTATGCCGACTCGACTGCGGTCCTCGGCCCGCTCGCCACCTACGCCGAGCCCCACTGCTACGACCTCTGTGCCGAGCACAGCGAGCGGCTGACCGCGCCACGGGGCTGGGAGGTCGTCCGGCTCTCCGACCCCTCCGCGCCCAGCCGCCCCAGCGGCGACGACCTGGAAGCGCTGGCCAACGCCGTACGCGAAGCCGCGCGTCCGCAGGAGCGTGGTGACGGCACTCCGGGCGGCGGCCGCCGGACCGCGGACCCGATGGAGGTCGCCCGCAGGGGTCACCTCCGCGTCCTGCGCTCACCCGACTCCTGAGGGACCGCCGGCCGCCGGGTACGTTGGGCGGTCCGAAGCAACCCCCAGGAGGACCGGCCCGTGACCGCAGACCTGTCGCAGCTCGTGAAGGCGTACGACGTGCGCGGAGTCGTGCCCGACCAGTGGGACGAGAAGCTGGCCGGACTCCTCGGGGCGGCCTTCGTCGAGGTGACCGGCGCGGACGCGATCGTGATCGGCCACGACATGCGCCCCACGTCCCCGTCCCTGTCCGGGGCCTTCGCACGGGGCGCGGCGGAGCGCGGCGCCGACGTCACGATGATCGGCCTCTGCTCGACGGACCAGCTGTACTACGCGTCCGGGGCGTTGGACCTGCCCGGCGCGATGTTCACCGCCTCGCACAACCCCGCGCAGTACAACGGCATCAAGATGTGCCGGGCGGGCGCGGCGCCGGTGGGCCAGGACACGGGCCTGGCCGAGATCCGCACGCTGGCCGAGGAGTGGTCGGAGAAGGGCGCCCCCGCGCCGGTCGCCTCCGGAGGGACGGTCACCGAGCGCGACACCCTCACGGACTACGCCGCCCATCTGCTCTCCCTGGTGGACCTGACGGAGATCCGCCCCCTCAAGGTCGTCGTGGACGCGGGCAACGGCATGGGCGGCCACACCGTCCCCACGGTCTTCGCCGGGCTGCCCGTGGACCTGGTCCCGATGTACTTCGAGCTGGACGGCACCTTCCCGAACCACGAGGCCAACCCCCTGGACCCGAAGAACATCACGGACCTCCAGGCCCGGGTGGTGGCCGAGGGCGCCGACCTGGGCCTCGCCTTCGACGGCGACGCGGACCGCTGCTTCGTGGTGGACGAACGGGGCGAAGGCGTCTCCCCGTCGGCGATCACCGCCCTGGTCGCGGCCCGGGAACTGGCCCGCAACGGCGGCCGGGGCACGGTCATCCACAACCTGATCACCTCCCACTCCGTCCCCGAGGTCGTACGCGAACACGGCGGCACCCCCGTCCGCACCAGGGTCGGCCACTCCTTCATCAAGGCCGAGATGGCTTCCCACGGCGCGATCTTCGGCGGCGAGCACTCGGCCCACTACTACTTCCGCGACTTCTGGAACGCCGATACGGGCATGCTCGCCGCCCTCCACGTCCTCGCCGCCCTCGGCGGCCAGGCGGGCCCCCTCTCGGCCCTGGTCGCCCAGTACGACCGCTACGCCGCCTCCGGCGAGATCAACTCCACGGTCGACGACCAGAAGGCCAGCACGGAGAAGGTGGCCTCCGCCTTCACCTCCCGCGACAACACCACCACCGACGCCCTCGACGGCCTCACGGTCACAACCCCTGCCTGGTGGTTCAACCTCCGCCCGTCCAACACGGAACCGCTGCTGCGCCTGAACGTGGAGGCGAAGGACGAGGAGACGATGAGCCGGGTACGGGACGAGGTCCTGGGCCTGATCCGTGGGTAGAACTCGCGCCCACCCGGCCCCGACGTGAAACCCGGCCCCGACGTGAAACCCGGCCCCGACGTGAAACCCAGCCCCTCCGGCGTTTGAGGAGCGGGGTCCGGGGCAGCGCCCCGGTTTCGGGAAGGGGCGGGTAGGGGAACAGGCCCGCCGCAGGCGCAACGCACCCGCACCCGCCCTCAACGCCCCGCCCCCACGCACCCGCCCCACGACACGCACCCCACCCCGCCCCGGCGGTAGGCTGACCACGCCCCCACAAGGGCCCCGACCACAGACCGCCCGAAGGGACACCCCATGCCGCTCGAAGCCGGCCTCCTGGAGATCCTGGCCTGCCCGGCCTGCCACGCCCCCCTGGACGACCAGACGGCAGCCGACACCCCGGAACTCATCTGCACCGGCACCGACTGCGGCCTCGCCTACCCGGTCCGGGACGGCATCCCCGTACTCCTCGTCGACGAGGCCCGCCGCCCGGCGTAATCGGCCGGACCGGCGCAACCGGCCCGAAGCGGCCGCCCCGCACCCGCACCCGCCGGTGACCGGCATGTGATCGGAGGACCGCCCCATGCTCGACGAGTCGTTGCTCGACGCCCCCGACGCCCTGGCCCGAGCCGACCGCCGCGACCTGCTCCGCGGCGCCGCCGAGGCCGGGGCCCGGGTCCGCACCGCCGCCCGCCACGCGACGGAGGCCGGGATCACCGAGCTGAAGCCGGAGGGCCGCCCGCGCGCCGTCCTGGTCGCCGGCTCCGGCACCGCCGCGACCGGTGTCGCGGACCTGATCGCCGCGCTCGCCGGCGCCTACGCCCCGGTCACCCGTATCCCCCCGACCGGCGTCGCCCCCGCCCCCGGCGCACTCCGCTGGACCCTCCCCGGCTGGGCCGGCTCCGTGGACCTCCTGCTCATCGCCACGGCGGACGGCTCCGAACCGGGCCTCGCCCTCCTCGCAGAGCAGGCGTACCGCCGGGGCTGCACGGTCGTGGCCGTCGCCCCGCTGCGCTCCCCGCTGAGGGAGGCGGTCCACGGGGTGCACGGCGTCGTCGTCCCCATGGCCTCCGCCCCGCACGGCGAGTACGACGCCGAGACCTCGGCCGCGGGCCCCGGCACCCTCTGGGCCCTGCTCACCCCGCTCCTCGCCCTGCTCGACCGCGTCGGCCTGGTCACCGCCCCCGCCGACGCGCTCCAGAGCGTCGCCGACCGCCTGGACCGTACGGCGGAGCGCTGCGGTCCGGCCATCGCCACGTACAGCAACCCGGCCAAGACCCTCGCCGCCGAACTCGCGGACACCCTCCCGCTGATCTGGACGGAGGGCGAAGCGGCCGGCCCGGTCGGGCGCCGGTTCGCCGCGGTCCTGGCGGAGCTCTCGGGGCGCCCGGCCCTCGCCGCCGCACTACCGGAGGCCCTTCCCGCGCACGGCGGCCTGCTGGCGGGCGCCTTCGCCGCGGGCGCGGACCCGGACGACTTCTTCCGCGACCGCGTCGAGGAGTCGGAGCCCCTGCACGCCCGGGTGGTGCTGCTCCGCGACCGCCCGACCGGCGGCCTCAGCGCCGCCCCGGCCGCCCGCGAACTGGCCCTCGGCCACGACACGGCGATCAGCGAGCTCGAACCGGAGGAGGGCAGCACGCTCGAATCCCTCGCGGAGCTGCTCGCCGTCACGGACTTCGCCGCGGTCTACCTGTCGCTCGCCTCGGCCCCCGGCGCCTGAGACACCCGCACCACGCCAAGACAGCACAGCAACACAAGGACTGATCCATGGACCGGCTCTCCAACACCGTGCGCCCGTATGCCTGGGGCTCGACCACCGCGATCCCCGCCCTGCTGGGCGTCGCCCCCACCGGGGAGCCGCAGGCGGAGATGTGGATGGGCGCCCACCCGGGCGCCCCTTCCCGGATCACCCGCACCGAAACCGGCGCCGCCGAGCAGTCCCTCACCGAGATCATCGACGCCGACCCGGCCCGCGAACTCGGCACGGCGACCGTCGACAAGTTCGGTCCCCGCCTGCCCTTCCTCCTCAAGCTGCTCGCCGCGGGCGCCCCCCTCTCCCTCCAGGTGCACCCGAACCTGGACCAGGCCAAGGCGGGTTACGCGGACGAGGAGGGCCGGTCCGTCCCGATCGACGCCCCCCACCGCACGTACAAGGACGCCAACCACAAGCCCGAGCTGATCTGCGCGCTCACCCCCTTCGACGGCCTGTGCGGATTCCGCCGGCCCCTGGAGGCGGCCGAGGCGATGGAGGGCCTGGGCGTCGACTCCCTCAAGCCGTACGCGGACCTGCTCCGCGCCCAGCCCGAGGAGGCCGCGCTGCGCGAGGTCCTGACGGCGATCCTCACCGCGGACCCGGACGAGATGGCCGAAACGGTGACCGCCGCCGCGGCCGCCGCGGAACGGATCGGCGGTGCCTACGCCCCGTACGCCCGCATCGCCCACCACTTCCCCGGCGACGCGGGCGTCATCGCGGCCATGCTGCTCAACCACGTACGGCTCCAGCCCGGCGAGGCGCTGTTCCTCGGCGCCGGCGTCCCGCACGCGTACCTCGACGGCCTCGGCGTCGAGATCATGGCCAACTCGGACAACGTGCTGCGCTGCGGCCTGACGCCCAAGCACATCGACGTACCCGAACTCCTGCGCATCGTCCGCTTCGAGGCGACCGACCCGGGCATCCTGCGCCCGGAGGCGTCCCCGTCGGGCGAGGAGCTGTACGAGACACCGGTGGACGAGTTCCGCCTCTCCCGCTTCGACCTGTCACCCGGCGCCGCCCCCGCCGACCTGACCGCGTCCACACCGCAGATCCTGCTGTGCACGGCGGGCGCCCCGAGCGCCGGGGACCTCGCCCTCGCGCCCGGCGAATCGGTCTTCGTACCGGCGGGCGAGCGGGTACATGTGTCCGGAGCGGGCACGCTGTTCCGTGCGACAGTAGTGGCCTGACGCACCGTCCGTGACGACGGCTGCAACAATGTGCCGCCACACCGCGGCCGTCGGAGCCGCAGACCGAAGAAGGGACACCAGGCACCCATGAGTGCGTCAGGCGGAACCAAGGCGATCGTGGCGGCACTCGGCGCCAACCTCGCGATCGCAGTGGCCAAATTCGTGGCGTTCCTGTTCAGCGGGTCCTCGTCGATGCTCGCGGAGAGCGTCCACTCGCTCGCCGACTCCGGCAACCAGGGCCTGCTGCTCCTCGGCGGCAAGCGGGCCCAGCGCGAAGCCACCCCGCAGCACCCCTTCGGGTACGGCCGCGAGCGCTACATCTACGCCTTCCTCGTCTCCATCGTCCTGTTCTCCGTCGGCGGCATGTTCGCGGTGTACGAGGGCTACGAGAAGATCAGGCACCCCCATGAGGTGGAGGCGTGGTACTGGCCGGTCGGCGTCCTGGTCTTCGCGATCATCGCCGAGGGCTTCTCCTTCCGTACGGCGATCAGGGAGTCCAACGAGACGCGCGGCTCGCTCAGCTGGACGGACTTCATCCGCCGCGCGAAGGCCCCGGAACTGCCCGTCGTGCTCCTCGAGGACTTCGGCGCGCTGATCGGTCTGGTCCTCGCCCTCGGCGGCGTCGGCCTGGCCCTCGGCACGGGCAACGGCGTGTGGGACGGCATCGGCACCCTCTGCATCGGCATCCTGCTGATCACCATCGCGCTCGTGCTGGCCGCCGAGACCAAGTCCCTGCTGCTCGGCGAGGCCGCCGGGGCGGACCAGGTCGAGAAGATCAAGGCCGCGGTGGTCGACGGCGACACCGTCACCGGAATCATCCACATGCGTACGCTCCACCTCGGCCCGGAAGAGCTGCTGGTCGCCGCCAAGATCGCGGTCCAGCACGACGACACCGCCGACGAGGTCGCCAACGCCATCAACGCCGCCGAGTCCCGCATCCGCGCCGCCGTCCCGATCGCCCGGGTGATCTACCTGGAGCCGGACATCTACAACGCGGCGGCGGCAGCGGCCGGCACCAACCCGGCCAAGGCCCCGGGCGGCACCCACGCCACCCCCGGCCCGGAAGCCCCGGAACCCGGAGCGGCCGAACCCGGCGACACGGCGTCCGGCGACAGCGGGCCGACGGAAACCGGCCGCTGACCGCATCGGACCCGCCATCGCGTACCCCTCACAGCCGCTCCCGCACCGGACCCGCCCCGGTGGACTGGGAGCGGCTGCGCCGTTCGGTGTAGATTCGACGGCAGTGTCAGACGTCGCTGCTGATGGCGGTCGATCGGTCCGTACGCCGGACCGGCCGAGGGAGAGAGGGCCTCCGACGGACTGCGCTGCGAGCGCTCGGGCATTCGTGTGCCCGCCGCCGCAGAGCCGCCCTACCCACCCTCGACTCCACAACGAGGAGCAGCCCGTTATGACGACGGTCGCCAACAAACAGGACTTCAAGGTCGCCGATCTCTCTCTCGCCGCTTTCGGGCGGAAGGAGATCACGCTTGCCGAGCACGAGATGCCGGGTCTGATGTCGATCCGTAAGGA